>NZ_CP029487.1:929464-1239286 GCF_002441855.2 Eubacterium maltosivorans | reverse complement strand
CAACAAGCTCCTCGAGTAATTTTCTGCGCCCTTCCTTTGTACGGAACTGGCCCTGCTGCTCCTGAGGTAATTGTTGTATTAAAGCTTCCAGGTCGGTATTGTAAATTTCTTTACCTTCGACCACTGCTACGACTTGTTTTTCCATTTAGAAAATCTCCTTCTATTAATAGTCATTAAATTAAATATTATAGTTTATATTTCTCTTTGTCAAGGGGCGGTTTGGTATACAATGATTTTTTCAGGTTTTACAAAGCTTTTCAAATCCCGCTCTATTTGCCTGATCAGAGCATCGCTATCTGCATAGCTGACGTCGCAGGTGCTTTCGGTTAAAGACCAGGCAAAAACCGGACAGGTCGGATCTTTTTTATAAAAGGTCTTAAACTGCTTACCGCTGATTCGAAAACCGCCGATGTTAATATCCAGCAGCTGGTTTAAATCAAACTGTTTTCCTAGGCTGTCGATAAAGTCGCGGTATATCCTCGCACTGTTGTTGATAGGCATTACGGGCTCAATGGAGAATCGAACTGTCGCATGGGCTCTAAGCGCCTGAGATACTGCCGCCATCCGCGTTGCAAGGGAAGGGGTATGACGTTCGTAAAGATGGATTACCGGATCGGGGAGCAGCGACCAGGCAAAAATGACATTTTGAGGCGGGTCTGAGATGGGAAAACGCCCGGCTTTTGTTTTCACCTCGATCGTCAGGTTAGCATGTCTTTTAGCTAATGCGAGCCATGGACCCAGAAAGTGGGTAAGCGGATCAAGCGCCATCAAATCACTGTCATAGGAAATGGCCAGATAAAGAGGCTCACAGCTGGATAATAAATCCTCTTCTACAGAGGTGATGAAATCCTCATTATTGACAAAAATAACTATGTGCCCGGAGGGGTAGATACTTTTTAAGTAACAATAGCTGCAATCATAAAGGCAGTTCATGATAATACCAGTATAGTAAAAGCGTGCATGTCCAAAGTTTTCACAGTAGGGAGAACCATCATAATAAAAATCCTGTTTTTTTCGGGCTAAAATAAGATTTGGGGAACGCTTCTGTGCAATGAAATCCTGATGGTGCCGGTTGAAAATCTGTGAGTAGTCATCAATATAAATAAGACTGTCGTAATTGATTTTTTGTAAAATAGCCTGTGTGTTTGGATGATGGGCTGCCCCCTTCTCAATGTAAATGTGTGAAAAGGGCTTAGCACCAGAGGTTTTTAAGTAATGCATTAAAAGCGAAGCTCCTTTCTTTTTTGATGGTAATTTTAAGCTCAGTATAAGGGAGAAGAGTATTAGAAAGGCAGGCTGAATCTCTGAGCTTTTTCGAAACGCATGCTTTTGTAAAAGTGATTTTTTGTGTCTGAGTCAGGCGAAGCGCGGACTTTGTTTTTTCCATCAGCAGAGATTCCTCTGGGGTAAAAAAGGGCTCCTCATCTTTTTCAAGCATAGCCTTCCAGCGGGAAAAGGTTTTTTGCCATTCAGGGTTGTCATTAATCCTCAGCAGAACAATACGATGGGGCGGAAGCTTTCTAAAAGCTGTTTCCAGCGCAGCGGTAACATCAGTGCTCAGAGCATCATCGACAGAGAGATATAAAGATCCCTCGTCAAAGGGATGACGATAGAGAATATCCGGGAAATAGCAATGTGTTTTCCCATTTTTTCTTATCGAAACTTGATTGACGAGGGTCCAGTTTTTAATATTTTGATCATTAACGAGCAAGTAAAAATATTTCATGTCGGCCTCCTTTGAGGTTATTTTACCTCAAAGAAGGCCGTTTGTCATCAGCGATTGCTTTCAATCATATGCTTAACCACCAAAACAGGATGATGAAAAAGCATCCGGGGGCCTGAAAAACGCATTACCTCCTGCACGCGTTTTCGCATTTCCGGTTTGTAGCAGTGGACCGGACAATGGCTGCAGAATGATTTTGAATCCTGAAAAGGACATCGCTCCAGGCGGCCCAGAGCATAATCCAGAAGTGCCTGGCAATCGGGACACAGGTTTTTTTGGCGGTGCTTTTTTAAGCAGTAGAGGCGGATCATTTTTTCAATAATATGCTGTTCAGATTTTACACATGCCATTAGGAGAGCCTCCCGTTTTCTATGGAATAATCCAGGTCGGTGATACCCATGGTGGAACGCTGGTGAGAAACCAACACAACGGTATGGTTAGCGGCATGCTCCCGGATGGATTTCAAAATAATCCCTTCATTCAGGCTGTCCAGATTACTGGTAGGCTCATCGAGAAGAATAAAGGGCGCCTGGTGTAAAAAGGCTCTGGCCAGCCCGATGCGCTGCCGTTCACCACCCGACAAAGACTCTCCAAGCTCGCCTACGGGAGTATCATACCCTTTAGGAAGCTGAGTGATAAAATCATGGATAGCGGCTTTTTTAGCGGCTTCAGCCACTTCCTCATCACTGGCGTTCAAACGAGCGATACGAATATTTGCCCCGATAGTATCATTAAAAAGGTAGGTGCTTTGAGTGACATAGCTTTCATTTTTACGGAGACTATGGGTGTTGACAGCTCGGATATCATGGCTGGAAAGCTCAAGACAGCCGGACTGGCGGTCCCAAAAGCGCATGAGCAGTTTAAGAAAGGTAGACTTTCCAGAGCCGCTTTTTCCATGAATACCAATAACCTTTGAGGTGGGGAGTTCCATGGTAATATTGTCGAGGATTATTTCGTTGTCATAGGCGAAAGAGAGGTTTTTACATGAGGCTCCGTCAAAGGTAATGTCCACACCCTTCTCAACTTCACTAACAACTGGACTTTCGTCCAGAATATCCAGCACACGCTCTCCAGCGGCAAAGGTTTGAAGCAAATTGTTTGAAAGGCTGCTGAGCGCTGCGGTTGGACCAAAGGAGCTGAATAAGGCAACGGTTGGAATTAAAATACCCTCAAAGCCGACAATTCCCTGACGCATTAGTATAATAGAGGAAAAAAGCATCGCGAGATCAAAAAACAGGATAACTGTATTTGTAACAGCAGCCGATAAACCTTCCTGATTTTTCAAGGCTTTTTGCTGAATATCAAGAGCATCGGACTGGCGTGTGATCTCTTTTAGCCTTGAGGGGCCGCAATGGTATTGGATATATTCCTTTAAACCGCGCAGGCTGTCCAGAAAATAGGTGTTGAGCTCGCCAAAAAGTCTCCGATAGCTTCTTCCTTTATCTGCCCCCAGCCGTGAGGCGGCTACAGGAATGAGAAGCCCTACACAAAGATAGGCGACGACGGCAATAAGACCGAACAGCAGATGAAACTGCCCAATGAAGATTACCATGATTAAAGAGGTGATAATAGCGATGGCAATGGGGGCGATGGTGTGCGCATAAAATACTTCCAGAAGCTCGATATCGCCAGTAATGACAGCAATCAGATTGCCTTTATCCCTGCCTTCCAGTTTTGCAGGAGCAAGCTTGCGAAGGGCTTTAAAAATCTTGTCACGGATAATAGCAAGAAGCTTAAACGCGATATAGTGGCCGCTGGCCTGTTCAATATAATGAAGCACGCCGCGCAAAAGCCCCAGGATAAGGATGACCATAAAAAGCAGCTTTAAATCTATTTTCTGGATATCCAGAATGGAAAGAATACCATAGCTGCCCAGGATGGTAATAAAAATTGCACATAGATAGCCCGCAACACCCATAAGGATCGTGAGCAGCATGATGTGGATCAGCGGCTTAACCAGCCCGATAAGCCTCATCATGATTGAGATGGGATTTCTGCGCATAGACAGGAGTCTCCTTTCCATAATTTTCAAGAGATGTCTGGGTAAAATACAGATCTGCATAGTAGCTGCTGTTTTCCAAAAGCTCTGTATGCGTTCCGGATTCGATGATACGCCCTTTATACAAAACATAAATTTGATCGGCGGAACGCACATTGGCCAGTCGATGGGAGATCAGCACAACCGTTTTGGTATGTGCCAGATCCTCGATGACGTCCATGATCTGTTCTTCGCTCTCCACATCTATGTTAGAAGTTGCTTCATCGAAAATATAGATTTCCGAGTCGTGAAGAAGCGCCCGCGCGAGGGACAGACGCTGACACTGGCCTCCGGAAAGGTTTGAACCATTCTCCAATATCTGAGTATCAAGCCCTTGCTGTTCTATAAGAAAATCATAGAGACAAACCCGTTTGAGTGCAGCGTACAGTGCTTCGTCACTGGCATTTGGCTGGGCCATTAAAAGATTGTCGCGAACAGTTCCCTTGAAAATTATACTGTTGTGACTTACGAGGGTGATATTTTCCATAATGCTGGCTTCAGACAGGGATTTTAAATTTTGCTTTCCAATACTGATATCGCCGCGGTAACTGCGATGAGCACCCATAATAAGTGAAGCGATGGTACTTTTTCCACTGCCAGATTCTCCGGCGATGGATACAAATTTTCCCTTTGGAATACTTAGGGAGACGTCTTCCAGAACAGGGCGCCCGACATCATAAGAAAACTCAATGTGATTTAAACGAATATCCGCGTCCTCTGGATCAATATTACCCGCGGCGTGGACAGGCTCATCAAAGTCAAGCAGACGAAAAATTTTATCCGATGCGGCCATTCCATTCATTGCGATGTGAAAAAAAGAGCCCAGCAGACGCAATGGGATAAAGAATTCCGCTGAAAGCATAATCAGTGCAAAGGTACCGCCAAAGGAAATATTTCCTTTCATAAATTCTGTGACCGCCAGAATAATCCCGACGGCAGCGCCCCCGTAGGCGATAATATCCATTACAGTTACAGAGTTTAATTGCATGGTGAGGACCTTCATGGTTATTTTTCGGAATTTTTCGGACTGAGCATTCATTTCTTCATTTTTATAATGATCCGCCTCATAAATTTTAAGGGTCGTCAACCCCTGAAGATTTTCAAGGAAGCTGTCTCCTAGTTCTGTATAGGTACTCCAATATTTTGATAGAAGCCTCTTGGCGATTTTTTGTACAGCTACAATTGAAACAGGGATAAGCGGCACACAGATCAAAAGGATCAGTGCGGTTTTCAAATTAACAAACGAGAGAACTGCAAACAGGGTTAACGGTGCGAGAAGACTATAAAAAAGCTGCGGAAGATATTTGCCAAAATAAATATCCAGTTGTTCAACACCCTCCACAGAAACCTGAACTACTTCGGCTGTAGAAATTTTTTCATTGTAGCTTATGCCCAGGCGAAGAAGTTTTTCATATATTTTTTCACGCAATGTTTTTTTTACACCGGAGGAAGCTGCGTAAGACATTTTTGAAGCCATAAGAGTAGCGGCAAACCGTACAATCAAAGACACACAAATGATTACCAGATAGCCGGATATTTTAATGCTTTCAATACCGTCTGTTAAAATATTCTGCAAAAGCCAGGCGATGGTGAAAACAATCGCCATGTTTGCTAAAAGACAGATCCAGTTAAAGAACACATTTAAAAAAATATAGTGGTTAGCCTTACCCATCATATGTGTCAGGCGTTTGTCAATCATTCTGTACCTCCTGAATGGTTTTAATCCTACAGATGAAGTAGTAGTATTTAAAAATCATTACCGCAATGATGAGGATACGCGCATAAATGACATCGACCAGACAGAACGCCAGGATCAGCATAGCTGAGGCAAAGGACAGAAGAGAAATCTTAGTTTTCAGTGTCATGGCTCGTTCCTTAACGAAGCTGTCCAGATGTTTTTGATAAATTTTGGTACTCAAAAACCAGTCATTAAACCGCTTGCTGCCCCGCGCGAAGCAATAGCTTGCGACAAGAAGGAAAGGGGTGGTTGGGAGCACCGGCAAGATAACACCGATGGCTCCAAGCCCGAAGAATAAAAAACCAATAATAAGATAAAGTGTTTTCATAAAACTCCTTTCAGATAATCGATCATACAGGTGGCTTTAAGCAGGGCCGCATACTGGCCGCGCTGATAAACATTGTAGAAAAATTGTGTAAAAAGGCAGAGGCAGCAGGAGGAATAAACCCAATGAGCCCGCCTGCCAGCAGCAGGCTGTTAAATCCAATGATGACATGGAAATTTTTTTGGATGCGTTCCATTAAAGACAGGCTGAGGTGCCGCAAAGTAACAAGTGCTCTGAGGTCTGTGCTGAGTAGCGTAATATCAGCAACCTCACGGGCAATATCAGAGGAATCTTTCATGGAAACAGAGACATTTGCAGCGGCTAAAGCCGGTGAATCATTAATGCCGTCACCCACCATGATAACCTGGTGGCTCTCTTCCTTCAGACGCTCGATGACTGATGCCTTGTCTTCTGGTAAAATTTGCGCCTGGTATTCCGTAATGCCAAGCTGGGCTGAGACGTCTCTCGCGGCTTCATCACTATCGCCAGTAAGCATGATAATTTTCTTTATGCCAGATTCGCGGAGTGCCTGTATGGTTTCAGCAGCTTCTGGACGGAGAGGGTCATCAATACAGATCATTCCGGCCAATGTGTCACCCAAAGCTAAGAAAATCGCCGATTTGCCATGACCTTTTTCTTCGATGATGGATTTTTGTTCTGGCGTTACGGGAATCCATTCATCCTCTACAATGAAATGGTAGCTGCCAATAAGCGCCTTTTTGCCGTGAAGCTTTGAACGAATCCCATGTGCAACGACATATTCTACTTCGGCATGCTCTTCACGGTGCTTTAGATTTTCCTGTTCTGCTTTGTGAACAATGGCGTGAGCAACACTGTGAGGGAAATGCTCTTCAAGACAGGCCGAGGTTTTCAGAACCTCTGTCCTATTATACGGTGGAAACGGAATAACCTCACTGACACTTGGAGAGGCAACGGTGAGCGTTCCGGTTTTATCAAAAACAATGGTATCTGCCAGAGCATAAGATTCGAGAAATTTCCCACCCTTTACCACGATTTTATGGTTTGCGGCTTCACGCATAGCTGAGATGACGGAGATCGGTGTTGCAAGTTTGATGGCGCAGGAGTAGTCAACCAGCAGGACAGAGGCCGCTTTTGTCGCGTTTCTGGTGAGTAAAAACGCCAGACCAGATGCCAGAAAGCTGAAGGGAACAATGGAGTCCGCTAAATTTTCGGCATGGCTCTGTACATCCGCTTTCAGGTTTTCAGATTGGTCAATAAGCTCGATGATTTTGTTCATACGAGTCCCGTTTCCAATAGCACGTACCTTTATAACAATGCTGCCGTCTTCAACGACGGTTCCTGCATAGACTGAATCCTCCGCTTTTTTTAAAACGGACTGAGATTCGCCCGTCATACAGGCTTCGTTAATGTAGGCTTCACCCTCACAGATAGTACCATCTACTGGGATTGTGCCGCTGGTACGGACAATAATAGTATCATCCTCTTCAAGCTGGCTGATGGGTGTGCTTATAAAGTTGCCATAACTATCCTGTTTCCATACGGTGTCAACATTGACAGACAAGCTTCCTGCCAGGGCAAGCTTTGTTTTTTTCCTTGTGTAGTCTTCCAGTAAATCTGAAAGCGACAGGAGAAACATAATGGAGCTTGCGGTTCTATAATCTCCCTGTGCTAAAGAAACGCCAATGGAGGATGCATCTAAAACATCGACATTAATACGGAAATTAAGCAAGCTCTTTATTCCGCGCACAACATAGGGGACAGCGCGGAATAAAGTGATTACATGACGGACAGGAGAGGGAAGAAGCCCCCGGAAAAGTAATCGGCGGACAATTCTAAACGCAAGCGCATATTGAAAGTCTGCGTCAACTTCAGAAGTGGTGTCTCTCTCGGCTGGCGGTATGACGGGAAGTTCTGCAGGCACTAAAGTATCAATGAAGTCTAAAAGTAAAGAACGGGAGTCATCGACATAAAAAATTAAAAGGCTTCCGTTGATACTGGAAGCCTTTGCGTCGGTAACTATGGTTTGTGCCATCAAAACAGAAGTTATACTGTAGCCTTCATCAAGAGAAAAAGCATTACGCCCGCAACGCAGACGAATGCGTCCAGGCATATCGTGAACGATGGTGTATTTCATAGTCTGACTACTCCTTATTCTCCAGCAGATTCAGCTTTTTTTGACTCGAGTTTTGCTTCATAACAGAGATCAACAGCATCTTCCTTGATATTTTCATACATTACTTTAGCATCATCCTGCAATTTCATACCAGAGGCTAAAGCACTTACAAAGAATTTATGGGCGCATTTACTCTTTAAAGCTTTTACACCAAGAGTGGCCGCCGCAATACCGCCAATAAAAAAAGTCAACTTATCATTTTCTAAAACATTCTTCATAATTATACTCCTTATAAATTAGTCCACTCGATATTTGTTTTACTATCTATACATGATTAGAAAAAACTAACAAAAACATAAAAATAAAATTACTCTACAATAATACTTTCGGCGTCAGCTTTTCTAAGTGATAGCTCATAACCTCGTACTGTTACTTCTATCGGGTCGCCTAAAGGAGCAACCTTTCGGACAAATATATCGACACCTTTGGTAATTCCCATATCCATAATACGACGTTTGATTGGCCCTTTGTTTTCAATTTTTACAACTTTTACTGTTTGACCACATGGAGTGGCTTTTAAAGTTTTCATATTCATATCTCCTTATTCGTTGATCATTATTCGATTTGCCATTGATTTATCAATTGCAACTCGTGTATCTTTAACATTGATGATCATGTTGCCGCCTAGTTGAGAAACGACAGTGACATTATCACCAATAACAAATCCCAAACTATTTAAAAAACGTTTTGTTTCATCTTTACCATTAATTTTCATTATTCTTACTGGTTCTCCCATACGGGCCATACTTAACGGCATCATTCATACCTCCTAATTCAGTTAGATGCTCATAAAAATGTTAGCCGCATCTGATATCTTGTTTAAAGTTTAACCTTTTGTGATAATATTGTCAAGAAGAATTTAGCGATTGATTCAATTTCGGGAGAAAAAATAGCGTAATATTAACTGATTTATAATCATTCCTATTTAATGAAAAGGTATTGACAGAATAAAAAACGCGTGCTAAGATGTTTTTAGTTAGTTAGTTAGCTAGCACTAACAATAATTCCAAAGTTAACGCTGGAATCATTGAACATATAAAAGGGGAAATAAGACAGATGCTGAATGATTTTGATAAATTACTGGGTTTTCATTGTGCCCCAACCCTGATGGGAATAAAAGAAGCGAATCTCATCTGCTGCGCAAAGAAGCAGTTTGCAGATATTTCAGATTTGTTATCTGAGTATAATGCCTTTTTGAATCATAAAGGTTTATACCTTGAACCGTTATGGGAAACAGAACGTCGCGTATTGGTTCTGGTTTATCAAAAAAAGAAGCTTACAGAGAGTCTTAAAGAACCAAAAGTAATAAACTTTTTAGAAAAATATGGTTATCAAGAAAATATGACTTTTAATGAACTGCTGGATAACCTTAAAAAAAATGTAAGTGCAACAGGAGATTTTCCACACGAAATTGGTGTTTTTCTGGGATATCCCATAGAAGATGTTGAAGGGTTTATCCTCAATAAGGGAAAAAACTGCCAGGTGTGTGGTTGTTGGAAGGTATATTCGGACGTTGAAAATAAATTGAAATTATTTGAAAAATATACAAAATGCCGAGATGTAGTTTGCAGCTATATTAATCGGGGAGCCTCAATCAGACAATTAATGCAAGCTGGTTGATAAAATCATTAAAGGAGAATAAAAATGGATAAAATTGCAGTTATTTATTGGAGCGGCACAGGAAATACAGAATTAATGGCCAATCGTATTGCGGACGGTATTGAAAAAGGTGGGAAAAGTTCAGAGACTTTTTTTGTAACGGATTTTAGCAAAGACAAAATCGCGGATTATGATCATATTGTTTTCGGATGTCCGTCGATGGGGGCAGAAGTGCTTGAAGAAGGCGATTTTGATCCGTTCTTTACGGATATTGAAGCCAACTTAAAAGATAAAAAAGTGGCTTTGTTTGGCTCTTACGGCTGGGGCGACGGTGAATGGATGAGAGACTGGGAGGATCGTGTTCGTGAAGCTGGGGCAGTGCTTTATGACGAAGGGCTGATTATTCAGGAAACACCAGATAGTGATGGTGAGGAAGAGTGCGTTGACTTTGGAAAAGGATTTGCGCAGTTTTAGTTTTACAGGCCGGCAGAGATCCGGCCTTTTTGTTATTCATCTTAGAAAGGACAAAATATGAGAGCGGCAATCAATAAACAGGAATTACTTGAAAAATGCAGATTATTGCTTTTGGAAATGCTCGGAACTGAAAGAGGAGGTAAAGCCTACAGGTCTTTTGAGCTTAGCTACGATGCTTTGCTGACAAAAGAATCGTCTGAAGAGACAAAGGGCGAGCTGCCGCAGATGCGGGAGATTGTGCTGCGCACAATAGCGTTATATCAGGCATTGCTTAAGATAAAAATTTCATGGCAGCAAACCGAGGAAATATTAAAAGCGCTTATGAAAGGGTATGCTGTTTTAATGTCTAGAGAGCTGGAGAGGCTGTCGTCAACGCCGTTCTTTTTTGCGAACTATCGAAAAAAGGTAGCGGAAGGTTATAGCGATTATTTTTCTGAAAAAGAATGGGATATTGAATTGATTGAAAATACACGCAGCAAGTTGTGCTTTGATATTAAAGCCTGTCTATTTTTTGATGTTTTAAAAGCAAATGATTGCGTCATTTTAGCTCCTTTATTTTGTGAATTTGAAAAAACTGTTTTTGAAGGTATGGAAGATAAAGTTGGATTTAGTCGTCCTTATTATAAAGGGAAGGGAGATGATTATTGTGAGCTAAGCTTTTATAAAGTCTAAATAAAAAAAGCCTGCCAGTAAAGCCTGCAGGCTGTTTAATGAACAATGAATGATAGCATTCATCAATTCAAGAGAGGTTAATTGGATGTGTTGGGAAAGGAGCCTGCCTGCCCTTGGCAGGCTCCAAAAGAAGGAGTATCATTTCCCGAAACACTTTTGAAGAAATTAATAAGTTAGTTTCAGCAGCTTTTGAAAGTGGATTAAACAATTCATTGGTATTTGAACGAAGTTGATTGTTAAAAGGATTTGTCTTAATAGGAATACTTCTCACATGTTACGGTGAGTGATTATCGCTGTGCTTCGATAATCTTCATCTGATTGGCTGCATTAATCAGAGAGAGTGTGTTGTTGTTCAGTTTAGCCGCTTAAGTTAAGTATAACTAACTTATGACATAAGTATACAACAAAGAAAAATAACTGTCAAGTATAAAATATAAAAAACTATCTTTATTTTATTACAAAATGAAACTTTTTCGTTATTGATGTAACTTTGTTTATGCAATTTTCTTTTGCAATACCAAGGTTTAGATGGTAGTGATTGAATTATATATCAAGATATAAATAAAACGATTATTGAAAAAGAAAATATAAAAAACAGCGAAAAAGACGATATTTTTACTGAGAATATTGGTTGTTATCATGAGAATCAAATGGTACAATTACTGTATTGGAAAATAAAATTCTCCATTAGTAATTAAAGAAAGCAGGGTGAAGTATGGCCGAAAAATTAACAACTAAAGGGAAAAAGACCCGAGAAAATATAATGAATACTGCAAAAAAGCTGTTTTATGAACGCGGTTATACCAATACAGGAATCCAGGATATTGCAGAAGAGGCAGGCGTGAAGCTTGGTACGATGACCTACTATTTCAAAAAAAAGACGGATTTAGTGGGTGAGATTTACAATACATATTTCATGGGGCTTTACAATTCTATCAGCGAGACATTGGGACAGGAGGCAACGCTGTTTACAAAATACTGTTTTACGCTGATTTGTTTTTTCGATGATATTCTTAAAGATTCAAAAAATGCTCGGTTTTATTATGAAATATTGGAAAAAGATGCCAGCCGTAAAGAGCGTCTATACTTAATTAAAACATTCAATCGCTCATGTCTTGATTTTTTCAATAAATCATATGAGAAAGATGATCTGGATGCATATGCCATTACGAATTATGGCGCGCAAAAGGAAATATATATGGATTATTACGATAGAGAGCTGCCCTTTGATGCACACAAAGTTGTGGAGTATCTGGTACGCAATACATTCCGGATTTTGGCCATCGACAAAGAAACGCTCGATAATACTATTGAGCAGGCTTTTGATTTTTCTGAAAGCGGACAGCTGTCAGAAATTCGATTTCTGATTTAATCTGGAGATTGGGCGTTTTGGTTTAAAAAAGCGTTTGTAGAAACAATTTTATGATATTTATATAGAAAAATGTTTTTTAAGGAGATGAAATGATCGAGGCAGTCATTTTTGATATGGACGGAGTCATTATTGATTCTGAACCAGACTATAAACAAATTGAGATGGATATGTATGATGAAATGGGCCTGGCGATGTCTGAAGAGGACGCAGTGAAAAGTATGGGCAGAGTGACAGTTGACTGGTGGCGAGAGCTGAAAGAACGATTTGGTTTTGAAGAGAGTGCTGAAGAGCTTGCAGAATATGAAAACAAGCTGTATCTCGACTTTTTATTCAGTGATGAAAAGCAGAAAACTATGATGGAAGGTGTGGATACTTTCCTGAAAACCTTAAAGGACAAAGGCTACCGCATCGCAATTGCCTCTTCCTCAACTGTTCCTGCGATTAATCGTGTGCTGGAATTATTTAATTTAGAGGAAGCGTTCGATGTAAGAGTTTCAGGTGATCATGTCGCTGTAGGGAAACCAGCCCCAGATATTTTTTTGAGAGCTGCAGAGTTATTGAATGTAGATCCTGAAAAATGCATGGTCATTGAGGATTCTGGAAGCGGAATTCTGGCCGCTAAGCGTGCTGGAATGCAGTGCACGGCGTATCTTAGCGGGCCGGAAGGTCAGATTGATTATCGCCTTGCAGACTATCAAATCTCAGATTTTGGCCGTTTCTTTGAAACCGTAACGGTTATGAATTAACTTAATTAAAACTTTAGGTAAAGAAGCCCTGTCTTGACACTAGGTCGGGATGGGGCTATAATTATGTTTGTAAAGTTAGGTTAATGCTAACTAATTAATTATGGTAAAAGGTGGACAAAATGACATGTAAAAGACATGAGCTCTATCAGGCTTACATGAAGCTTTTAGAACTAGGAAGCCAGTGTAGCGAGACCATCAGCCACGAATGCCAAGCCAAAGCATTGACTCGTAAGCAGGTTTATTATTTACGGATCATTGATGAAAATAATGATATGACCTTTAGCAAGCTGGCTGATTTTACATCAAATTCTAAGCCAACCATAACGGAAGTGATCAATAAGTTTATTTCCTGGGATTGTGTTTACAAAGAAAAATCGGATAAAGATAAGAGGGTGTGCTATATCCACCTGACACCCAAAGGGAAACGCATTGCTCGGGCAGAGGAATTGACACAGCTTCGACTGATCGAACGCATTGAAGCCTGTCTGGATGAGTCGGAAATTAATACACTTATTACCCTGTTAAATAAACTAAATTAACGTTATGGATTTAAATAAAATTGAGGAGGACATTTATGAATTTAGAAATGAAGCATACAGCAATCATTCCAATTACCGAAACGGTTATCTATCCTGGTGTAGCAAGCCGTATTTTTGTAAATGAAGTGATTGGCCAAAATATAAAAAAACTGATCGTTCGCAATGACACCCTGGCTGTTGGTGTTACGACAAAAGATTATCATGCGTACGACCTCCTGACGGGAGATTCTTTTTACTCTGTTGGAGTACTGCTGAATTTTGATAATATTCAGCGGGCAGACAATGGTTATATTATTGATATTAATACATTAGGAAGAGTGCGCGTCAGCAATATTGTCAATGATGGTGAAGGACTTGTGGGCGATTATTATGAACTCGAGGATATTCATGATTTGGATGAAACCGAGCAGGCAGAAATGATTGACTATATCAAGGGTATCATGGGAGATATTGGACGTAACTTCAAAGGAGCGGATTATTTTGTCAAGCTTCTCGAAGGGTTCCATTCGATTGAAGAAGTGATCGGCTATACCGTCCCCATGATGGGCATTCCGATTTCCAGCAAGCAGGAACTTTTGGAAATCGACTCAGAAAAAGAACGGGCACTTAAATTTATCGACTATGTGATCCGCGAAAAAGACTCGGTACATTTGCAGTTGGAGATTAGCAAGAAATATTCCAAGCAAAAGGATAAAGCTTACCGTGAAGCCATGCTCAGAGAGCAATTGAAAAATATTCGTGCAGAGTTAGGTGAAATGGACTCTGAAGAGGAGGAAGAAGCAGATTACAGAAAACGTATCGAAGAATCCGATATGCCTGAAAAAGTCCGAAAGGTAGCAATGAAAGAGCTTAAAAAGCTAGAGGCTGCGGCTCAGGGAAGCGCTGAAGTTAACGTAATTCAGAATTACCTCGATTTGTTGCTAGAACTGCCGTGGCACAGTGAAATTAAGGAAATTGATATCGATAAGGCCAGAAACGTCCTTGATTCGCACCATTATGGTATTGATGATGTAAAAAAACGTATCATTGAGCATTTAGCTGTTATGAAGCTGAAGGAAGATAAACAGGGCTCCATTCTGCTGCTTGCCGGACCTCCGGGAACTGGTAAAACAAGTCTTGGAAAGAGTATTGCCGAAGCGCTGGATCGTGAATACGTGCGTGTCAGTCTTGGCGGCGTCCGGGATGAATCTGAAATCCGCGGGCATCGCCGGACTTATGTTGGCGCTTTGCCAGGCCGTATTATCAAGGGAATCAATGATGCTGGAACCATGAACCCAGTTTTCATTCTGGATGAAATTGACAAGCTGGGTATTTCAAATCAAGGTGACCCATCGGCGGCACTTTTGGAAGTTTTAGACCCTGAACAGAACAACACGTTTGCAGATCATTATCTGGAAGTACCGTATGATTTATCCGACGTTTTCTTTATCGCGACTGCCAATGATTTAAGCACCATTCCAGCACCGCTTTTAGACAGGGCGGAAATCATTGAGCTTTCCAGCTATACAAACCGTGAAAAACTGCATATTGCCAAGGATCATCTGATTCCGAAGGTATTAGACGACCATGGTCTTAGTGCAAGTCAGCTGACCATCAGCGACGAAGCGCTGCTTCAGATCATTGAAGACTATACCGCAGAAGCGGGTGTTCGAGGACTGACCAAGCAATTGGCGAAGATTGCCCGTGTGGCAACGGAACGCATTGTTTCCGGAAAGTGCGAAGAGCTGGCAGTTACAAAAGACAATCTAAGAGAAATTCTTGGCAACAAGACCCGACGCCATGAAAAAGCGGGCGAAAATAATAAACCCGGCGTTGTAACCGGTATGGCGTGGACCGCTGTCGGAGGGGAAATCCTTTTTACAGAGGCCACTATTATGCCGGGAAACGGAAAGCTGACCTTAACCGGCCAGTTGGGCGATGTTATGAAGGAAAGCGCAACCATTGCCATGAGCTTGATTCGTTCCCGCCTCGGTGGTGAAAGCAATGGGTTTAACTATTTCTCCTACGATACGCATATCCATGTACCTTCCGGAGCAACACCAAAGGATGGTCCAAGTGCAGGTGTAACGCTAACGACTGCTCTGGCCTCCTTAGTTCTCGGTAAACCGGTAGATAGCAAGCTGTCTATGACTGGTGAGATTACCCTGAGTGGTCAGGTGCTGCCGGTTGGTGGAATCAAGGAGAAGGTTATTGCGGCTCATCGCAGTGGTATTGAAAAGGTACTGCTGCCAAAAGAAAATCAAAAAGACATTGAAGATATTCCAGAAGAAGTGCGCAACGAATTAACCTTTGTTTTTGTCGACACCATTGAAGATGTGCTGAAAGAAGCGCTTGGTGTTGATTTACCAGAATGTGATCTGAAATTTGATGTTTTATTAAATAAACCGGAAGATAAGGATCATACCCCTTCAATGATTTTATAAAGATTAATGGGACCAAGGCTCAGGCCTTGGTCTTTTTTATTCCAAAAATTTATATGATGTCGACGGGTTTTTTTCTTTTGAAAAGTGAAATGAAAGGTTAAAATAAATTAACATTCTATACTGGAAGCTTTACGTTTATGGATAAATACCAGGAGGGTAACATGGAAGTTTTTGAATTAAATACAAAGGTCATCAGCGGCGTTGACTGTCTTGAATATTTTAATCAATATAAGAATAAGGGAATCTTCATTGTCTGTGACAAATTTCTTGCCGAAAACCAGTCGATAACTAAAATTTTAAAAGAGATCGACGATTCGAATAAAGTGGAGCTGTTTACCGATGTGGTACCAGATCCACCGCTCGAAGAGGTGGCGGCAGGGATGAAACGGCTTATGGCAGGCAACTGTGATGTGATTGTCGCCTTTGGCGGAGGATCAGCCATCGACGCGGCTAAAGCGATTCTTTTCTTTACTGCCAAGCAAACAGGTAAGGTTTTTGAATTTATTGCGATTCCAACCACAAGTGGTACCGGTTCAGATGCAACCGCTGCCACGGTTATCACTGATTTACAGGCAAAGGTCAAGCATCTCTTTGCAGATCCAATGATGCTGCCGGCTGTGGCGCTTTTAAACCCGGATTTCACAAGAAGTGTTCCTAAGCCAATTGTGGCCAATACCGGTATTGATGTATTAACGCACGCTCTGGAAGCTTATGTAGCCCAGGGAAGAGATAATTTTTCAGACTGCTTTGCTGAAAAGTCTGTTCAAATTATCACCCAGTCTCTTCTAATCACATATAATGATCCAGATAATACTTACCATCGTGAACAGATGCAGGTAGCGTCTACTATGGCGGGGATGGCTTTTAATAAAGCTGGCCTTGGCATTAACCATGGTATTGCACATAACCTGGGCGGTATGTTTCATATCCCACACGGGCTTGCCAACGCAATCTTGCTGCCACATGTTGTTACCTTTAACAGCCGTGATGATGGATGCCTGAATCGTTACGCACAGCTCGCTAAGGTAACAGGGATTTCACCTTTTACAGATACATCCAGAAATGCTGTAGATAAGCTTATTGCCTATATCCGGGATATTATGAAAAAAATGGAAATGCCAACCTCTTTGATTGCGTGGGGAATGGACAGAAATGAATTCGAGGCTGGAAAACGTCAGCTTGCAGAGAATGCTCTGGTCGATACCTGTACCCAAACAACGCCTTTAATGCCAACTGCGGAGGAAGTACTGGAAATTCTTAATAACATATCTAAGTAAATTTAAAACAGCGAGGCAGAGCTTTTAAACGCTGCCTTGCTGTTTTTTGTGTAAAACAACGCCAAAAAGAGAAAAAATGTAATCCTTGCCAGAAAATTAGAGCTGTGATATACTAAAACCGATAGAATACCCTAACAGAGAAGGCTTAGCAGCCTGATTTGGAAGGAAGATGAAATCAAAAGCGCATGCTATGCATGGGTTCCTTTTAGGTTACATACTTCCTGCCACGGCTGGAAGTTTTTTTATTTTTATGGGTATACATTCACAATAACGTTTAAAGGAGCTTTGAAATGAAAAAGAAAAGATGGCTTGCTGTTGTCGGTTGCCTTTTGGCAGTGATTTTAATGAGCGCTGGCTGCTCAACAAAACAGGTTGAGGAAGAACCGAAGCCAGAACCTCAAACAGTTAAAATTGCGGCTTTATCTGGCCCCACTGGAATGGGTATGGCAGAAATGATTACTGAAGGTGTGGAACTGGGAGAACAGGTAGAACCGGAATGGACAATCGCCACAGCCCCCGACCAGGTAACGGCGGGAATTATTAATGGTGATTATCAGATCGCGGCGGTGCCAACTAATCTGGCCGCTACTCTGTATAATAAAACAGAGGGTAAGGTTATTTTAGGCGCTGTGAATACATTGGGAACTTTATCTATAGTAGCAGATAAAAATGAGAATATCAATTCTATGGCGGATCTCAAAGGAAAAACCATTTATGCGACTGGACAGGGTTCTACACCCGAGTATGTTTTAAACTATCTGTTAGACAAAAATGGCCTGACGCCAGGAACTGACGTAACCATTGAATGGTTTGGAGAACACAGTGAAGCGGCCGCTAAGCTTGCGTCAGGAGAAGGCTCTATTGCCATGCTGCCGCAGCCTTTTGCCACAGCAACCCTTGCTAAAAATGAAAACTTGAAGGTAGCTGTTGATATGACGGATGCCTGGGAAAAAGCCACAGATGGAACAAAGCTTGAAATGGGCTGTGTGGTAGTCAATAAAGAATGGTCTGAAAAGAATCCAACGATTGTCAAAAAGTTTATGGAAGCGTATAAAACCTCAGTTGAAACGATCAATGTTGCTGATGAGCGTGCCGCTAATGATGTTGTGGAAGCAAAAATCATGGATAATCAGCAGATGGCTCAGAAAGCGATTCCGAATTGCAGCATTGTTTTTATTACGCCGTCTGACGCCAAAGGCGACCTGCAAAAATACTTTGATATTCTGGCTTCTTTTGAACCGAAATCAGTAGGAGGAAAGGTGCCAGGTGAAGATTTCTACGGACTCACATATTAAAAAAATGCCGCCAGGAGTTCTTAAACTTCTGGCAATCCTTTTTTGGGTTGGGGTTTGGCAGCTTGGTGCCAGCATGGTAGGAAACAGTCTTGTTTTGCCATCGCCGTTGGTAACCTTAACCGGTGTCGCCGGTGTGATTAGCGAGGCGGGTTTTTTTAAAGACCTTGGCATGACCCTGATTCGGGTTTTTGGCGGAATTGCCGTTTCTGTGGCGCTTGGCATGGCGGTGGGGATGCTCAGCGGGCTTAACCGTATTCTCTATGAGCTGATGCTGCCCTTTGTTACGGTGGTGAGGACTCTGCCGGTGGTATCGGTCAGTATTCTGATTAACCTTTGGATTCAGTCAGGCTGGGTGCCGCTGATGGTAACCTTTTTAGTTTGTTTTCCCATTACCTGGACAAACGTGGTGGAGGGCATCCAAAATACCAGCAGCAATCTTCTGGAGATGGCTGCGCTGTATCATGTGCCTTTTAAATGGGTTCTTAAGGATATTTACCTGCCAACGTTGAAGCCCTACTTTGCATCTGCGTTAATGAACGTTATCGGAATGGGCTGGCGATCAACCGTAACCTCTGAGGTTTTGGCCAATGCGCTTCCCTCTGTTGGGATGAACCTATATTATGCTAAGGTATATCTGGAGACAGAGACATTGTTTTCATGGACATTGATTGTCGTAATATGCAGTTTTACCCTTGAGAAACTGACCGTTTGGTTTTTGAGAAAAATAAAGGCCGGTGATGATTATGGATATTAAAATAAAAAATCTGACAAAGGCGTACGGAAACGAAGTGATTTATCATGATTTCAGTATAAAATTTCCTGAAAATAAAATTACGGGCATCATGGGACCGTCTGGTAGCGGGAAAACGACACTGCTGAATCTGCTGGCCGGTGTCACGGCACCAGATGATGGCATTATTGAAGGGGTGGAGGACGGGAAAGTTTCCTATATTTTTCAGGAGGACCGCCTTTTACCTTGGCGGACAGTAAAACAAAATCTTTGCTTTGTGCTGGACAAAGAGCAGGAATCGATGGTGACGCCCATTCTTGAGATGGTGGGTTTAGCGGCGTATGCAGATTATTATCCAAAGGCTCTGAGCGGAGGAATGCGTCAGCGTGTTTCTATTGCCAGGGCTTTTTGTTATCCTTCGAGCTTATTGTTGATGGACGAGCCCTTCAGCAGTCTGGACTTTGAGCTTAAAGACCGGCTGACTGAAGATTTTAAACGCCTTTGGCGGCAAGATCCTAAAACAGTTATCTATGTAAGCCACAACCGGGATGAGCTTACAAAGATTTGCAACGCGATCTATTTACTAAAAGAAAAACCTGTTAAGATTGAGAAAATTACATAATATTAAAGAAAAAAGTGTTATAATTAAAAAAATAGCATTAGCGGGAGGAACCCTATGGATTTTGGCGACTTTAACGTGTATCATATTTTTACAATGGGCTTTGCCGGAGCCGAGGAATACCAGGAGCGGTGCGGACAACCTGAACACCGTCTCTGGAAAATTGAAAATCTCTTGGAATACTTAAAAAAGTTGGGCATTAACACTATTTTGCTTGGACCGCTGTTCAGCTCAATATCTCATGGATATGACACAACAGATTATTATACGGTTGATAAACGTTTAGGAACAAATGAAGATTTAACCATGCTTGTGAATAAGTTGCATGATAGCGGCTTTAGGGTTGTGCTGGACTGCGTGTTTAATCATGTGGGCAGAGATTTTTTTGCCTTCCAGGACATGAAGCAAAACCGGGAAAACTCACGATATAAAGACTGGTTTCTGAGCGTTAACTTTTGGGGAAACAACAGCTTTAATGATGGCTTTAGCTATGAAAATTGGGCTGGCCACGATAATCTTGTCAAGCTGAACCTTTATAATCCCGAGGTGAAGGATTATTTAAAGAAAGTCATGTATTTTTGGATTGAATCATTTCATATAGACGGCGTTCGAATGGATGCGGCCAATGTGATGAATACTGAGTTTTTGAGAGAGCTCTGTGATTTTTCGAAAAATCTGAAACAGGATTTTTGGTTTGTCGGAGAAAGCGTTCACGGCGATTATAATGTGCTGGTGCAGGAAGGGCATCTTGATTCTGTAACCAATTACGAGGACTATAAAGGGCTGTATTCCAGCCTGAACACTAAAAATTATTTCGAGATTTCCTTTTCGCTGAACCGTCTTTTTGGCGACTATGGCATTTATAAAGATTTTTATACTTTTAATTTTGTGGATAACCATGATGTGGACCGGGTAGCGTCAACCTTAACCCGCGAGGCATGGTTGTATCCCCTTTATCTGATGCTTTATACAATGCCGGGAATCCCTTCGATTTACTATGGCAGCGAACAGGGCGCTAAGGGTGTGAAAGGAAATGGAACAGACGCGCCGCTCAGACCAAATTATGAAAGCATGCATTTTGATGAGCAGTGTGATTTATATCAGAAAATCTGCCGTATGGCTGCGGTTAGAAGATCATCGAGAGCCCTTCGCTACGGTGATTATAGGGAATTGTTTGTAAAATCGCAGCAGATGGGGTTTATAAGGCGTTTTGAAAATGAACAGGTTTACGCCCTGTTTAACAGCGAAGAGAGTCCTGTCAGAGTCGAGCATCATGACCTGAGAGGAAAATTCAGGGATTTGTATAACGATGAAATGATAGAGTGTGATGGCAGTGTTGAAATCCCTGGAGATTCAGGACGTGTACTGGTCGCTGAGGGCTGCGGACTTACTGTTGAGGAAATAACTGCGCAGGCAGAGGAGCAGTCTGTTGTAAAGCTCAAATCCCAAGAAGTGAAATGCGAACAGGCATTGGAAATCCCCAAAGGGGTGAGCATGCAGGATACTATGTCTGAAGCTATAAAGGAGGCTGAGAAGGGAATCCAGGCAGGTGAGGTACCTGTTGGGGCAGTGATTGTGCGAAAGGGAGAGATCATTGCAGCTGCCCACAACCAGAAAGAAACGCTACAGGATCCAACCGCCCATGCCGAAATACTGGTAATCCGTGAAGCTTCCCGGAAGCTCGGGCGCTGGCGCCTGGACGACTGTGAGCTTTACGTTACTGCAGAGCCGTGTCCCATGTGTATGGGGGCGGTTATCCAGAGCAGAATCAAAAAATTGGTTTACGGGACGTGGGAAACCCGGTTTGGCGGTGTTGAGACAACGGCAGAGCTTGGAAAACATCCAATGCTCTCAAATGCAACCGAGATTTATTCTGGAATCTGTGAAGAGAAATGCCAGGAGCTGCTGGAACGTTTTTTTCAAAACAACCGTTAGATAAAATAATGCACCGTAGAGTGGGCGTGAATAAAACCAGAACCATTCTGCGGTGCTTTTAAGATTTAGACCTCTAAAGTATCAAAAGAAAAACAATTTGATCAGGGGTAAGCGGTTTCAGGTTGTTAAAATTAAAACAAGTAAAAATAAGTGTTGACAAAGGTTTTAGAAACAGATATAATCTTTTCAACATCAAAAATATCTAACAGCTATGACCAAGAGAAAGATACCGTAGGTCTTTATTCCAGAGAGTTGGCGAATGGTGTGATGCCGACAATAAAGGGGTATGTAATACTCACTTGCGAGCTGCTGACCTGAAAGTTTACCAAACTAGTAGGGGAAGCCGTTATCCTATAACAGGAGTGTCAGCGTTAAATGACTAGGGTTAAGAAGGACAGTCGTCCATTCCGACCTGAAGAGGAAATGACCGCGAGGTTGTTTTAAAGAAGAGTGGTACCGTGGATATGTATATATTATCCGCCTCTTTTTATACAATGACAGAATTGTATACAAAGAGGCGGTTTTTTTATATAAAAAATTATTCTTAAGAGTTTTTTAGGAGGAACTAAAAAAATGGCAACATTATTTTATGACAAAGATTGTAATTTAGGTTTATTAGACGGTAAGAAAGTAGCTGTTATCGGTTATGGCAGCCAGGGCCATGCTCACGCTTTAAATATGAAGGAATCCGGTGTGGATGTGCGTATCGGTTTATATGAAGGCAGTAAATCCTGGCCTAAGGCTGAAGCGGCTGGCCTGACAGTTAAAACTGTTGCCGAAGCTGTAAAAGAATCTGATGTTATCATGGTATTGCTTCCAGATGAAAAGCAGGCTCAGATTTACGCAACCGAAATTGAACCGAATCTGGAAGACGGCAATTACCTGGCATTTGCCCATGGCTTTAACATCCACTTTAAACAGATTGTTCCACCAGCAGGTGTAAATGTATTTATGATCGCGCCAAAAGCTCCCGGTCATACTGTAAGAAGTCAGTTCGAAAAGGGCGAAGGTGTCCCAATGCTGATCGCCGTTGAACAGGATCCATCTGGAAATACTCATGATATCGGATTAGCTTACGCAAAAGCCATTGGCGGCGCAAGATCCGGTATTCTGGAAACCAGCTTCCGTGAAGAAACTGAAACAGATTTGTTTGGCGAACAGGCTGTTTTATGTGGCGGGGTTACAGCTTTAATGAAAGCAGGCTTTGAAGTGCTTGTGGAAGCTGGCTATGAACCAGAAAGCGCATACTTCGAATGTATTAATGAAATGAAACTGATTGTTGACCTGATCTTCAAAGGTGGCTTCTCTATGATGCGTTACTCCATCTCTGATACCGCTGAATATGGCGACTATGTAACAGGCTCAAAAATTATTACTGAGGACACAAAAGAAGCCATGAGAGAAGTATTAAGAGACATTCAGGAAGGTACTTTTGCTAAAAACTGGTTACTTGAAAACAAATGCGGCAGACCATATTTCAATGCCAAGAGACGGATTGAATCGGAACAGCAGCTTGAAAAAGTCGGCGCGGAATTAAGAAAGATGATGACCTGGGCTGACTGATTGTCCAGTTAACGCTTATTCACTAAGAAGGCAGAAGGTTATCCTTTTGCCTTCTTTCATAAAATAAACAAATTGCTAAAATCCCTTCGTAATGGAGAGTAGAAAGAGGAACAAGAATGTCCGAAAAAATAATTTTATTCGATTCTACCCTTAGGGATGGAGCCCAGGCAGAAGGAATCTCCTTTTCTGTAGAGGATAAAATTCGGGTACTGGAAACGCTGGACCGGGTAGGTATTGATATCATCGAGGCAGGGAATCCCGGATCAAACCCAAAGGATATCGAGTTTTTTGAACGCGTTAAGGATATCGAACTGAAGCATTCAAAGCTGTGCGCATTTGGCAGCACGAGAAGAAGCAGCATTGGTGTGGAAGACGATACAAATTTGCAGGCGATTATCCAGGCGGATACACCGGCTGTTGCCATTTTTGGAAAAGCATGGCCTTTCCATATTACGGAGATTATTAAAACGACGCTGGACGAAAACCTCGCGATGGTTGAGGATACAATGGCTTTTCTAAAAGCGAATGGGAAAGCTGTAACCTTTGACGCAGAGCATTTCTTTGATGGTTATAAGATGGACCCGGCATATGCCATTGAGGTTTTAAAAGCGGCTGAACGCGGCGGAGCTCAATGCGTCGCCCTTTGTGATACCAATGGCGGAACCCTCCCCATGGAAATTATGGAGATTGTAAAGCATGTTGCCAGTGAAGTAAATATTGCTGTTGGTATTCACTGCCATAATGACAGCGGTCTGGGCGTGGCAAATAGCATTATGGCGGTACAGGCCGGGGCAAGACAGGTACAGGGAACTTTTTTAGGCTATGGGGAACGGTGCGGAAACGCCAATCTTTCTTCGATTATACCCAATCTTCAACTAAAGCTGGGGTATGACTGCCTGAGCCCAGAGTCACTGGAAAAGCTGACCAGCTCGGCCATCCGTATCGCGGAGATTTCGAATTACGTATTGTCTGGAAGAGAGCCCTTTGTAGGTAAAAGTGCTTTTGCCCATAAGGGCGGCATGCATATTGACGCGGTATTAAAAGCGCCGACCTCCTTTGAGCATATTCCACCGGAATCTGTGGGGAATCAACGCCGGATTCTCATGTCTGAGGTGGCTGGCCGCAGTACGATTATTCAGCTGATTAATGAGATCGACCCGAATCTGACGAAAAAATCAGAGGAAACCACACGGGTGATGGATAGAATTAAAGAGCTTGAGTATCAGGGATATCAATTTGAAGGCGCTGAGAGCAGCATTAAGCTTCTGATCCGTAAGGAGCTTGGAAAATACCGTCCGTTTTTTCAGATCGAAGATTTTAAAACCATTGGTGAAAAGCCAGTCGAAGGTCGTGCTCTCAGTGCCTCTGCCGTTGTGAAGGTCAACGTTGAAGGACAGTCTGAGATTAACGCGGCTGAAGGGGACGGGCCTGTAAATGCTTTGGATAAAGCGCTTAGAAAAGCCTTGGAGATCTTTTATCCAAAGATTAAAGAGGTGCGTCTGACAGACTTTAAGGTACGTGTGATTGATAAAGGCGCGACAGCCTCGAAAGTCCGTGTCCTGATTGAAAGCACCGACGGCGAGGATATCTGGACGAACGTTGGCGTTTCCACTGACGTTATTGAGGCCAGCCTTATCGCGTTAATCGATTCGATTGAGTATAAGCTTCTCAATGATATGGAAAAAAAATTGAAAGAGTTTAAATTTATATAAATCAAGAAGGAGAGTGATCATTTTGGGTATGACAATGACTCAGAAAATATTGGCGGCACATGCCGGTCTGGAATCCGTAAAACCGGGTGATTTGATCATGGCAGACCTGGACCTGGTGTTGGGAAATGATATTACCTCACCAGTAGCCATCAATGTTTTTAAAAATATTAATAAGGAAACGGTTTTTGACAAAGATAAGGTTGCGCTGGTCCCAGACCATTTTGCGCCGAACAAAGATATCAAGGCTGCCGAACAGTGCAAACAGGTTCGCTGTTTTGCCTGTGAACAGGATGTCACCAACTATTTTGAAATCGGCGAAATGGGTGTAGAACATGCACTGCTGCCGGAAAAAGGACTGGTAGTCGCCGGCGACGTGGTGATTGGGGCAGATTCTCATACCTGTACCTATGGTGCATTGGGTGCCTTTTCGACCGGTGTCGGCTCGACTGACATGGCGGTTGGTATGGCGACCGGTAAAGCGTGGTTTAAGGTGCCGCCTGCAATCAAGTTTAATCTGAGCGGTGCTTTTAAGGAAGGCGTTTCGGGAAAAGACCTGATCCTCCACATTATCGGCATGATTGGCGTGGACGGCGCGCTTTATAAATCAATGGAATTTGCCGGCACGGGTGTATCAAATCTGACGATGGACGATCGCTTTACCATTGCCAATATGGCCATTGAAGCCGGCGGCAAAAACGGTATATTCCCAGTTGACGATAAAACCATTGAATATATGAAGGAACATTCCACAAAGGAATACAGAGCTTTTGAAGCAGATGAAGACGCTGAGTACGATGCCGTGTATAATATTAACTTGGCAGAGATCAAGTCTACGGTGGCATTCCCGCATTTACCGGAAAACACTAAAACAGTTGATGAAATCACTGAACCGGTCAAAATTGACCAGGTTGTTATCGGCTCATGTACCAATGGCCGTTTCTCAGATTTTAAAAAAGCCGCAGATTTGATGCGGGGTAAACACGTGGCCAAGGGGATCCGTGTTTTGATTATCCCGGCAACCCAGCAGATTTACCTGGATTGTATGGAAGCAGGCTATTTAAAAGACTTTATTGAAGCAGGCGCAACGGTGAGCACACCGACCTGCGGGCCGTGTCTGGGTGGACATATGGGTATTCTGGCAGCGGGAGAACGTTGTGTTTCCACAACAAACCGTAACTTTGTTGGACGTATGGGCCATGTGGATTCCGAAGTCTATCTGGCAAGTCCGGAGGTTGCGGCGGCATCTGCTATTCTGGGCCGTATTGCTGGACCGGAAGAATTATAAAAAGGAGGAACGCATCGATGAAAGCAAAAGGAAAAGTATTTAGATATGGCAACAACGTTGATACAGACGTTATTATACCGGCAAGATACCTGAACACCAGCGATCCTCTGGAATTAGCAGAGCATTGCATGGAGGATATTGACAAGGAGTTTGTTAAGCGTGTTGAAGACGGGGATATTATAGTCGCTGATGATAATTTTGGCTGTGGCTCTTCAAGAGAGCATGCGCCAATTGCCATCAAAGCCTCGGGCGTATCCTGCGTCATCGCCAATAGTTTTGCGCGTATTTTTTATCGCAATTCCATTAATATCGGCCTGCCGATTCTGGAATGTCCAGAAGCGGTGGCGGCTATTGAAGCGGGCGACGAAGTAGAAGTGGATTTTGACTCTGGCGTTATCACTGACGTGACCAAGGGACAGAGCTTCCAGGGGCAGGCCTTCCCTGAATTTATGCAGAAGCTGATCGCAGCGGGCGGACTTGTAAATTACGTCAACGAAAATCTCATTTAGCTTCATTATATAAACTGGGTTTTCAGGCTATATTTTGAAAAAATTTGAGTAAGATACAGAGGAGAAAAATCAATGAATTATAAAATAGCAGTTATTAAAGGGGATGGAATCGGCCCTGAAATCGTAGAAGCCAGCATGAAAGTACTGGATAAAATTGGCGAAAAATACGGTCATACCTTTGATTATACAGAAGTTCTGGCAGGAGGCGCGGCCATTGACGCCTGCGGCACACCGCTGCCTCAGGAAACAGTGGATATTTGTAAAGCCAGCGACGCGGTATTATTAGGTGCTCTCGGCGGTCCGAAATGGGATAATCTGCCAGGGGACAAGCGTCCGGAGGCCGGCCTTTTAGGCATTCGCAAGGCTCTTGGCCTGTTCGCAAATCTGAGACCAGCGATGCTTTTTGAAGAGCTGAGAGATGCCTCGCCGTTAAAATCTGTGATTATCGGCGATGGTCTGGACGTTTTGGTTGTCCGCGAACTGACCGGTGATGTATATTTTGGTGAAAAGAAAAAGGACGGCGATTTCGGTGCTTCGGACTTAATGAACTACACCCGGCCAGAGGTGGAAAGAATTGCCCGTGTGGCCTTTGACAGTGCGAGGAAACGTGGCGGAAAGGTAACCAGTGTCGATAAAGCAAATGTCCTTGAAACCTCGCGTTTCTGGCGCTCAGTTGTTCTTGAAATTGCCAAGGAATACCCGGATGTTGAGTTGGATCATCTGTATGTTGATAATGCGGCGATGCAGCTTGTTATTAATCCACACCAATTCGATGTTATTTTAACAGGAAATCTTTTCGGGGATATTTTATCCGATGAAGCGAGCATGCTTACAGGCTCCATTGGAATGTTGCCCTCTGCCAGCCTTGGCGAAGGTAAGTTTGGCATGTATGAACCGATTCACGGTTCTGCGCCGGATATTGCAGGGCAGGATAAAGCCAACCCGATTGCCACTGTACTGTCCGTCGCAATGATGCTGCGATATTCTCTCGGCCTTACAGCCGAAGCGGATAATATTGAAGGCGCAGTGAAAAAGACCCTTGCTCAGGGATACCGTACTGGTGATATCGCCAACGAAAATAGCGACGTTGTTGGCTGTGTGGAAATGGGTGAAAAAATTATTTCTAATTTATAATAAATATGAGGAGAAAAAATATGCGTAGTGATTCCGTAAAATCAGGAATGCAGAATGTGCCGAAGCGGGCGCTTCTGAGAGCGCTTGGTTTAACAGAAGAAGAAATGACAAGGCCTCTAGTTGGCGTCGTTAATTCTTTTAATGAAGTGGTTCCGGGTCACATGAATTTAGATAAAATTACAGAAGCGGTAAAGGCCGGCGTTCGTCTGGCTGGCGGGGTTCCTCTGGAATTTCCCGCAATTGCCGTCTGCGATGGGATTGCCATGGGACATCAGGGCATGAAGTATTCACTGGTTACCCGTGACCTGATCGCCGACTCCACCGAGGCTATGGCAATGGCTCACGCCTTTGATGCTATGGTAATGATTCCGAACTGTGATAAAAATGTTCCGGGCCTTTTGATGGCGGCGGCTCGTCTTAATCTGCCGACCATTTTTGTCAGCGGGGGCCCGATGCTGGCCGGCCGTGTAGGCGATTTAAGAACAAGCTTTTCCAGCATGTCTGAGGCCGTTGGCTCTTACACGGCTGGAAAAATGTCCAAAGAAACGCTGGAAGAATACGAATGCAATACCTGTCCGACATGCGGTTCCTGCTCGGGGATGTATACTGCCAACAGCATGAACTGCCTGACCGAGGTTTTAGGTATGGGTCTGCGTGGCAACGGCACGATTCCGGCCGTTTATTCCGAACGTCTGCGCTTGGCTAAACGTGCGGGTATGCAGGTTATGGAGCTTCTTGAAAAAGATATTCGCCCGAAAGATATTATGACTGAGGATGCATTCAGGAATGCTTTGACAATGGATATGGCACTGGGATGCAGCACAAATTCGATGCTGCACCTGCCGGCAATTGCCCATGAGTGCGGAGTAGACCTGAATCTGGAAATTGCCAATGAGCTCAGCGAAAAAACACCGAATCTGTGCCACCTGGCACCAGCGGGCCATACTTATGTCGAAGACCTGAACGCTGCTGGCGGAATCTATGCAGTTATGAGTGAAATCAATAAACTTGGCCTGTTAAAGACCGATTTAATCACCGTCACAGGAAAAACAGTGGGTGAAAATATTGAGGGGGTTCAGAATATGAATCCTGAGGTCATCCGCCCAGTGGAGAACCCTTATAGTAAAACAGGCGGCATTGCCGTACTGAAAGGAAGTCTGGCACCAGATACCTGTGTGGTTAAGCAGTCCGCTGTGGTGCCGGAAATGCTTAAGCATGAAGGCCCTGCCAGGGTGTTTGAAAGCGAAGAGGCAGCGCAGGAAGCCATTAATAATGACCAGATCAATCCTGGCGATGTCGTGGTTATCCGATATGAAGGGCCGAAAGGCGGCCCGGGTATGCGCGAAATGCTGAACCCGACCTCAGCCATTATGGGAAGAGGGCTTGGAAGCTCTGTTGCATTGATTACAGACGGCCGTTTCAGCGGCGCTACAAGAGGCGCCTGTGTCGGTCATGTTTCACCGGAAGCAGCGGCCGGCGGTCCAATTGCTTTCGTAGAGGAAGGCGATACCATTGCCATTGATATTCCCAACCGCAGCATCGAGCTGAAGGTGAGTGAGGAAGAACTGGCTAAACGTAAGGAAGGCTGGACACCAAAAGAACCAGACATTAAAACTGGTTACCTGGCCCGTTATGCGAAGCTTGTATCTTCTGCAAATAAGGGAGCTATTCTAGAATAGTCAGGGTTAGCGGCTGCTATAAAATATCGTACTGCCAGATATTACTTCTGGCAGTACGATTGATTTATATTTGTTGTTAACCAGAGAAATAGAGGAGAGAACTATGAAAAAAGCAGAAAAATTATTAGGATCAGAGATTGTCGTACGCTGTCTCGAGGAGCTGGGAGTTGAACACGTTTTCTCTTTTCCGGGCGGCGTTGTCATACCACTTTTTGATGCTTTCTATCGGATGGATCATACAATCACCCAGATCGAGCCCTGTCATGAACAAAATGGTGTTCATGCAGCTGATGGATATGCCCGTGTCAGCGGTAAGGTGGGAGTTGCAATCACGACATCAGGCCCGGGAGCCACAAACGCCATTACCGGGATTGCCAATGCTTATCTGGACTCTGTACCGTTAGTTGTCTTTACCGGACAGGTAGCCCAGTCTCTTTTGGGAAAGGATTCCTTCCAGGAAATTGATATTGTCAGTGTGACAATGCAGATCACAAAACACAGCTTCCAGGTCAGGGATGTTTCGATGCTGGCGCCATCTATTTATGAGGCCTTTAATATTGCCTCTACGGGCCGTCCGGGCCCTGTTGTCATTGATATTCCAAAGGATATTTTTATGACTGAAACAGAGTATATCCCCCTGAGCGACGAGCGGAAGCCTGTAAACTATTTTCCGACACCAAGCCGGGACGCATTGGTCCGCTCGGCAGAGTTTATTAATCGGGCAGAGCGCCCTATGATTTACGCTGGTGGCGGTGTATTAAAATCGGGCGCAAGCGAGGAGCTGGTTGCCTTTGCCGAAAAAGCAGGCATTCCGGTCGCCAATTCTCTGATGGGGTTGGGCTGTATCCCGAGAGATAATCCGCTTTCACTGGGCTTTGTCGGGATGCATGGTTCTCAGGAGTGTAATCTGGCTGTGATCAACTGTGATACACTGATCGCCATTGGCGCTCGTTTTAGTGACCGTGTTACCGGAAATATCAATGAATTTATGCGGGATAAAAAGATTATTCATATCGATATTGACCCGACAGAGTTTGAAAAGAATATTCAAGTCAATGTACATATACAGGCAAACATTAAGGATGTGCTGCCGGCGCTTTCTAAGCTGGTAGAAGAAAAGAAACATCCAGAATGGTACAAGCAAATCGCAGAATGGCCGCTGCCCGAACGTCCTAAGGATGAGTATAATCCTAAAAATATGCTAGAGCACATCAACCAGGTTTTTGAGGATGCGTATGTTGTAACTGAGGTTGGGCAGCATCAGATGTGGGTTGGCCAATACTGGAAATTCAAATTTCCGGGCCAGTATGTTACTTCCGGCGGTCTGGGAACCATGGGCTTTGGCCTGGGTGCGGCAGTGGGTGTTCAGCTTGCTAAACCGGATAAGGATGTTATCCTGGTTGCAGGCGATGGAAGCTTCCGTATGAACTGCCAGGAACTGATCACGGTGAAACGCTATAATCTGCCCATTAAGATATTCCTGTTTGATAACCAGACGCTTGGTATGGTTCGTCAGTGGCAGAAGCTTTTCAATGAAAAACGTTATGCTCAGACTGATTTAGATCAGGGGACGACGGATTATCTTAAGCTGGCGGCTGCCAGCGGGATCAAAGGCTTTGAGGTTAACACCCTTGAGGAGCTAGATGATGCGCTCGAAAAGATTAAAGAAATGAAGGAGCCTGTTCTTGTTCATTGCAATATTTCCAAGGAAGAGGGCGTATACCCTATGGTTCCAGCTGGAAAACCAATTGACGAAATTTATTATGAATAGAGAGAAGAAGCCTCATGCTTTCATGAGGCTCTTTTTATATGAGATGATATGAGAATATTTCGTTGTTTGTTTAAAAAAAGTAAAAATGGGTATATAATGAAATTGACAAAGACTGTTTTTTAAATTAAAATTATTCTAAAATGTTTTGTTATTGAGAGTAGAAAATTTAAAGAAAGTGGTGAATATTTTGAAAAAATGGAGATGTACAGTCTGCGGTTATATTCATGAAGGCGATGTGCCGCCGACAGAGTGCCCGATCTGCGGTGTGGGACCGGATAAATTTGAATTAATCGAAGAGGAAAAGCCTAAAAGATGGCGTTGCACAGTCTGTAATTATATTCATGAAGGCGATACGCCGCCGGAAAAATGCCCAATCTGTGGCGTAGGACCGGATAAATTTGTGCTGGTAGAGGATGAGCCAGAGGATGGCCTTTCTAAGGAAGAAAAGGATAACCTGCAAAGTCTGTTGTTTAATGTCAGCTATGGACTCTATATCATCTCTTCAAAGGATGGAGACAAGATTAACGGCATGACTTCGAACAGCTTCATTCAGATTACAGACACACCGCTGCGCGGTAGTGTATGCATTAACAAAGGAACCCGTACAGCTGAAATGATCGAAAAATCCGGCGTGTTTGGCGTTTCAGTTCTTGGCCAGAATAACCATGATCTGGTAACTCATTTTGGTTTTCAGAGTGGGCACACTGTAGATAAATTTAAAGATGTTTCCTATATTACAGGTGAAAAAACAGGTTGTCCCGGTTTACCAAATACTCTGTGTTTCATTGAGTTGGAGGTAGAAAAAACAGTTGACCTCGGAACACATAATATGTTTATCGGTAAAGTTGTCGGCGGTGAGGCTTTTCATAAGGCAGAACCAATGACATACGCTTATTACAGGGCAACACGATAAAAAATCAAGAATCCGTCATTTTGACGGATTTTTTTATTTTTCATTGACATTAAACGGGTTTAAATTTATAATTAGTTTCATGCGAAACCATTGATCAGTAAAAAGAGAGGAGAGAATATGTCGGAAGAAATTGTTAAAAATCAGGATAGTTCGTATTTTGCGACTGAGCGAATTGGAAAACTCATCGCTAAATTTGCAGTGCCCTGCGTTGTGTCAATGCTGGTAAATGCACTTTACAATATTGTCGATCAGATATTTATTGGGCAGGGGGTAGGATACCTTGGCAATGCCGCTACAAATGTGGCTTTTCCCCTGGTAACCATCTCTTTAGCCATCGCACTGCTCATCGGTGACGGCTGTGCGGCTTATTTTAGTCTGAAGCTGGGTGAGGGAAAAAATGAGGAGGCTGCCAGAGGTGTAGGAAATACAATTTCTATGCTGGCGCTCGCTGGAATTCTTTTTTTTATTTTTGGAATGCTTTTTTTAAAACCAATGCTTCATTTATTTGGTGCAACAGAAACTGTTTTTCCCTATGCTGAAGCCTATACACGCGTTATTGTTGTCGGCCTGCCCTTTGTACTTGTGGGTGCAGGGCTGAATTCGGTTGTTCGCGCAGACGGGAGCCCGCGCTTTTCCATGGCAGCTATGATAGTGGGCGCCATTATCAATACGATTCTGGACCCGATATTTATTTTTATTTTTGGATGGGGTGTTTCGGGCGCTGCTTTTGCAACAATTCTTGGGCAGATTGCCACCTTTGTTATTACGATGTTTTATCTGGTACGATTTAAAAATATTACTTTAAAAAGTGAGTATCTGAGGCTAAAGGGAAAAATCTGCAAGATGGTCTGCTCATTGGGCATTTCAAGCTGCGTAAACCAGCTGGCCGTTACTGTGGTCGTGATTGTGACTAATAATGTGCTGGCATACTATGGTGCAATGTCACCTTATGGTGCAGAGATTCCCTTATCAGCCATTGGAATTGTCATGAAGGTAAACCAGATTCTGATGTCGATTCTTATTGGCATCGGCGTGGGCTCGCAGCCGATTATCGGCTATAATTACGGTGCGCAAAATTATGAACGGGTGAAGAAAACCTTTTTTATGTCTGCGGGAATTGCAACGGTATTCGCCTGTATTGGTTTTGTGTTATTTCAATTTTGTACGCAGGGAATTGTCAATATTTTTGGGCAGGAGGATGCGCTGTACAACGACTTTGCGCTCAGAACCTTCCGGGTTTTTCTGGCAATCTGCTTTCTGAATGGCTTTCAGATGGTAACTTCGATTTTTTTCCAGGCCATCGGAAAACCTCTAAAGGCTACATTAATATCCCTTTCAAGGCAGATTCTTTTTCTTATACCGCTGTTTCTTATACTGCCGATATTTACAGGCGTTACCGGAGCCTTGTATGCAGGCCCAATTGCGGATGCTATGGCTTTTCTGCTCGCGTTGGTTTTGGTTATGCTTGAAATGAAACATCTTAGCAATTTAATTGCGCAGGATGGGGGAGCGCAATGAATGAAATATAAAAGACAAAAATGTATGCATTAAGCTGATATGCTAAAAGCGAAGCCTGATCCTGGGGCTTCGCTTTTTTGGTTGAGAGGGTAGACGTGTCACGTTTGTGTCACTTTATGGGTGTGAATAATGATAACCTGTATTTTTAAAAGACTCCTAGATTGATATAATTATAATGTAAATTTTTTTGTGGATCATGAAGGAGTCTAAAATGAAAAACTATCCCTACAGAATGAGAACACTGATAGCATTATTATCTGCTATCAGTATGGTGTTATTTATAAGTATCATAGCGCCAAGCGCAGCTTTGGCGGAAGAGAATATTTCTGTTTCGACAGTAGGTGCTTTACAACAGGCTGTTGATCAGGCAGAAGATAACACAACGGTTACGCTTGCTGATAATTTTGTGTTTTCTGATACGGCCATTAATATGCCTGACAAAAATGTATCGATAGATGGCAGCGGTTTAACCTGGAATGCCGGTACTTTTACAATCTCTGGAAATGGTACTGGAAGCTTAACGATTGAAAATTTTAAATTTGACGGCAGCCATATTTCTGGAACCTGTTTAATGAATAAGGCGGGAAATGGAACTGTAATCATTAATAATACAGAGATATTTGATTCGTCAACCGGTGCAATTGGAATCGCCGCCACAGGAAATGCCAGAACAGTCATTTCACACACAAAGATTTACAATAACGAATCGTACAATGCTGCTGCAGCCATTAATATAAGCGGGAACAACACCACTTCGATTGAAATCAATCATGTAACGATAGAAGAGAATACCGGCCTCGGAGCAGGCTATGAATGCGGCGCGATTGCCGCGAAATTTTATAGCGGTGATCTTCGTATAAACAACAGTGTTTTCAGAAATAATATTAATAACTGTATGAATTCGGGCATTACTGGTGGTGGTGGCGGCGCCATGTCTTTTCATTATCTGCGTGGCAATATATCAATCAATGAATCCTATTTTCAGGAAAACAAAACAAACGGCACAGAATCGCCAGTGGCAAGTACCTATGACGGCGGCGCTATTTATATTTTTGATGGACGGGATGGAGCCACTATTACCATTGATAAGACTACTTTTGATAGTAATCTCGCTTATGATGACGGCGGCGCACTGCTCATCCAGGGGACTGGAAACCCGGGATTGACGACAACCATTACAAACTCAACTTTTTATAACAATAAAGCTTATGGACTGACGGGAGGCAATCGCAGCGGTGGAGCAATACAGTTTTTTAAAAACGGCGGCTCCAGCAAAATGACAAATGTGGTTACCAGCTGCACCTTTACGGGAAATCAGTCTGGAAATGAAAAGACCACCGTTGAGCAGAGAGGCGGAGCAGTGGGCCTTTCGGGCGCGGGACTGTTTGCCACAGCTACGGTAACCAACACAAACGCCCTATACATTGGAAATAGCGTATACGACAGTACCGGTGAAGTGAACAATGCCAGTAATTATAAGGATGTTTCGAATACCAGCACGCTTCAGGAAGGGGCATCCAATGTAATAAACGCAGATAGGAGCGCTGTGCCGAAGTATACGACTCAGATGGTTCTGGGGACAGATGATCCGGATTTAGTAAATAATTATTCCAGTATAACAGCAGGTATGGACGGTGAGGTTATAAGGACAATTCCAATTAAGCCGGAGGGGATTGCAGACAATACCAACACAGGCGCGGGCTTATTGCCTGAGGACCAACGTGGTTTTAAACGATATAAGGACAATGGCGCTGTGGAGATGTCCTGGGCAAAGTACAACGCAAATGGCGGGCAATGGAAAAACCTGCCGGAGATGGTTTACCGTGGAGTCGAGTATTACGAGAAAGACAGTAGCGGTGCAGTAGAAAATTACTTTAAGGTAGCCTACGAGGATGGAGAAGTCACCATACCTGAAAATCCTGTCAGAGACGGGTATGTTTTTGACGGATGGAAAAACATGGAAACCGGGGCGATACAAAATGATTGGCCTTTTGTATTGGATGATAATATTATTTTTGAAGCACAGTGGCGGGCCGCTGAATATATAGTCATCTTTGACGCCCAGGGAGGCTCCGCGGTAGCGCCAGTCACAAACGTGGCGTCAGGCTCGCTGATAGCGGAACCAGAGGAGCCGACCTATGAGGGCCAGACCTTTGGAGGATGGTATCGAGAGGCTGAAACCACGACCGCGTGGGATTTCACGTCCGATAAAGTTACGGAGGATATGATCCTGTACGCAAAGTGGATGCCAGTGCCTCGGTATACAGTCACCTTTGACACCCAGGGAGGCTCCGCGGTAGCGCCAATCACAAACGTGGCGTCAGGCTCGCTGATAGCGGAACCAGAGGAGCCGACCTATGAGGGACAGACCTTTGGAGGATGGTATCGAGAGGCTGAAACCACGACCATGTGGGATTTTACGTCCGATAAAGTTACGGAGGATATGATCCTGTACGCAAAGTGGATGCCAGTACCCCGGTATACAGTCACCTTTGACACCCAGGGAGGCTCCGCGGTAGCGCCAATCACAAACGTGGCGTCAGGCTCACTGATAGCGGAACCAGAAGAGCCGGATTATGAAGGCTTGTTTTTTGAAGGCTGGTATAAGGAGGCCGGTACCATAACGCCATGGAATTTTGCGGCGGATACCGTTACAGAGGATATTACCCTGTACGCGAAATGGTCAAAGGTTCTGCTTTATACAGTAACCTTCGATTCACAGGGCGGCTCGGAGGTTGCGCCTGTCGTGGGTATTATTCCAGGCAGCTTTGTCACCGAGCCAGAAGAACCAACACGTGAAGATTTTATCTTTACCAGCTGGTATAAAGAGGCCGAATGTCTGTCCCTGTGGGATTTCAGACAGGATAAGATCAATGATAACATTACCCTTTATGCTGACTGGGAACCTATCCCCCTTGTGCTTTATACTGTAACTTTCGATTCACAGGGCGGATCACCTGTCGTATCCATTCATAATGTTAATGCAGGCTCTGTAATTGCAGAACCTGAGGAACCAAAAATGGAAGGATATGTGTTTAATGGATGGCATAAAGAGCCTGAAGGATTCAATTCATGGGATTTTGAGAATTATACTATAAATGAAGACACGACGCTGTACGCCAAATGGTCTGCCATTTCTGCACCAGAAACTTATACGGTAAGCTTTGATTCACAGGGTGGATCACCAGTGGAGGCGCTTCGTGATATTCCAGGCGGCTCAACGGTTAAAATGCCTACAGAGCCAGTAAGAGATGGTTATAAATTTGGCGGCTGGTTCATTGAGGCGGAAGCCTTGACCGCCTGGAATTTTGATACTGGCCGTGTCAATGGAAATATGACATTGTACGCCAAATGGACCGCTGTTCCGACAGAAAACGGAGATAAAGAAACACATGAAACGTTAATGGCAGAGAATCGGTCTGAAGGCTCTCCTCATACTGGTGTTTTTTCAGGCGTTTCAATATCTGTCATTGTTTTACTGGTCATGGCTTCTGGTGTGGTTCTTGCCATAAGGGTCAGGAAAAGAAAACAAGATTAAAAGCTCCCTTCAAATGATATTTAAAATGAAACACTTGAATTTATTGGCAAAAACAGGTAAACTAGAGCTAGAAACCAATGAATAAAGGGGGAAGCAAACATGAGTGAACGTATTATTATAACCATTGCCCGTCAGTTTGGCAGCGGTGGAAGAAACATTGGAAAAAAACTGGCAAAAGCACTGGATATTCCGTTTTATGATCAGGAGCTTATTGACGAGGGCGCTAAGGAAAGCGGTATTAATCCTGAAATGGTTAAGGATCTGGAAGAAACACCGACCAATTCGCTGCTGTACTCCATTGCTACCAGCTCATTCTTTGGTGCCGGACACTTTTCGCCAACGGTCGAGCTGCCAATGACCGACCGCTTGTTTTTAGCCCAGTCTGATGTGATCCGGAAATTCGCGTCCGAAGGCTCCTGTGTGATCGTGGGGCGTTGTGCGAATTATGTTCTCAGGGATGATGAGGATACTGTAGATGTTTTTATTCATCGAGACTTTGGAGAACGGGTCAATCAGGTATCTAAAATCTATGATTTAAATCTGAAGAAGGCTGAGGAGACGGTTAAAAAGATTGACAAAAGGCGAAGCAATTACTACAGTTATTATTCAGACAAAAAATGGGGACAGGCTGATAACTATGACCTGTGCCTGAACAGCGGCGCTTTAGGCGAAGACAGCTGTGTGGATATTATTAAAGCCTTTATTGAAAAACGAAATATACGTAAAAAAGCAAGAGGTTAAAAACCTTTGCGCCCATTGGATATTTTCAATGGGCTTTTTTATTTTTTGGGTATAAAGGAAATAAGTAGTCAAATCAAAAAAAGCTTTCTGAAAACGTGACATTTTTGAGCTTTAACCTGTTTGTAATACGCTCTTAACATGGGTTCGCTATAATTGAGGAGTCCTGAACAGGAAAGCAAGGTTTCGTTCAGCTGGGAAAATAAAGATTCGAGGCAGAAAACGAAGCGCCATGATCCGGAGCGTAAGCGGCGCGATTTAACCTGATTTTAACATTGGTTTAACATTCTCTGCGCGAATCCGGCGGCTTTCTTTGATATGATTACCGTAATGTTAAATTTAGGTTAATCATGAAGGAGAATGAATAATGAAAAGATCTTTGTCTTGGATGGCGGCATTGATGGTTTTATTTTTGCTGGCCCTATCGCTTTCCGGCTGCGGCAATGAGGAGCTGCCAGCCGGTTCAAGTGAAATTTCAGGAGAAATAAATGGCGGCGGTTCCACCTCTGTTCAAAAAATCATTGACGCCGAAGGCGCGGAATTTGGAGCGCTTCATCCGGCGGTAAAGTTTACCTACAGCGGGACTGGTTCTTCCGACGGCATTAAAAACGCTGCGAATGGAACCTACTCCTTTGGCTGTGCATCCAGAGAGCTTAAAACGTCTGAACAGGGCGATTTGACCGAGCTGGTGTTTGCCTATGACGGGATCGCGGTGATCGTCAATGATAAGAACCCCGTGGAAAATCTGACAAAGGATCAGATCAAAGCAATCTATACCGGAAGGATTACCAACTGGAGAGAAGTTGGCGGTGAAGAACGCCCGATCGCGGTAGTATCAAGGGAAGACGGCGCCGGAACACGGACGGCGGTCGAGGAGCTTCTGGATTTTACAGAGCAGCTGAAACCCAGCGCAACCGTTAAAGAAGGCAACGGAAATGTCCAGTCCACAGTCGCGGCGAATCCCAATGCCATCGGCTATGTTTCCATTACCTTTGTCGACCGATCAGTTAAGCCCCTCCGGGTGGATGGCGTGGAAGCAACCATGGAAAATGTGCTGAACAAAAGTTATGGTCTGTCACGGCCATTTTTAGCACTTTATAATGAAAAAAACATTACGCCGCAGACAAGGGCTTTTCTTGATTTCATCATGACAGACGAAGGTCAGACGATTGTAGAAAAAAATGGCGGAATCAGCGTGAGGTAGCATTCTGCTTTTAAAATAAAATTCTTTAAGAAAGTGAGATCATTTACTTGGAAGAAAAGAAACAAACCAAAGTAAGCGAGAAAGTTGTTGAAAAGATATTTTTACTTTGCGCTCTTGTATCGATCATCAGCGTCGTTACCATTACCATCTATGTATTTGTCAATGGGCTGGAGCCTTTTGTAAACGGCTCTTACTCTTTCCTGAAATTTATTTCAGGGACAGAATGGCGGCCCGGGTCGGATATGTATGGCATTTTTTACATGATCGTCGGTTCGGTTTATGCGACCTTGGGAGCTATTGTCATCGGTGTTCCTATCGCATTGTTAACCGCGGTGTTTATCTCTGAATTGGCAGGTACCCGCATTGGAAAAATAGTCCGTTTTGCGGTTGAACTGTTGGCCGGAATTCCTTCGGTGCTCTACGGTGTGTTTGGCCTCGGGATTATCGTCCCTTATGTGTTAAAGATTTCGCCCATGGCACAGGGTGAGTCCCTTTTGGCGACAATCATCGTTCTGGCGGTTATGATCCTGCCCACAGTCGTCAGCATTTCGGAAACCTCTATATCCGCCGTTCCCGACGCCTATCGGGAGGGTTCCCTGGCCCTGGGTGCGTCTAAGATTCAGACAATTTTCAAGGTGGTTATTCCAGCGGCTAAATCGGGTATTATTACAGGTATTATTTTGGGGATTGGCCGGGCCATCGGGGAAACCATGGCGGTTATGCTGGTATGCGGCAACCCGATCGCGGGTATTCCGACCAGTCTTTTTGATCAGATTCGCCCTTTAACCACGAACATTGCGCTTGAAATGGGCTACGCCTCCGGTGTGCACCAGCAGCTTCTGTTCTCAACCGGTGTGGTCCTGTTTGTGTTTATTATGATCATCAATTTTGTCGTTAATAAATTCGTCGAATCAAAAATTGGAGGCTGAGAAGCATGAGCAGAAAAGTAAAAGACAATTGTGTGAAAGGCGTTATCTACGCGGCCACAGCCATCACGCTTGGCATCTTGTTGTTTATTATTGGCTTTATCTTTGTTAAAGGGATTGGCATGGTGGACTGGAATTTTATCACTCGCGATTTTAACGATAAGGTGGGCTATCAGATGGTGGAAAAGAAAGATGTACCCCTTTCGATCAATGAAGCAGACCTTTTGTCAAAATCGGATTACTATAAAAAGTATGAAACACCAGACGGCGAGCCGCTTTATATCGAGTCTCTGGGAGCGGCCATTATGAAGGTTGATTATTCAAAACGAAACGATCAGCACAAGCAGGTGATTTTCAGTTATATCGAAAAGGACTCGAGCTTAAACGCCACTAAGGACACAACCGGAAGGGGCACGGCGGTTAAGACCGACTATGTGCTTGAAAGTGTGGACGGCGCCGAGGTGTCGGATTTATCATTGGAGGAGATTGCTCAGCTGGTACAAAATGGCGGCGGTACCCTTAAGCTGAAGGTGGTTAATCCGGGCGGCGGGATTTTCAGCAATATTGTCACAACGCTGTACATGGTATTTCTGTCATTGGTTATCGCGCTGCCGATCGGTATTTTAGCAGCCATCTATATGACGGAATACGCCAAGCCCGGCCGACTGGTCAACGCGATCCGCTTTGCAACGGAATGCTTGTCGGGGATACCTTCTATTATTTTTGGTCTTTTTGGTATGGCGTTTTTCGTGGTCGCGCTCAAATTTCAAATATCCTTACTGTCAGGGAGCTTAACCGTGGCGATTATTCTGCTTCCGGTCATTATACGGAGTACAGAGGAAGCCCTGAAAACCGTCCCGGTCAGTTACCGCGAAGGCTCCCTGGCTCTTGGGGCAACAAAGCTGCAGACCGTGTTTAAGGTCGTGCTGCCATCTGCAGTCCCCGGTATTGTGACGGCGGTGCTCTTAAGTATTGGCCGTGTGATCGGCGAATCTGCGGCGCTGCTGCTCACTGCGGGCACCGTTGCGCAGATTCCGGGAACGCTGCTTTCGCCGGGGAGCACACTGACGGTTCAGGCCTACTATGTGGCTAAAGAGGAAGGAAATATCGAACTGGCCTGTGCTATTGGTATTATTATTGTATTGATTGTCATTGTATTGAATATTTTATCAAGACTGGCAGCGGACAAGCTGGATGTTGCCCATAAAAAATAGACGAGGTTAAAATGGATAAGAAGAAAAAATTTGATGTGAAGGATCTGGATTTGTATTATGGTGATTTTCAGGCCTTAAAAAAAATCAATATTGATATTTATGAAAATGAAGTGACCGCTTTTATCGGCCCGTCAGGCTGTGGAAAATCTACATTTCTGCGCTGTCTGAACCGCATGAATGACTTAATTGACTCGGTTCGTATCGAGGGGACCCTGAATTTTGACGGTAAAAATATCTATGAAAAAGATACGGACGTTATCCAGCTCAGAACAAAGGTGGGCATGGTTTTCCAAAAACCTAACCCGTTTCCGATGAGTATCTACGATAATATCGCCTATGGTCCAAAATGCCAGGGCTTGAAAGATAAGAAGAAACTTGATAAAATTGTACACGACAGTCTGGTAGGAGCGGCTCTGTGGGATGAAGTCAGCGACCGTCTGGGCAAATCCGCCCTCGGCCTTTCCGGTGGGCAGCAGCAGCGTCTGTGCATTGCCAGGACCATCGCCATGCAGCCAGAGGTTATCCTGATGGATGAGCCAACCTCGGCCCTTGACCCAATTGCTACTTCAAAAATTGAAGATTTGATGGAGGAGCTTAAAAAGGACTACACCATTATCATCGTCACACATTCCATGCAGCAGGCTGCCAGAATTTCAGACAGAACCGCTTTCTTCCTTATGGGAGAAATTATTGAGTACAATGAGACAAATACTATTTTCATGAATCCAGAAGATAAACGGACTGAGGATTATATTACCGGCCGATTTGGTTGATAAAGGAGCGAATGATGCGAGAAGTTTATAACGAAGAATTAAAAACCATTAAGAATGAAATTTTATTGATGTCTTCCCAGGCAGAACGCATGCTGTCGGATTCGATTACGGCGCTGGAAGAACAAAATGTCAAGCTGGCCAGAAGCGTCATCAGCCGGGATGACATTGTGGATTTAAAGGAAATCCAGCTTCAGCAGATTGTCAGCGAGGTGATTGCGAGGCAGCAGCCCGTCGCAGGGGATTTGAGAAGACTTTCCTCCACCTATAAAATTATTACAAATCTTGAAAGAATCGCTGACCTGGCGGTGAATATCTGCCAAAAGGTGATCTGCCTGCGTAAGGAAGAGTACTATAAAAAACTGGACAATATCCCGCAGATGGCAAAGATGGTGGAAGATCAGCTTAAAATGTGTATTCAGGCTTATATTGACGAGGATATCAGCAAGATGGATGATGTGATCCGTTATGAGGATGAAATCGACCGTTTGAACAATACCCTGCACAGCGACTGCATCGCAGAGATCAACCAAAATCCGGAAATGGCGCTTCAGGCTATGAGCTTTTCTTTTATAGGGAGCCATTTGGAAAGAATTGGTGATCATGCCACTAATATTTTTGAGACCGTCTATTTTATTGTCACTGGAAATTATATGGATTTTAATGACTTAAATACAATCCCAGAGGACGAATAAACCATAGGTTTTATCCTGGACCAGAGTAGATTTTTGCGCTGGTCTTTTTTTTATTTATGCAAAATAATCAAAGAATCTTGACGAAAAGAATCGTGCTTGATATAATGAGGCATAATCTATACTGATTTTAATTTAATAACGTTTTTAATATGTAAAAAGGGCAAATCTGCTGAAAGGCAGAGACGCAAAACTAAAGGGCCTAAAGCCGTTAAACGACGATGGCAGCCAGTTGCTACAGCAATCCATGATTAGTAGGTGGATACCCCACGGCTGCGCCCTTTTGCAGCCGTTTTTTATTTTTAGAAACAGGATTAATTAAAGATCATTCATCAGAATAAGGAAAGGGAAAAGAACATGAAAAAATGGTTGGCTTGTTTTATGTCCGTTGTGATGCTGTTTGCGAGCTTTCCGATATCCATTTTGGCAGAGGAAACTGTACAGGAGACCTCCTCCGAAACTGCGGAAACGGATATTGTGACGGAAAATCAGGAAGAGGCCGGGCCAGAGGAAGCCTTGGAGGGCATCTCCTCTTTGGCAGATGAAGCTTCAGAGCCGCAGGCGGAAGATGAAAAAGACAGCATGATCCGCACTGGCGGATCCGCTGAACTTGTCGGGAATATGGAGGTGGAAATCCATTTTGCCCAGCCCAAGACAAAGCTGCTTGAAACCGCTGTCCTGACACTGGCTTCCGATGACGGCACCGTAAAGGAAATCCTATTAAAAGATATCGTAAATGAAAAAATCTTAACTGATTTTGGCGGCAGGAGCATTCAGTACAAAACCTTGCTTTTTGATAAAGCTTCCGATAACGGGGAGAGCAGCAATGTTTTTTACGATGCACAAAACCCAGATGCAAAAATTTATTTTGCCAATGTCAATTTGTATAATCTGCCAGTCGGCGACTATACAATAACTGTTTCGGATATGGGGATAATCCCTGTGCAGGCACGGGTACGCCTTGAGGGAAGCTCGAAACGTGTCGAGTTTATGGACGGTGCAGTTTTAGCTGGAGACGTAGATAGTAACGGTATTATTGACGATGCCGACTACGACGCTGTCATGAAAAAGCTGGGCTCCTCCGAAACCGATTATGATCTTAATGGAGATGGACTTGTCGATATTGTCGATCTGGTCTATCTGCAGGAAAATATGGGCGAGGCCTATGATGCCGAAAAGGTACAGATCAGTGATACGTCCCCGATTGTGGATCCGGGAAATGTGGTCATTGAAAAAAATGTATCCAATCCTGTCGTGGTTAAAAGCGGTGATATTGCTCAGCTTTTCAGCACGGCTTCTGACCAGGCAGCATCAGTCCAGTTCGCCAAAGAGGATGAAGGTGTGATTTCTGAGGAAGCGCCGCTGGAGATTCCGCTTGTCATGCAGGAACCCGTCAAGGCAACAGAACTGCGGATTGCCCCCAATGAACTAGGCCTTGAAAATGCGCCCAGAAGGGGACGTGTTGAGGTGGTCGATGAATTCGGGGAAAAAGAAACCCATAGTTTTGACCTCCAGGACAAAGTGGATTATCTCTTTTTAACCGATGAAGCTTCCCCGTCGACCATTGTCATTAATTTGGATAAACAGGTAGCCATCAAAAAGGTTACCATCTTTGTGACAGAGACCAATAAGGCGAGCAGCAATCTTGCGGAAATCTCAAAAGTTGAATTTTTAAATAATACCAAGGATAAAATCGTTGAGCAGGTTACGAGCATACCTGCAAATGTCAAAGTGGTTTCTGGCAACGAAAGTCTGACGGTCAGCTGGGAGGCACAGCCCAATGTAACCGGCTATGAAGTAAAGATGAGTTTTACAAACCCTAAAACCGGTAAAAATGAGACTACGCTGACTGCAGTGGATGGAACTTCTCTGACAATTAACGATTTAATCAATTTTGTGGCATATAAAATTTCAGTACAGTCGGTTAACCGTTCCGAAAGCGGAAATTGGGAAAGTGGTTTCAGTGCTCTGGTTATCGGAACGCCAATGCCAACCTCAGTGCCTGAAAGGCCAGAGGGTATAACCTTAAAAGGCGGATACCGCCAGATCACTGTCAATTGGGAAAAACAGAAAAATTCTACCGGATATAATGTCTATTACCGTGAAAAAGGGATGGGCGACTATATAAAGGCCGGGGATTTGAGCGGCACCAGCTATGTAATTGAAAACCTTAAGGACCAAGCTGAATACGAGGTCTATCTGACAGGCTATAACGCTATTGGAGAAGGCGCAAAATCGCCGGTATACACCTGCGCGACCGAGTCCATTGATCCGCCGGTCACTTCGAACTATAAGCTGATTAACCGGGCCGGAGAGGTGAACCAGCCGACTGCTCACATCAAAGATGTCACATATCCTTATTTAAAGGAGAGTGATTACGAGAAAGCTTTTGATAAGTTTGATATTGTAGATAATGATTACACCTCATACTGGAACTATGGCGGCTGGAACGCTGGCGGCTGGGCCGGCGCCCTGCAGGCACCGGTCGTTGAATTTGACCAGTCTTATGAGATGAATGATATTGTGCTGGTGCGTGGCGAAGGCGAGCCGAGCACTTACAATGCTTATATGAAAATCCGATGGTGGGATGAAAAAGGACAGGCTCACGACCTGAATATCGGCAATAATTTTGCGGTTCAGTCTAAAAAAAGCACGAACGGCAAAGAATATTACCGTATCCGCCTAAACGAAAAAATTAAGCCTGTCAAAATTCAGATTAACCCGGCGCTTTATTGGGCTGGCGCGCCAAATGCACGCTGCCGGATTTCAGAAATAAAATTTTATGAATATGATAGTTTGGCAGATGAGACAAATGCCCTGTTTGTGGATGATTTACATGTGGAGCTGAAAGACAGCATAACGATGGAATATGTTGATAAGCTTATTGAGCGGGCCAATACGCCGGACCCTGTCAGCGGTGAATTTCATCCGGATAAGGATTCCATTCTTTCTGAGCTGACATTGGCAAAGGCTATTTTGAGCGAAACAAACATCGACGATACCATGCTTGTGGACCAGAATGTGTCAAACGCTAAAAATGGAAACTTAGGCTTTGCAATGGCTTTGAATGATTTTCAGCCTCTTGGCCTTGCAGCCAGAGCGGGTGATACTATTAATGTCTATGTGGGAACAGAGGGAAATGTCCTGCCACAGCTTGTTTATACCCAGTATCATCCTGATGTTAAGACAGGGTGGAGCAAAACCGTTAACCTGAAGAAGGGTAAAAATGAAATTACCCTTGACCAGATTGGAGGGGAAGACAGCGAACGTGGCGGCGCCCTATATATCCGTTATCCCAACGCCAGCCCGTCTGGCAAGGACATCAAGGTGAGAGTAGCAGGTGCTACAAGGATCCCCAGCCTAAATCTGACCGGTATTACGGATGAAAATAATGCGAAAGCGGCAATTCAGTCCTATGTTAAAGAGCTAAAGGATTTTGTCGCTACTGTACCGGATCTGTATGCGGGTGAAGACTCGAAATACCAATGGGATAAAAAGTCCAGTATCTATAACAGTACAGATATTATGACAAATCAGATGCTGTTATCTGTACCGGCGACAGCTGTACTGGAGGCCCTCTCCGGTTCCGAAAGCGAACAAGTTGAGCAGCTTTATCAGAACAGCCTGGCCATGGAACAGCTGATGGATATCACCTACCGCTCAAAAGGGCTGTCTCGGGATGCGCAAGACGCAAAAGATCAATGGCCTGGTTCCAGAATTAATATTCGATATACCCGTATGTTTACCGGCGCGTTTATGTATGCGACCGGACAGCATATCGGCATTGAATATGGCTCGGTCGGCGGCCTGACACACGGACGCCCGCATACAAAACAGGCAGATGGAACCATGGGTGGTGGAAATCTCTATGGCTGGGGAATTGCCCATGAAATTGGACATGTGACCGACGAAGGAGATATGGTATACGGCGAGACCTCCAATAATATTCTGTCACAGATGGTTAAAACCTTTGATGAAAAAACAGAAGCACGTGCGGATTATCCTGCAATCTACCAAAAGGTGACATCCGGTACAAAGGGCTACGCGAGCAATGTTTTTACACAGCTTGGTATGTTCTGGCAGCTGCACTTAGCTTATGACGACACCTATAACAATCTCGAGGATTCCGACAGCTTTTATGGGCGTATGTATCAAAACTACCGAAGAAACACGGTGAAGACAGACAAAGATAACCTGTTGATTCGTATGGCGAGCGATGCAGCCCAGAAGGATTTAACAGCATACTTTGAAAGATGGGGACTGACAGCGAACGATGAAACCATCGAGTATGTGAGCAAGTACCCCAAAGAGGAGCGTGCGATCTACTACCTGAATGATGACGCAAGACATAAACGGATCGAAAAAGCGACGGCGATGGACAAGAACACCAAAGTCGAAGCCACACTGGGCCATACCGTGGAAAATGGAAAGGACTCAAAGCGGATTACCTTCAATTTAGGTGTAAACAAAAACCCCGAAACCATTTTAGGTTATGAAATTATTCGAAACGGCGAGGTAGTTGGCTTTACAACAGACAATACCTATACAGACGTAATTTCCTCCATGAACAACCGTGTGTTGAAATACGAGGTAGTCGCTTATGACAATTATCTGAACAAAACTGAGGCTCTGGCGCTGGAACCCATCAAAATTCAGCACGATGGCAGCATTGCCAAAACAAAATGGACCATGGATACAGATATGACCTCGGAAGGAGATACTTATATTGAGGATTGTACAGGCTCAGGCTTAAACCATCCAGCTCTGACCAGGCTTTATGATGATGATTACAGCAACCTCTATGAAGGAGTAAAAGGCCCTGGTAATGCGCAGATTACCATCAATCTGCATGAAAATATGCCCGTTGTCGGTTTTAAATACACTGCAGCCGTCAAAGATGGGGCCCTCGCGGAAAATACCATCAAAAACTACACCATTCAGGTAAGCGAGGATGGCTCAAACTGGCAGGATGCCGCAAAGGGGAGCTTCACGTTAACCGCTGAAAACCCAGAAGCGACGGTTTACTTTAATGAAAAAGATCAGGAAGGCGCGAACCAGCTGATCACATATCGTGCAGAATATGTGCGTATCACAGCGAACGGCGCATCTGGGATAAGCGCATCCGAATTTGACATTATCGGACCTCCAGGAGATAACGTAGAGCTTGAACAGAGTGGTGTAGGTCTATTGGAAGAAGATTTCGTCTACGATCCAGCCCAGCCCGCCATCAAAGCAGGATCGCTCATCTTTACAGGCAGCTACCGAGGCCATCCGGGCTTTAACGCTGTGCTGCTGAAAGACCAGGACGGCAACAATGTTGTCGGCAAAAATAATGAGGCTGCGAGTATCTTTATGGCAAATATACCTGAAAACGGCAATATCGGCGAAATCAGCCAGGGAACTTGGATTTACTGGATTGACAAGGACCAGCTGGATATGAAAATGCTCCCTAAAACCGTCAAGGCTGAGCTGTACCGTGTCAACAATATGGAAACCAACGAAGGCCAACGCCTGACCAGCGATACCCTTGATGTGGCATTACCTGAGAGCCTGCCGAACATCAGGCTGACCGGCGGACAAATACCAGAGGAATAGGAGACCAGGAATGAAGCAAAATAAAAAAATGAGAAAATTAGGATTGAGCTGCCTTGCAGCCATTATGGTGATCCTTTTTTCAATGCCGGTCATGGCAGCAGATAACAGCCCAGAACTGTTGGTGACAAAGGGAGAAAGTGCCAACCAGGTGCAGCTTTCACTGACGCATCTTGGGGATAAAGCCATTAAAGGCTTTTCCCTGGAGCTGAAATTAACCGGCGGAGAAGCATTTTTTGACGGAACCATCGAACCGGGAAGCGCCCTCAACACAGAAGACACCCGCGTAAAAATGCTGATCGGAAATGATGGAAAAGAAGCCAGGCTGGTGGTCACCAGAAAGGGACAGCTGCCAGCCGGCAGTATTGATATCGGCGCCCTGACGGTAAAAGGGAAAAGCGGCGAAAAATACAGGATCGAGGCCAGTGGCCTTGAAATGGTGGATGTATCTGATTATCAAAAGGATACGGCCGCAGTAGTAGCAGCAGACAAAAATTCTGATGATAATCTGGTGATTGTTCAGCAAGATACCGAAGTTCCCAATCAAAACCCAGAGGTTAGGCCAGAGATTCCAGAAGAAGGCCAGGGCAAAGAGGATCCGGCCAATCCGGACGGGGTGTCTCCTTCAAGACCTTACGGGCTGGCAAACCCGTCTACCGGCGTCATCACTGACCCTGGCGCCGCCGCGTTTGTGACAGGTGGTATGCTCATTGTCATGCTGGCTGGCCTGGTGGCGTTAAAGCGCAAAAGATTTTTATAAAGAATAAACGCAAAAATCCCGCTGATAAACTCAGCGGGATTTTTGTTTTTGAGAAATTGATTAATCTTTTCAGGCGTTAAAGCTAGAAAAAGGGAGGACAGTATTAATAAATAATACATTGTATTTTAATAAATATTGGGAACCGTTTAAATTGTTTGGGGAAAGGGGTGTTACACACCACCCCTTTTTGGCGTTTTAAAATGGCAGATTTTAATCCCAAACAAATGTCAAATATTGAGCGATGATTAAATTGTTGGAGATGTAGGTTCTGTGTTCATTGAAGTCCAACCATGTACGGGAAGGAGGAGAAATAAAAAATCCTTCTCCAAGTGCGAAGAAGGATAAAAAATACTAACACGGTACATGATAGCTCTTAAACCCTCTAAATCGGAGGCAATTAAGAATAAACTCCTATATAGGTCTTCTGGCTCGGTAATATCATTCCGTTTCCCTTCCCATCCGTCAGGACAGTGGATTGAAACGGGCATTTTACCTTACAGCTGCGATTACAGCAAAGGATTTTCACCTTTTTCCCTTGAACATAGGATCATTCAATATTTAACTAAACCTATAATACACCAGATATTGTGGCTTGTCAAGGGTGAAAACGAAAGAATCCTACAACATTAAAAAAATGCTAAAAAATCCCGGGCGATGCGGCTCAGGGTGTGGCCTCTTTTCCAGATAAAGGCGATCTGGGTATTTAAGGCTTTTGCATCAATACTTTTGCAGACGGTATTGGCCGAAGCAATGATCTGGCTGGCAGAGCTGGGAATAATGGCAATACCGATGCCGGCGCCTGCCCACATGAGTGAGGTCCGGGCATCGTCATTTTTACAGATGGCTTTAGGCGACAGGCCAGCAGCGTCAAAGGTTCCCTCGATCAGGGATTCAAAGCGGCGGTAATAGATAAGCGGCTTCGCAGCCAGCGCCTGAAGAGTGACAGTGTCGGAAGGATTCCCCTCAAAAAAGGATGGGTTTCCGACTGCGGCCATGGGCTCGGACGTTAAGAAGTGGGTTTCAAAGCCATCTGGGCGAAAGGGGGTGCGCACAACGCCGAGCTCGATGATGCCAGCGTTTAAAAGGTCGATAACCTGGAAGGTAGTGCCCTCGTGAAGCTCGAAGCGGATATGCGGATGCAGGGAATGAAAGGCAGGAAGAGCCTCTGACAGAATGATGGCGCCGGATGAAGAGATGGTGCCAAGGGTGAGCGTGCCCTCCAGCCCATCGTGGATATCGCGAAGCTCCCGTACTGTCTGGTCTGCCAGAGTGAGCAGGGCACAGGCCTTTTCATATAACGCTTTGCCTGCTGCGTTCAGCGTGATTTTTCGGGCGCCCCGTTCCATCAGCTTTACGCCAATTTCAGTTTCCAGCTGTTTGATCTGCTGGCTGAGTGGGGGTTGGGAAAGATTAAGTTTTTTGGCCGCGGCAGAGATTGTTCCCTCTTCTACTACGGTTTTAAAATAAAGCAGCTGTTTTAGGTCCATCGCGGCGCCTTTCTATCTGTATTTTATATAGAAGATATATAAACTAAATATTATTCATATGGTTGTTTTTATGATATCATAGCCATAATGAGACGTAAAGACAGGAGAACAAAAATGATAGAACTCGCGCATTATCTTAAGCATTTTAAAAAAGAAATGATTCTCGGACCATTTTTTAAGCTGACCGAAGCAGTATTCGAGTTAATCGTCCCGCTGGTTATGGCCAGCATTATTGACGTGGGGATAAAAAACGGAGATACCCGTTATGTTTACCATATGGGTGGGCTGATGGCGGCGCTGGGAGCAGTGGGCCTATGTTTTGCGCTGACTGCTCAATATTTTGCCGCCAGGGCCTCTCAGGGGACAGGTACGCTGATACGCCGTGATTTTTTTGCGCATATTAACCGGCTTTCCTATGCAGAGCTGGACAAAATTGGCACGCCGTCCCTCATCACCCGGATTACCAATGATATTGACCAGCTGCAGGTGGCGGTGGCCATGACCATCCGGCTTTTACTGCGGGTCCCCTTTTTAATTATCGGCGCAACCATCATGGCGATGACCATTGACCTGAAGCTGTCCGTTGTTTTTCTGGTGGCGGCGCCGCTCATCGCTTTGACCATTTATTTTGTCATGAGCCGTGCCGTGCCAGTCTATAAAAAAATTCAGGCGCGGCTTGACGGCATTTCGCTCATTACCCGTGAAAACCTGGACGGGGTGAGGGTGATCCGGGCTTTTTCCAGGCAGAAAAGCGAAACAGCCCGCTTTGCGGCGGCGAATAAGAATCTGATGAAGGCATCGCTGAAAGCCGGGCGTATTTCCTCTCTGCTCAATCCTCTTACTTATGCGATTGTCAATATCGCCATTCTTTTTATTCTGTGGTTTGGGGGTATCCGCGTCAATGCTGGCGATCTGAGCCAGGGAGAGGTCATTGCTTTTGTCAATTATATGACGCAGATTTTACTAGCATTGATTGTCGCGGCCAATCTGGTGGTGATCTTCACCAAGGCGGCTGCCAGTGCAGCCAGAATCAACGCCGTTTTTGACACGGAGCCTTCGGTAATCCCGGGGGCTGCGCTGCCAGGACCGGTATTTGCCAATACAGGGGATGAAATCCGATTTCAGGATGTCTCCTTCTCTTATAACCAGAATAACGAATATGCCCTGAAGAACCTGAGTTTTTCCATTAAAAAGGGTGAGACCATCGGTGTTATTGGCGGTACAGGGGCCGGGAAAAGCACACTGGTCAATCTGATTCCCCGTTTTTACGACGTAACTACGGGGCGTGTCGACGTGGCAGGGGTTGGTGTGAGAGAATATCCTTTGGGGCAGCTCCGGTCTAAAATTGGTATTGTGCCTCAAAAAGCAGTGCTTTTCACCGGAACAGTTCGTGAAAATATGAAATGGGGGAATCCTCAGGCGAATGATGAAGAAATTGAGCAGGCTCTGGAGATTGCCCAGGCAGCCGAGATCATCCAAAAGATGCCGAAAGGCCTGGATACCGAGATATATCAGGGCGGCAAGAATCTGTCCGGTGGACAGAAGCAGCGTCTCACCATCGCCAGGGCATTGGTGCGCCATCCCGAGATTTTGATATTGGACGACAGCGCCAGCGCCCTTGATTTTGCGACCGATGCGGCGCTCAGAAAAGCCATCCGTCAGAAAACAGGAGAAATGACTGTGCTGATGGTGTCACAAAGGGTAACAACTGTAAAAAATGCAGACCGGATCATTGTGCTGGATCAGGGAAAAATGGCAGGCTTTGGCACTCACGAGGCGCTTTTTAAAGACTGTGGCGTGTACCGTGAAATCTGTCTCTCACAGCTGAGCAGCCAGGAGGTAAACAAATGAATGAAAAAAACAAAATACCGGTGATTCCGAGGCTGTGGGCCTATGCAAAGCCCTATGGCATTTTTCTTTTTCTCGGCCTTGTCTGCGCGGTGATCAGCATTGCCCTTGCTTTGTGGATGCCGGTTTTGATCGGCCGCGGGGTAGATTATATCGTGGGGCCGGGTCAGGTGGATTTTTCGGGGATTATGCGCTATGTGGTAATTTTGGGTGTCAATATCGGCGTCACGGTTATCTTTCAATACCTGATGAGCCTGTGCACCAATCAGATTACCTACAAAACAATTCAGGATATCCGGAAGGAGGCCTTTGAAAAATTTAATACCGTCCCGCTTAAGTATATCGACAGTCACTCGCACGGGGATTTGATGAGCCGTTTTGTCAATGATATCGAACTGATCTCAAATGGTCTGCTTCAGGGCCTTACTCAGCTTTTTACTGGTGTCGTGACGATTCTGGGAACGCTGGGCTTTATGCTGTCGATCAATCTGCGCATTACAGTAGTGGTAGTCCTGGTCACGCCTTTATCCATTTTTGTGGCAGGGATTATCGCCAGGCTTTCCTATAACAAATTCAGGGAGCAATCTGTGGTGCGCGGCGATCTGAGTGGTTTTGTGGAGGAAATGGTAGGCAATCAGAAGGTGGTCACGGCTTTCAGCCATGAGGCAGCAGCAAAGCAGGAGTTTGAGGCCATTAACCAGCGCTTGTACCGCTGCGGCGTTCGGGCGCAGTTTTATTCTTCGCTGACCAATCCTTCCACGCGCTTTGTTAACGCTATGGTTTACGCGGCTGTGGGCATAACCGGAGCGCTTTCAGCCATACGCGGAGGCCTGAGTGTAGGGCAGCTGTCGAGCTTTTTAGCCTATGCTAACCAGTACACCAAGCCCTTTAATGAGGTGACTGGTGTGCTGACAGAAATCCAGACGGCCTTTGCCTCGGCCAGAAGGGTTTTTGCCCTGCTGGATGAACCGCCAGAACCAAGCGACGCGGCGCTTCCGGCGCTGCCGCTGGCAGAAGGAGCGGTGCGCGCAGAACATGTGGATTTTTCATATCAGCCGGATACGCGCCTCATCAGGGATTTGAACATTAATGCCGAACCGGGGCAGCGGATTGCGCTGGTAGGGCCGACAGGCTGCGGAAAGACCACGATCATCAATCTGCTTATGCGTTTTTACGATGTCAACCGGGGTACTATTGCCGTGGACGGGCATCCGGTAAAAGGTGTGACCCGGAGCAGTCTTAGAGAGCAGTACGGCATGGTGCTCCAGGATACCTGGCTGTTTTCAGGAACGATACGGGAGAACATTGCCTATGGCAGACCGGATGCCAGCGATGATGAGATCGTCGAGGCCGCTCGAAAGGCCTACGCCGACAGCTTTATCAGGCAGCTTGAAAAGGGCTACGACACACAGATTGCCGAGGGCGGAGAGAACCTCTCCCAGGGGCAGCGGCAGCTTCTCTGCATCGCCAGGGTCATGCTCACCAGACCGCCAATGCTCATTCTCGATGAGGCGACCAGCAGCATTGACACACGAACTGAGATCCGTATTCAAAACGCATTTAACGATATGATGAGGGGTAGAACCAGCTTCGTGGTTGCGCATCGGCTGTCCACCATCCGCGAGGCGGATATTATTCTGGTGATGAACCAGGGACGTATCGTGGAGCAGGGAAACCATGCATCTTTGCTGGCTCAAAATGGTTTTTATACAAAACTTTACAACAGCCAGTTTGAGGGAAGCGAGTAGGGGATTTTTGCTTTGGCGAGCAGCTAAAACGGGTATCTAAAATGATGGGTTTATGATAAAATAATCTGGAACAATTCAAGGAGGCGTTAAAACAATATGAACGAAAAAGCAAAGGTCTATTTTACGAATTTCAGAGCGAATCCAAAAATGAATCTCCTGCAAAAGCTCAGAAAGCTGATTGTGGCGGCAGGAATGACCGACATTGACTTTGAAAATAAATTTGCGGCGATTAAAATACATTTTGGAGAGCCTGGAAACATTGCCTATCTTCGGCCCAATTTTTCAAAGGTCGTTGTGGATTTGATCAAAGAGGAAGGGGGAAAGCCCTTTTTAACGGACTGCAATACCTTATATGTGGGCCGTCGGAAGGACGCTCTGGAGCATCTCGACGCGGCTTATGAAAATGGCTATAACCCCTTTACCACCGGCTGTCAGCTGATCATCGCCGATGGACTTAAGGGGACAGACGAGGTGGAGGTACCAGTCAATGGCGAGTATATCAAGGAGGCCAAAATCGGGCGGGCCATTATGGATGCGGATGTTTTTATCACGCTGAGCCATTTTAAGGGCCATGAGAACACCGGATTTGGCGGCGCGCTTAAAAACATTGGGATGGGCTGTGGCTCCAGACGCGGAAAAATGGAAATGCACAATGCGGGCAAGCCACATGTCATCGAAAAGAAATGCCGCGACTGCAAAGTATGTAAGGATATCTGCGCCATGAACGCCATCTCTTACCCGGAAAAAGCTGTGATCGATCATGACAAATGCGTGGGCTGCGGACGCTGTATCGGGATATGTCCTTTTGATGCCATCACCACGCCCAACGACGAAAGCTTTGATGTGCTCAATAAAAAAATGGCCGAATACAGCCTGGCTGTTATAAAGGGCCGGCCGAATTTTCATATCAGCCTGGTCATGGATGTTTCACCATTCTGCGACTGTCATGCTGAAAATGACCTGCCGATTATTCAGGATGTTGGCATGTTTGCCTCTTATGATCCGGTAGCACTTGACATGGCATGTGCCGACGCCTGTAATCAAGCGCCCATTATTCCCGGCAGTTATCTGGCAGATCAGATCCATAAAAACCATGTTCATGATGCCGAGGAGCATGACCGCTTTACCTGCACCCATCCCGAAACTGACTGGCGGGTGTGCCTTGAGCACGCAGAAAAAATCGGACTTGGAACCAGGGCCTATGAATTGATTGAGATAAAATAGTGAAAAAGACTGTCTGAGTAATCAGGCAGTTTTTTGATTTTATGGAAAAGACATTTTTTCTTGTTTCTACAGGAATGAATGTCTTTTTTTATTTGATAAAAACCATTAATTTACAAAAAATATCAAAATAAGACCAAAAGCGCAAAAAAATATTGCGCTTATAGAAATTAGAGCATAGACTGTAAAGGTTTTAAAATGAGCTAAACAAAAAATTGCGCGCAATTTTTTATGTAAAAACAACAATAAAAAGTTGTAAAAATGTTTTTATTTTATATTTAAAGGAAAAAAAGATATTTAAAAAAGCTTTTTAATAAATTTTCGTAAAAAAACAAAAAATATCTTTGGCACAAAATTTGCAAATATTAATTTCAAGCCAATTTTATACGAAAGGAGGGCAACAATACGTCAAAAAGGCTGTGAGCTCGCGGTAAATATGTATTTTTAGAATGATCCAAGGGGGAAAAAATGAAAAAATTTGATTTCAAACGAGCAATTCAATTTATTTGTCTGTGCGGCGCAAGCATTATTTATTATGTACCTTATATGAAAGCCAGTTTTTACGATGCTCTGATCCAGGCTTTTAACGTCACGAATGTGGAACTCGGGATTATGACAAGCGCTTACACGACCATGACAATCGCCACATATTTTTTAGGGGGACTGGTGGCTGATAAGTTTTCGGCGAGAAAGCTGCTGGCTTTTTCCTATGTAGCTTCGGGACTGTTGTGTGTGGGGTTTGGTACGATCCCGGATTACCGGGTCGCGGTCGTGCTTTTCGCCATCTTAGGGGTTACGACAACCTTAACCTTCTGGTCCGCCTTAATTAAGGCGATTCGAATTTTTGCAAGACCAGGAGAAGAAGGAAAGGCGCAGGGCGATGTTGAAGGGACCAGAAGTATCCTGGCAGCAGTTCTTGGAACCATTGCTATTTTTATTTTCAGCCAGTTTTCCAACATTGTCACTGGTATGCAGGTCGTTATCTTTATCTTTGGCGGGGCCTGTATCCTGATTGGAATTCTCATCTGGATTTTCTTTGAAAGGGACGAACCGGACAAGGACAAAAATTTGGGAATTGGAAAAATTCTGTTAACCTGCCTTAAAAATCCAAACGTATGGTTGATGTCCTTTATCGTTTTTGGAGCTTTTATTTCCTGCACGACAACGCCCTATATGACGCCGTACGGAACGCAGATGTTTGGCCTGTCCATAACACTGGGGGCAATTCTGGGTATGTTCAGGGATTATATGCAGCCTATCGGCGCTTTGATCTCGGGGAATGTCAGCAATAAAACCGGGATTTCGAAGCTGTTGATTATCGTCACTGCGCTGCTGGCAGTCATCAATATTTTTATTGCGATTATCCCGCAGCAGGCATCCCTGGTTATTCTGGTATTTATTGGTACTGCGCTGGGCTATATTATCCTTGGAGCTGCCAGGGGAATTTATTTTGCAACCCTGCCGGAGGCAGATATTCCAATGTACATGTCCGGTACAGTAATTGGGATCATCTCCACCATTGGCTTTTTGCCGGACAGCTTTATGCCAATTATTATCGGTAACTGGCTGGATAGCTATCCGCCGGAGCTGGCATACCGCTTTATCTTTATAGCCGCAGCGGCCGGAGCAATATTTGCATGTATTATCTCCATTATTTTTCACAGACGGAATAAAGAAACCATTGCGAAGCTGGCAGTGATTCAAAAAGAAGGAAAAATTGCAGATAAAAAAAATGCAGAAGAAGCCGTATAGACACGGAAAAGAGGTGAATTATGAAAGCTTATGAAAAGTATATTTCGAAAGAATCAGTTGAAAAGGTACATGAAAACACATTGAAAATTCTGTCTGAGATTGGCATCAATTTTGAAAATACACGTGCGCTGGAGGTCTTTAAAAAACACGGTGCAAGGGTAGAGGGCGATACCGTCTTTATAGATGAAAAAATGCTTGAGACGGCGTTGAAAACAGCGCCCCGGAAATTCATGATTTATTCCAACTCCTATAAGGATATGGAAATTGGCGGCGGCAGCATGATGAAGATTGCGCTGGCGTCCAATATTTATATTCAGGATGGGGACAAAATTCGTAAGACGACAAACGAGGACAATATCAATCAATTTAAAATGGGAGTCATGAGCCCGGTTATCGACTCTGCTGTGCTAAACCAGTTTCCAGACGCTCAGAAATTTACGGCGGAAGAAAAGGTGTTTGGCGTTTATGCCATGGACTTAAAATATTCGGGAAAAAGCCATATAAACGCCAATGAGATGACGTTAGGGCTGGACCCTGAGGCTGTTTATGATTTGACGCGGAAGGGCATTCAGCTGATTAAGGAATTTGAAGGGATCAGGGACCAGTACGTATGCTATCGAAGCTTAAACGTGCTGTCGCCCTTGACCTATGACAGCGCGCCGGTCGAAAAGATATTCGCCGCCTGTGATGAAAATCAGCCGTTGATTTTATCGCCTTGTGCAATGCCTGTATTGACCGGCCCACCTTCTGTTGCAGGCATTCTTTCAATGAACAATGCAGAAATATTGGCTGGTCTTGTGCTCATCCAGCTGATACGGCCCGGAACCGGCTTTGTCTATGGCAATACATCGGGCTCCTCCGATTTAAAAACACTGCAGCTGACGATTGGTACACCCGAGACAGCCTTGATTGCTTACGGAACCGCCGCGTTGGCAGATTACTACGGCCTGCCATTCAGGACCGGCGGCTCGCTATCGGACGCCAAAGATTTAGATGGACAGGCTGGCGCTGAAACGATGATGCTCCTAAAGGCAACGATAGATGTTCAGCCGGATGTAATCTACCATACCATCGGGACAATGGGGACCTTTAATGTGCTGAGCCTTGAAAAATTTATCATGGATGAGGAAATTATCGGTATGCTTGAGCGCGAACGAAGTGGTATTGACTGCTCGGAAGAGAAATTATGCTTTGACGCCATCAGGAAGGTTGGGCCAAGAGGGACGTTCCTGAAAGGTAGAACACCTAAGATGTATCGTGAAGAATTTTACAGGGCGGCCTTATTTAACAAAGAGGATCCAAACCAGTGGCAGAATGAAGGGAGCGTCAGCATTAAGGAAAAGGCGAGGGCAGAGGTTAAGAAACGCCTGGAAGCCTATGAGGCGCCTGAGAGAACCAAAGACCAATGTAAATTATTGGATGCATTTATCCCCCAAATTTACAGAGAAGGGATCTAGTTAGATGAAAGCGTATGAAAAGTATATTAAGAAGGAAAAAATTGAGAAGATACATGAAAAAAGTCTGCATATCTTAAAACATACCGGAATCAAATTTGAGCATCCGGAAGCGCTTGATATTTTTAAAAGAAACGGTGCATCGGTTGAGAATGATACAGTCTACCTGGACGAAAAAATGGTACAAAACGCATTAGAAACAGTACCAGAGAGCTTTACACGGTTTTCATTAAAAGGAAGCTACGAGGTAGGACACGGTTCCAGAATCATGCGGCCGGCTGATGGGTCCATCTATTTATCCGAAAATGGACATATCCGAAAGATGACGAACAGCGATATTATCAGGCAGTTCAAATTAGGCGAGGCCAGTAAGATTGTCAACAGCAACGATGTAAACGGGTTCTTGGAAACAGAGCATTTTAGTAAGGAACAAAAGATTTTTTCGAACATCGCAATTGCCTTAAAATACAGCCACACAGCGCCTGTGGCCCTCATGCCCAGAACCTTCGCGCTTTCTGAGAAGGAGAGCGTGCGGGAAGTCTTTGCCGAGGGAATTCGGCTGGTCAAACGATTTGAGGGTGTGGAGGACGATGAAAAATACGTAATCTCCTACGGTGTCAACACACTGTCCCCGTTATGCTATGATCATGACCCGATCGAACGCATTTTGGCGCATTGCGATGAAAACCAACCGTTGTGGATCAGCCCGTGTGGGATGGCGCTCCTGACAGCGCCTCCGTCAATCGCTGGGATGATGGCCATGACAAATGCCGAGACACTGGCAGGGATTGTGCTGACACAGCTTTGCAGGCCAGGGCTGCCGGTAGTCTATGGCAATACCTCGGCAGGCACGAATCTGAGAACACTGCAGCTGAGCATTGGCGCGCCCGAGTCTGCGCTGATCTGTTATGCAACAGCAGGTCTGGCTGATCTTTACCACATGCCTTTCAGGACAGGTGGAGCGTTGAGCGACGCAAAGGATTTTGATATTCAGGCAGGTATTGAGTCCGAAATGCTCACTTTTGCAACGCTGGACTGCGGCGCAGATCTGGTTGCACACGCCTGCGGTATTATGGGCTCCTTCAATGTTATCAGCTTTGAAAAGTATATCGTAGACGAGGAAATAACCGCCATGTGCAGCCGCCTGATTAGGGGGATAGACTGTGATGAAAGCCGTTTTTGCATTAAAGAGATTGAAGAAACCGGCGCACGGGGCACTTTTCTAAAAGGCAGGACGCCAAAAATGTACCGGGAAGAATTCTACCTGCCTGAATTTTTGAATAAAGAAGATCCCAACCAGTGGATGAACAGGGGAGCTCCAAGTATTGATGCGCTTTGCAAAGAGGAGGTTGAACGTCGCATCGCGTCTTATGAGGCCCCTGAAATTACCAAAGAGCAGGATGATCTGCTCAGGCCTTATATTCCTGTTGAATATAGAGAAAACATATAAATAAAGTAGTGATTCTTAATTAAAAATGCAGCCGTTTTGCCATACAGGTATTTTAGGTTAAAATACCATCACCAAAAATCAAGAGGTGCTTTATGAAAAATGGGAAAACAGAAAAAAAATTAATGCCAACAGAATGTCTTGAAAAAATTGAGGATTTCTGCGTGCTGGTTGTCGATAAAAACAAAAAAATTATTGCCTATTCAAAAGGCTGTGAACGTATCGAGGAGATGAAAAGAGAGGATGCAATCGGCAAAAACCCAAATGAAATTTATGAACCAAATGATCCGGATAAGGCCATCACCCTGAACGATGAAAACCGCTCCCTGCTGTTGAACACCTTAAAGGATGGGCGCTGCTATAAGGATACCTTCTCTTACTATAAAACACAGAACGGTAAAGAATGTACGGTGCTCTTTAATTCTTTTCCTGTTTTTGATGAAAGTGGAAATATTGAAATGAGCGTCGGCACCTACCGCGAAATATCAGAGTATTTTAATTTAATTGATACGATCAATAAAAAGAATCATGACAACGGCACGTTAAGCGCCGTTAAGCTCCATAATAACACACAGTATACCTTTGAGGATATTATAGGTGAAAGCAATGAAATGAAGCAGTGCATTGAAAAAGCCAAGCTGGCCGGGACAACAGATGTACCGATTATGATATCCGGAGCCACAGGGACAGGAAAAGAGGTATTTGCCCAGAGTATTCATAATATCAGTGATCACAAAAAGAATCATTTTGTGGCTGTTAATTGCAGCGCGATACCCGAGAACCTTTTGGAGAGCACGTTGTTTGGTGTGAGAAGCGGCTCCTTTACCGGAGCAAAAGAACGAAAGGGCCTTTTTGAAGAAGCTGAAGGCGGAACCCTTTTTCTGGATGAGTTAAACTCAATGAATATCAGTATCCAGTCCAAGCTGTTGAGAGTACTGGAGGAGAAAAGATTCAGAAGAGTTGGCGGGAATAAAGAGATTATCGCAAATGTCAGGATAATCGCGGCGATTAACCAGGATCCCCTGGAGGCCATCAAGGAAAACCGCCTGCGCTCAGACCTTTATTACCGGCTCAGCGTCTTTAACCTTCAGCTGCCGCCGTTAAAAAATCGAAAGGAAGATATCATTGCCCTCTCGAACCACTATATCTCAGAGGTGGCAGCCTTTTTGGGGAAAAAGGTCAACAGCCTGTCCAAAACAAGCCGAAAAATCCTGCTGCGGCATGACTGGCCGGGGAATATACGAGAGCTGCGGCATGTTATTACCCAAAGCCTGTATTTGGCTGGAAATGACTGCTATGCGCTGGAAAGCTCATGCCTGCCCGAATACCTGCTGGAGCGCTACAAGGTAAATGAAGAAAAACAAATGGATTCTCTGAGCTTAGGTACCAACAAAAACCTCAGAGAGATGGTTGATAATTTTGAAAAAGAAACGATTATAAAGGCGTTAATGCAGAAAAACCATAACGTTACGCAGGCGGCAAAGCTCTTAAATATTTCAAGACAGAACCTGCAAAATAAAATGAGAAAATATAAAATATCCGGATAGTTATCCAGATGGGAGAAATAAAGATGAAAAGCTATGAACGTTTTATATCCAAACAAGAAATTGAAAAAATCCATGAGTATTCACTGAAGATTTTATCAGAAATCGGTATGCGCTTCGAGCATGAGGGAGCTCTGGAGGTTTTTAAAAAACACGGTGCCCGTGTGGAGGGGCAGACTGTTTTTATTGATGAAAAAATGGTGACAGAGACCCTCAAATATGCGCAGCGGAGCTTTACCGTAAAATCTTGCAAAGGCGATCTGGAAATTGGCAGCGGCAAACAGTATAATGGCGCGATCGGCGGCAATGTGTACTGCCACTATCCAGAAGGAGTGATCCGGAAAATGAACAATGAGGATACATTAAACCAGTTTAAACTTGAGGATACCAGCGATATGCTTGATTTTGGGACCATCAATTATTTTCAGGACTATTCAAAGGGGTTTACTTTAGATCAGAAAATATTCAGCAATATTGCGTTGATTTTAAAGTACGGGCATAAACCGCTTTTCCTGACAACCGCCAATACCTTTGCGCTGTCGGATAAAAAAGAGATTAAAAAAGCTTTTGAAAAGAGCGTTCAGCTTTTGAATGATTTTGAAGGAAATGACGCGGTGCACAATGTTTATATTTTAAATACCCTGTCGCCTCTTACCATGGACCACGACCCGTTAGACAGAGTATTTGTTCTCTGCGAAGCAAACCAGGGCATTATGTTCGCACCCTGCGCCATGCCGCTTATGACAGCGCCTCCCTCCATTGCTTCGATGGTGGCTATGACTAACGCCGAGGTACTGGGCGGCTATGTGCTGGCAAAACTGCTGAATCCAGATGTACCGATAGTCTACGGCAATACCTCGGGCGCTACAGATATGCGGACAGTTCAGCTTTCAATCGGGGCGCCGGAATGCGCATTGGTCGTTTACGCGACAGCCGGCCTGGCAGACTACTATGGGATGCCATTCAGAACCGGCGGCTCACTCAGTGATGCGAAAGACGCCGATATTCAGGCCGGGGCCGAATCAATGATGATGATTACGGCCACGCAGGACGTCAACGCCGATATTGTTCTGCACGCCTGTGGCTGTATGGGATCATTTAACGTAACCGATTTTCGCAAGTTCCTGATCGACGAAGAAATCCAGAGAATGAATCAGCGGCTGTTTGCGGGAATTGACTGCAGTGACGAAAAATTCTGTATGGATACTCTTAAAAAGGTTGGGCCAAGAGGTGCTTTCCTAACAGGCCGCACACCTAAAATGTACCGCGAAGAGGTCTATCTTGCCAAATATTTTAATAAGGATGACCCAAATCAGTGGCAGAACAAGGGAAGCGTCAGTGTGGTTGATATCGCACAGCAGGATGTCGAAAAACGCCTGGCCTCCTACACTCCGCCAGAAATCACAAAAGAGCAGAATGATCTGCTTCAGCCTTATCTGCCCGATGCCTATAAGGAAATGATCTAAAGTGGAATGTAAGGGAACAGCAATGAAATCTTATGAAAAGTATATTTCAAAGCAGGCGGTCGAGAAAATTCACGAGCAGACGCTGCGTATCCTCGATGAGGTTGGCGTAAAATTTGAAAATCAGGAGGCCTTGGAGGTTTTTAAAAAACACGGAGTCCGGGTAGAAAACGATACGGTGTTTATTGATGAAAAAACACTGACGGAAGCTCTGAAAATAATTCCTTCTCAGTTTATTCTCTCCTCTTTTAAGGGTGATCTGGTAATCGGAGGGGATCACACGGTTTTCAGACCGCTCGGAAGTAATATTTACATTCAGACAGGAAAAGAAATAAGAAAAATGGACAATCAGGATATTCTTGACCAGTTTAAGCTGGCAGATACCAGTCCTGTCATCACAGGCTCGCACATTAACCTGCTGGCAGAAACCAAAAATTTCACGCCGGAGCAAAAGGTTTTTGCAAACATGGCGCTGCAAATGAAATATGCCAATAAACCAACCGTAACTCTTTATCCTAATACGCTGGCATCTGGAAAAGAAAGCCATTTGAGGACATTGTTTAAAGAAACAATCGAAATCGTTAACCGCTTTGAGGGAAACAATAAATATCATATTTTGCCAATGCTCAATTCTTTGTCGCCCCTTACCTTTGACAATGCGCCCATTGAAAAGCTGTTTGCAACCTGCGAGGCAAACCAGCCGCTGTGGATCGTGCCCTGCGCCATGCCCCTGATGACAGCGCCGCCGTCTGTGGCCTCGATGATGGCCATGACAAACGCCGAACAACTGGCGGGCATTGTGCTGGCCCAGCTTCTGCGGCCTGGCATACCGGTGATCTATGGGAACACCTCGGCTTCCACCAACATGCACACCATTCAGCTGAGCATTGGATCGCCCGAAACTGCGCTTGTCTGTTATGTAACAGCAGGGCTGGCAGACTATTATCATCTGCCCTTCAGAACCGGCGGCGGCCTCAGCGATGCCAAGAATTTTGACGCCCAGTCAGGTATTGAGAGCATGATGATGCTCTACGCGAGCCTAGACTGCGGCTCCAACTTTATCGAGCATGCCTGCGGAACCCTGGGAACCTTTAATGTCATAAATTTTGAAAAGTTTTTGATGGATGAGGAAATCATACAGATGGTCGAGCATTTGTTAAAAGGGGTAAACTGCTCAGAAGAACGTTTCTGCTTTGAGGAAATTAAGGCGACGGGCGCCAGAGGAACATTCTTAAAAGGGCGGACGCCCAAAATGTACCGGGAAGAATTCTACCAGTCAAAATACATGAATAAGGAAGACCCAAACCAATGGCAAAACAGCGGGTCCAGATCTTTAAGGGACACCATGAAGCCTGCTGTCAAAAAACGGCTGGAGAGCTACCAGCCGCCGCAGATTTCAAAGGAGCGTTTGTCTGTCATTGAGCCATATATTCCTGAATGTTATAAGACAGGTATATAAATTTATAAAGCAGAGGCAGAGGATGTCTCTGCTTTTTTACCGAACAGGAGAAAAATCATTATGGATAAAAATAATAAGCTGTTAAAGATGGTCAACTGGCATGTGCTGCTGATTTCCGGAGCCGCGCTTATTTTTTTCGTGGCCTTTGCCTGCGTTGCACCAGAAGCTTTTTCGAAGGCCGCCAATGCCGCACTTTCATTTGTGCTCAAAAATTTCACATGGTTTATCACCATTGTAGCTTTTTCGGCCATTATATTTTGCCTGTGGGCTGGTTTTAGTAAATATGGAAAAATACGGCTGGGCGGCCCGGATGCAGCGCCAAAAATGAATAAATTTGTCTGGTTTGCAGTCGCGCTGACCTCGGGAATCGCAGTGGGGATTAATTACTACGGCGTCTATGAGCCGATCCAGTTTATATACAATCCACCGCCGTTCCTGGGCGCCGTGCCCTTATCCAGCGAGGCTGTTTTCGGCTCCTTAAAATATACCTTTCTGCACTGGTGCATTCATCCCTACTCAATATATACAGCCGCGGGGCTGAGCCTTGTCTTCTTAATTTATAATAGCAAGAAAGATTACCGGGTATGTACAGCGTTGTATCCTCTTGCTGGAGATAAAATATATGGCAGAGTCGGAAACGCCGTTGACGCGCTGGCTATTTTTGCGATTATTGGAGGAATTGCGACCTCTCTCGGCTTTGCCACGCTTCAGATCGCCCGGGGATTGGATATTATTATGGGATTTACAAGCAACTTGTACAGCTGGATTATTATCATTGCTGTGATCACTGTTTTTTACACCTTATCCAGTATCTCCGGGCTGCATAAGGGCATTACCTATATCAGCAATCTAAACACAGTGCTTTACTTTTTTGTCCTGATTTTTGCCTTTATTGCTGTAGACCCCGTGGGGGTAACGGAATTAACCATCACAGCCATCGGCCAGTATTTTAATGATTTTGTTAATCTATCCCTGTTTCTTGACCCCATCGAGAAAACAGGGTGGATTGGGGCCAATAATGTGTTCTTTAATACCTGGTGGATGGTTTTTGCACCTTTGATCGGTTTGTTTTTAGTCAAGCTGGCCTACGGGCGGACCATACGTGAATTTGTGATCGTTAACCTCATTGCGCCAGTGGTGTTCTCCTTTGCCTGGTTTGGTATTTTTGGCGGCAGCAGCATCATTCTTGAAAAATTTTATGGCGCCAATATCGGTGAGCTCATTGAGCAGACAGGGTCGGATATGGCTCTGTACGCTTTCTTTAAGCAGCTGCCGTGGAACGCTGTCATGAATGTGGTAGCCCTTGTCATTGTGATACTGTCCTTTGTCACTTTGGCTGAATCCATGACCATGTCGATATCGGCCATGTCGATGCGCCAGTTTAAAGACGCGACCGGGGAGGCCTCTCCACCCCGCGGCATCAGTATTTTCTGGGGGAGCATCATGGCGGTAACCGCCGCGGTTTTACTGGGCACGGGAGGGACAGAAGCCCTGCAGACAGCCTCCATTGTATGCGGTCTGCCTATTGCGCTTTTAATGGTGCTTATGATGGTTTCTTATTACCGCACAATGAGACATCTGAATGTATATGATGACTACAGCCAGGGAGATCTGGATGTTTATAAAAAAGATGATCAGTAAAATTTGATTTCATGGAAAAGATAAATCTTTCTTTAAAGCTTTCATGCTAAAATAGAATCATCAAAAAAAAGGAGACCCCCGGTCACTTTGGCGCTGACCGGGGATTTGAGAGGAGTAAAAAATTAATTTATATAAAAGGAGACCGGTGTGGTTTCCCTGCCAGAAAGATATATACCCCTGATTTTTTAAAACTAACATAAAAGGAGAAAAAGAATGACAATTTTTGATGATTTGGGAAAAACCCTGAACGATGTAGCCGCCGCGACTGCGGACATGCTCGGTGACCTGGCAGAAACAGCCAAGGTAAAAACCACCATCGTTTCTGAAAAGCATGAGATGGAGGCGCTTCTGGCTGAGTTGGGAAGAACCGTGTACGAGGCCCGTAAGGATAACCTGACAGAAGACAGCGACGACCCTTCCGATGTGCTGTGCCGCAAAATTTTGGAAAAAGAAGAAAAGATCGCAGAGCTTGAAGCCAGGGAAGAAGAAATGAAAGCAAAGGAAGAAGCAAAGGAAGAAACCGAAGAAGCTGCTGAAGATACAGATGAAGCAGCCGTTTCCGACGCGGAAATAATCGAGGAAGAAGAAACAACTGAAAAAGACGATTCAAAAGAAGAATAAGAAAAAGCGCAGGCATCAGACCTGCGCTTTTGTCACTTTTTGGTAATAAACCATGCCGCCGGCCAGAAAAACAAGGCAGATGGCAATATACAAAATAAACAGCGGGCTCTGCAGACCGCCTGAGAAGATAATCAAGGAACCTGCCGCGGCTAGCACCGGGCACAGAATGCCCCGGAAAGCCCCAATCTGCCGTTTCTGGCCCAGTTTAAACACCTGGTAGTACAGAGGAAGGTAGAGCAGGTAAGAGACCACAATGGCGATTTCTGACACATCCGAGTTGGCCAGCAGCCCAAAGCGCTGTGTAAAATAATGGATCACAAACCAGCAGGCGACAATCAGATAAGAGGCGATCGTCGAGTTGAGGGGGAAATCCGACTTTGGCGTCAGTACTTTCAGCCTGTCCGCGCCCGGAATCATTTTCTGAAGCGCCAGGGAATAGGGCATCTGAGAAATGCCCATCACCAGTCCGTTTAGGCCGCCCAGCACAGAGATTAAAACAAAGAAGCCGATCAGCTTAGCGCCAAAGGGGCCAAAGACCATAGCGGCCGCCTTGTCAAGATGCGCGTCGCCCAACTGCATAATGGCCGGCGCGCCCAGCAGGTTGGTGACCCCTACAAAGTAGAGGATGTACATGAGCAGGATGAACAGAGGGCTGATGACCAGCGCGATGGGCAGGTTCCGCCGGCTGTTTTTGATCTCATGGGCCACCGAGGTGGAGATGATCCATCCGTCAAAGGAGAAAGCCACAGATGGGATAGCCATAATCCAGGAAGCGTGAAGCATCCCCGTTGCTGGGGTAGGCATAGCGACTGCGGCGGTTTGCGTATTGCCGTGGAGCAGGCCCGCCACCGCGATGATCAGCAGGGGAATCAGCTTGATAACCGTCGCAGCGTTCTGAAAAAGCCCGGCCAGCCTGGCCGAGAGCATATTCATAAGGTATAGGCCCGTCAGCAGACCAAAGCCTACGAGACACTGGACCTCCAGAGAGGCATTGATGCCCATAAAAATGCAAAAGTAAATGCCCGAAACCCAGGACAGCACCACCGTGATGGTGGGCAGATAGACAAAGGTTTGAAACCAGCCGTAGGCCGAGCCTGCCATGGGGTTTATAAAAACCCGGGCATAGGTGAGTACCCCGCCGGGCTCGTCGGTCCGGGATGCCAGCTCCGCGACTGTCAGGCTCCCAAAAATAATGCTGACCGCCGCAAAGCAGAAAATAATTACACCCAGAACGACATTGCCGCCAGTGGCAATTAAAATATTATCGCTTTTAAAAAAAATACCGGAACCGATGACGATTCCGATAATCATGGCAATGGCTGTAAACAGTCCATAACGTTTTTTGATTGTGTCTGTTGTCATGGTAACAGACCTCCTGTCCTATTTAGTCCCGAAGAGGCGGTCTCCCGCATCGCCAAGGCCTGGAACAATATAGGAGTGATCGTTCAGCCCTTCGTCGATACAAGCACAATAAATAGGTACCTCGGGGTGTTTTGCTTGTACAGCCTTTATACCCTCCGGAGAAGCTAAAATAACAACCAACTTAATATTTTTGCAACCCGCAGCCTTCAGGATGTCAATGGTGTGGACAGAGGAGACGCCAGTGGCCAGCATGGGGTCTGTGATAATGGCCTCGCGCTCAGCGATATCCGTGGGCAGCTTGCGGTAATACTCCACGGCTTCCAACGTTTCAGGATCGCGGAATAAGCCGATATGCCCGATTTTGGCATTGGGGATAACATGGGTAAAGCCCTCGACCATGCCCAGACCAGCGCGCAGAATTGGCACGATGACCACATCCTTATCTGCCAGCACCTGCTTGGTGGTCTTGCAGATCGGCGTTTGAATTTCAATATCCTTGAGAGGAAAGCTTCTGGTAACCTCATAAGCCATGAGCGTAGCCAGCTCCTTTACCAGCTCTCTGAAATCCTTAGGCGGCGTATCTTCCATGCGCATCAATGTCAGCTTATGGGTGACCAGAGGATGGTCAATGGTAGTTACTTCATTCATAAAAAAAGCTCCTTTGTCTTGTTTACTAAACAATATAATACATTAAAAAAAGCTGAAAGGCCATTGTTTTTTACTTTTAATTCTTGACACTCTGCCAGAATAAGGTAAAATGGTAAAGAAAAGGATCGATATTATCAAAGCTTGAATAAAAATAGCCAATCAGGATATAAACATAAGAAACGGAAGGATGTTTGATGATGAAAGAAATAAGATTATATACCTGGCCCCACTGCCCATTTTGCAATAACGCAAAGCGTTTGTTAGACCAAAAGGGCCTGACTTACAAGGATGTTGACATTTATGGCAATAATGAGATGAAACAGGTACTGGCCGAAAAGACCGGGCAGCACACGGTTCCCTTTATTTTTGTCGATGAAAAGTTTATCGGTGGTTATACCGAGTTGGCCGAGCTTGATCATCAGGGCGACTTTGATAAAATGCTCGCATAAGCGAGATAAGATAAATAATTAAAAGGAAGAAGAGGAAGTATGGCATTTTCGTTTAAAGTAGTAGAAGAAGTTGGAGTATTATCCGAAGGAGCAAACGGCTGGCAGAAGGAATTAAACCTGGTCAGCTGGAACGACCGCGAACCCAAATACGATATTCGTGAATGGGACGCAAACCATGAAAAAATGCGCAAGGGCGTAACCCTGACCATCGATGAGCTGGTAGAGCTGCGCAGCATTTTGAATGAATTAGAGCTTTAATTTTATTAGAAAAACGAATAAAAAAGAGAAAAAACGGACTCGAGAGGGTCCGTTTTTTACGTTGCTTTTAGATAGAAAAAGTTCGCAGACTGTTAATAGTCTGCGAACTTTTTTTGATTTTTCATTTAAGAAAATGATTTGTTTTTCAACTGCGTGATTTATTATAACATTCCCTCATGAAAAATGCACCCCTTTTTTGAATTTTTTAAATAATTTTCTTTAAAATCACTTTTATGTTTATATTCTAACGATAAATCCTGATTTTCTTTATTTTTCACTTTTTGGCAAACTGGTCAAAATATGGTCAGTTTTCTTCTATATATAATAAGGTAAACTCGGCATCACAGGAATTTTAATTTACAAAAATTATTTTTACAATCTGGTCAATATTCTGGTCAGAAATCTCTATTGCGCACAAGCTAGCGGTATTTCAGGCACCCTGCTCGCAGACTATTAACAGTCCACGAATAAAAGTGAGGTCAGTTATGAGTGCGGGATACGCCATCACGACGTACAAAATACAGCTGAATTACAAGCATTTAGACTGGTTTAAAAAGACCCAGTCCCTCTTTGACGCTGTCCTGGCATTCTACTATGAGCTGCTCGAGCGCCAGCCCGAAGCCCTCAGCCTCACCAACCAGAATTTACTGCGGCATTTAGAGCTACAGACCATAAAACAGAGAGACGGCACCCCGCCCGAAACGCCCTTGCCCTTTGAGAGAATTCCCCTGTACTTCCGGCGCGCCGCCATCAACGCGGCCATCAGCATGTATAGGAGCTACATGAGCAAGCTCAGGGACTGGGAAGATAAACAAATGGGGAATGGAAAATTGAAAATGGAAAATTCAGTAACAGAATCGCAGAGCGATTCTGAATCAAATCAAATCGGCCAAGCCGATTTGCACCATAACCTTCCACTTTCCACCTTCAACCTTCCACCTGAGTCGGCGAAAAAGGGCCGCCCAAGCCGCCCAAAGAATCTCCACATGTCAATGCTGTATTACAAGGGAATGTATAAGGATTTCGCCGACGGCCAAATCCTGCTCAAGCTCTACACCGGCAAAGCCTGGTCCTGGGTCAAGCACCGGTATACCGGCAGACCCTTTCCAGAAAACGCCGAGCCCATGAGCCCGACCATTGTCATCAAAAAGAAAAAAGTTATGCTCCACATCCCCGTCAAAGAGGTCGTGGAAGACAGCCGAACCGCAAAAGAGCGCGTAAAACAGCATGAAAGTTTTGTCGCCGTCGCCTTAACCGGCTCCGACACCCTGGCCGTTTGTACCACCATCCAAGCTGACGGTCGCGCCACCGCCCCATATTTCATCAAAGGCGGAAAAGCACTGGCCCACCGTAGGAAGCAGCTTCTAGGGTATACCAAACGCGGCACTGCCGGGAAAAAGATGACACACATCATAGAGAACGACGCCCTCGGGGTCTGCCCCCGAGGCTTGTCGTCTTATGGACAAGCCGAAGCGGGTAGCGCTTTGCAAGAGCATCGACCAAACGCCAAATACTACGAAAAAATCACCCGCGTCACCGACCACTACGCCCATGAAGTATCGAGAAAGATCGTCGATTACGCCCTCAAACAAGGCGCAAAACTCATCGTCCTGCCCGAGCTCAAAGAAAGCTTCGATCAGGCGAAAAAGCTCTACCTGGGCAAAAGCCCCTACGACTTTATCGGAAGACGCATCGCCCGCTACGTGAAATATAAAGCCTGGCAGAAAGGCCTGGTCGCCATGACCAGCAAGCCCTACTACGCCAGTACCCGGTGTTACCATTGCGATGCCCCCATCGCGAAGCACAATACCGAGTACCAGAACCCTAGCCCCAACTTCTATGGCGGCAAGAACTTCGTCTGTAAAGAAGGACATAAGGGGAGTACGGCGCTCAACAGCGCCAGGAATCTGGGGAAGGGGTTTTATGAGCGGTTTTATGCCGGCGTTGCCTGATAAGAAGAATAAGAAAGTAAATCATAAATTTAATTTTTAAATCCTGTAAAGAAATTTACAGGTGTGCTTTTCGCCTACAAGGCCAAAAGTACAGGCTTAGCACCGCCTGTTTTTATTTCGCGTCGCATTGTGTTTTCTTTACATAGAAATGAAAGAAAACACAATGCGATGAAAGTAAAGATTAAAGGATCAGCTTTGATCAAGAGTGCTACGAGTTTTAAATAAAAATATGGATTTAACTAAGAATAAAAAATTAGGAAGTTGAAACTATGAATCACATTGATCTGGATCATAAAACAATATTGATCACAGGTGCTGCTGGTTTTATCGGCTCAAATTTAGTGATAGAGCTGCTTCGTACAGTTCCGTCTGTATCCATTATTGGCATTGACAATATGAATAATTACTATGATGTGAGCATAAAAGCGTGGCGATTGGAACAGATTGAGGCATTAGGCGGCAGCTGGACTTTTGTAAAAGGAAATATTGCGGATAAGGAACTAATTGTTAATCTGTTTGAAAAATACAAACCAGAAATTGTGGTAAACCTTGCCGCCCAAGCGGGCGTACGCTACAGCATTACAAATCCAGACGTGTATATCGAGAGTAACCTGATTGGATTTTATAACATCCTTGAGGCATGCCGTCATTATCCAGTGAAACATCTGGTCTATGCCTCATCTTCATCCGTTTATGGTGTAAACAAAAAAGTTCCTTATAGTACAGAAGATAAAGTGGATAACCCAGTGTCACTGTATGCTGCAACAAAGAAATCCAATGAGTTGATGGCGCATGCCTACTCAAAGCTCTATAACATTCCATCTACAGGACTTCGGTTTTTTACCGTTTACGGCCCCGCCGGCAGACCAGATATGGCCTACTTCAGTTTCACCAATAAGCTGAGAGCCGGGGAGACAATTAAGATTTTCAACTATGGGAATTGCCTAAGAGACTTTACATATGTAGATGATATCGTCGAGGGTGTTAAAAGAGTGATTCAGGGTGCGCCGGATAAAAAAACCGGTGAAGATGGCCTGCCAATTCCGCCGTACGCTGTCTATAATATCGGGAATTCAAAACCCGAAAATCTTTTGGATTTTGTACAAATTTTGTCCGAAGAATTGGTGAAAGCAGAAGTATTACCAGATGATTATAACTTTGAAAATCATAAAGAGCTTGTGGCAATGCAGCCCGGTGATGTGCCAGTTACATATGCGGATACGAGTGAATTAGAGAGCACTTTTGAATTCAAACCGAATACCGATTTGCGTACTGGTCTGAGAAGATTCGCAGAATGGTACAAAGTCTTTTATAAAGCATGACGAACAAACAAAGAGATAAAAGGAACAGATAGAATATGAAAAAGAAAATTGCAGTCGCTGGAACAGGGTATGTGGGGCTCTCAATCGCCACACTGCTGGCACAACATAATGAAGTCATGGCAGTCGATATTATTCCAGAAAAAGTCGATCAGATTAATAAGGGCGTAAGCCCAATTCATGATGATTATATTGAAAAATTCTTAAGGGAAGAAAAGCTTAATCTGACCGCAACGCTGGATGGAGAAAATGCCTATAAAAATGCTGAAATTGTGGTGATTGCGGCTCCGACGAATTATGACAGCAAAAAGAACTTTTTTGATACTTCTGCTGTTGAAGCAGTGATTGAAATGGTCTTGAGCGTGAACCCTGAGGCAATGATGGTCATTAAGTCCACTATTCCTGTTGGTTATACAGAAAGCATCCGAGATAAATACAGAACTAAAAATATCATCTTTAGCCCAGAGTTCCTCAGGGAATCAAAGGCACTGTACGATAATCTTTACCCATCACGCATTATTGTAGGCTGCGATGAAGAGAGTAAAGAAAAAGCCGAGTCCTTCGCGCAGCTACTGGCAGAAGGTGCGATAAAAGAAAAGATTGATGTTTTATTCATGGGATTTACAGAAGCGGAAGCAGTCAAACTCTTTGCCAATACCTATCTGGCTTTACGGGTCTCCTATTTCAATGAACTTGATACCTATGCAGAAATGAAGGGATTAGATACCAAAAAGATCATTGAAGGTGTTTGCCTGGACCCGCGAATTGGCACACATTATAACAATCCATCTTTCGGATACGGTGGCTATTGTCTGCCGAAAGACACAAAGCAGCTTCTCGCAAACTATCAGGATGTTCCGCAGAACATGATCTCTGCAATTGTAGAAAGCAATCGAACCCGGAAAGATTTTATTGCAGACCGGGTTTTAGAGATCGCCGGAGCCTATGAAGCGAATGACAATTGGAATAGAGGTAAAGAGAAAGAAGTCATCGTGGGCATTTATCGCCTGACCATGAAAAGTAATTCAGACAATTTCCGCCAGAGCTCCATTCAGGGAATCATGAAGCGTATTAAGGCAAAAGGCGCTACTTTAATAATTTATGAACCGGTTCTTAAAGATGGAGAAACTTTCTTTGGTTCCATCGTAATCAATGATTTAGAAGCTTTTAAAATCAAAAGTTCCTGCATCCTTGCGAACCGCTATGATCCTTGTCTGGATGATGTGATTGAAAAAGTCTATACAAGAGATCACTTCAGAAGAGACTAACAGGCACAATCAAGAAAAATCTTGATTGTATGCAGGTTCCGAGGACCTGATTCATGTCCTGAATATCAATTTTTCTGATGACTTCTTGAGTGCGCTGGATTGCCCCACAATATAGAGTGGAAAAGCGAATGAGGGAAATTAACAAATTGACCAGGCTCGGCGTAAAGGCTATTACGGTGGGTTAGTGGTCATTTTTTAGCATTCTAGTACTTTAAAAATATAAACATCTGTATATCAAAAAAAAGCGACAAACAAATAGAAAAGAAGGAAAAACGCATGAAATATTATGTGCTTTAAAAACAATTTGAGAGGTAGCATTGAATTATGAAGATTAGTTTTTCACCACCAGACATTAGCAAATTAGAAATTGATCAGGTAGCAGATGCATTGAGATCAGGATGGATTACCACTGGACCAAAGACAAAGGAACTGGAAAGACAGGTCGCGAGATTCTGTGGCGTTAATCGTGCAGCCTGTCTTGGTTCACAGACCGCTTGTGCGGAAATGACTTTACATCTTCTTGGGATTAAAAACACCGATGAAGTGATCGTAACTGCATATACATATACTGCCAGTGCATCCGTAGTTTGTCATGTAGACGCAAAGCTTGTAATGGTGGACACACAGAAAGACTCGCTGGAAATGGATTACGAAAAACTGGCGGATGCTATTACAGAGAATACAAAGGTTATTATACCAGTGGATCTCGGTGGTATTCCCTGTGACTATCACAAGATATTTGAAGTAGTTGAGAGCAAGAAGCATTTATTCCATCCAGAGAATGAAATCCAGAAAGCAATCGGCAGAGTGATTGTTATGGCTGATGCTGCTCATGCATTTGGATCAACATGGTACGGACAGCCTGTCGGAAGCATTGCAGACTTTTCAAACTTTAGTTTTCATGCGGTTAAGAATTTTACAACAGCAGAAGGTGGAGCGGTCACTTGGAAGACTATACCGGGAATTAATGATGAAGATATTTACCATCAGTATCAGTTACGCTCACTTCATGGACAGTCTAAAGATGCGCTTGCAAAAACACAGTTAGGAGCATGGGAGTACGATATCATCGGAACATGGTACAAATGCAATATGACAGATGTAATTGCTGGCATTGGATTGGCGCAGGTGGAGAGATATCCGGAAATGCTGAAACGTAGAAAAGACATTATCGCTCAATATGATGCTGCATTTAAACCGATAGGTATTGAAGTTCTTTCACACTATACAGATGAACACCAGTCTTCAGGCCATTTGTATATCACAAGAATCCCAGGAGCAATACTGGAACAGAGGCAGGAAATCATTGTAAAGATGGCAGAAGCAGGTATTGCCTGTAATGTTCACTACAAACCACTCCCAATGATGACAGCATATAAAAATTTGGGATTCGATATAAAAGATTACCCGAATGCGTACGATCACTTCGTGAATGAAATTACGTTACCGTTACATACAAAACTGATGGATGAAGAAGTCAATTATATTATTGAAAATTACTCAAAGATTGTAAAAGATTATCTATAGAAATAGTGATGAGGAGAATAAATATTATGTTAAAAGGATGGGAACATCTTCCTAAATATATGCAGACAGAATCAGTAAGACCATACTATGAAAAACTAAAAAAAAGGAAAATTAGTCTTGCATTGAAAAGAATATTTGATGTGGCCATGTCTGCCTTTATGCTGATAGTTCTCTCTCCTGTGATGTTAATCATCTCAATAGCGATTGTCATGGATTCAAAAGGTGGGGTATTCTTTCGACAGGAAAGAGTTACACAATATGGTAGAAAATTTCGTATTTTTAAGTTTAGAACGATGGTTGCAAATGCGGATAAATTAGGTTCACAGGTTACTGTGAAAAACGATATGAGAGTAACAAAGGTAGGAGCCGTTATTCGAAAGTATCGAATCGACGAGATACCGCAGTTAATTAACATAATGCTCGGTGATATGAGCTATGTAGGTACAAGACCAGAGGTCATGAAATATGTGAAGAGCTATACACCGGAAATGATGGCAACATTACTGCTTCCGGCAGGGGTGACTTCGGAAGCAAGTATTAAATATAAAGATGAAGAAAACTTACTTGAAGGAACAATAGATGTTGATTACGTTTATGTGAATAAGATACTTCCAGAAAAAATGAATTTTAATTTTCAGTATTTAAATGAGTTTAGTTTAACAAAGGATATATTCATCATGTTTAGAACAGTATTTATAGTAGTAAGTAGAAGAAAGGGGTAATATATGAATTCTAAAAATAAAAGAGTTGTTATAATTACAGCTTTTTTCAATTATGACTATGAGATCCGTATTAAGTTTTTAGAAACTTATTTTGAAAAAAAAGGATTTGAAACAGAAATTGTAACATCGAACTTTAATCATAGAAATAAAATAAAGTATGAAACAAATAAAGAAAATGTAACTACAATTGAAGTTCCAGTTTACGAAAAGAATATTTCTTTTAAACGTATATGGTCACATTATGTTTTTTCAAAAAAAGTTAAGAAAATATGTGAAGAAAAAAAGTCAGAACTAATTTATGCAATAACTCCTCCTAACTATATTTTTTCTTTTTTGAATAAGTTGAAACAGAAGAACGTCAGTCCGAAATTAATATTTGAAATAGAAGATTTATGGCCAGAATCGTTTCCTCTTCATAAAACAGTAAAAAAGGCTTTGAGATTGCCACTTTGTATCTGGAAAAATATAAGGGATAAGAATGTCAGTAAAGCTGATGGCATTGTTTTCGAATGCGAATTGTTTGAAAAATACTTAACTGATAGAATTAATTTCACTTGTCCTATAAAAACTATTTACTTAAGCAAAAATGATGAGTTGCAAAATTATTGTCCATCAATGATTGATAATGAAATTAGTATTCTTTATCTTGGTTCAGTTAATAATTTGATTGATATAGATTTAATAATTAAGATTTTGAACGCTATCAATAATATAAAACCAGTTGTATTAAAAATTGTTGGCACAGGTGAAAAGCTAGAAGAACTTGAACAAAAATGTTTAAGTAATAAATTACGATATATTACTTACGGTGCAGTTTATGATGAAAACAGAAAGAATGAAATTTTATCTAATTGTAATTATGCGTTAAATATCATGAAAAAAACAGTCTTTGTTGGTGTGACAATGAAGTCTTTAGAATATTTTCATTATGGAATACCGATTATAAACAATATAGTGGGAGATACATATAAGATTGTACAAAGGGAGCATTGTGGATTTAACATAACAGATGAATGCGAAGTTGCAGATAAAATTTGTGGTTTGACTATTGAGGAGTATGAAAAAATTTCTTATAATGCAAGAAAAGTTTATAATATGCATTTTAGTCCAGTGGTATTTTATGAGCAAATAACTTCGTTTATCAATGAAATACAAGAAAGGAAAAATGAAGATGTCTAATTATGGTGTGTTTGAAATTATAAAAAATTTCATTTTTCTTATGTTTACCAAAGTATTTTTCAAAAATGCACGATTGATCAGGTTCCCAATTACAATTCGTGGGAAAAAATATATTTCATTTGGAAACAAAATTACTACAGGATATAATTGTAGATTTGAGGTTGATGGAAAACATAATGAATTATGTATTGTTATAGGTAATAATGTTAGAATTGGTGATAATGTAAGAATTTCCGCTAATAAGAGAATTACAATTGGAGATGAAGTATTGATTTCAGGAAAGGTATTATTAGTTAATAATGCTCATGGTTCGTATCACGGAAAGGATCAATCGTCTCCTCTGCAACCGCCAAACGAAAGAACCTTGGTTTCATCACCTATTATTGTTGAAGACAAGGTATGGATTGGAGAAGGAGCTGTGATTCAACAAGGAGTAACTATCGGTCAGGGTTCAGTTATTGCAGCAAACAGTGTTGTAACAAAAGATATTCCAAAACACTGTATTGCGGGGGGGGTTCCTGCAAAAATCATCAAGCAATATGACGAAAATGAAAAAAAATGGAAAAAGATGATAGGAGAATAATTGTGACAGGTTTATTTTGTTTTGATGGCCCCCTTTATAAAGATAAAAATGGAGTATATTGTAATGTTACATTAACAAATGAAATGTTTAATAGGTACTTTCAGGTGGTGGATGAATTAGTAATCATTGTAAGGACATATTCAAGAGATAAATCATATATAGAAATGAATATGCAACCGTTGGATTTAGATGGAATAAAAGTTATTGAAGTTGATAATCTCAATTCATTATCTGGAATTACATACAAAAAGAAAAAATTTAAAAAAAAGATAAAAAATGTTTTACAACAAGTGGATCTAATATTTGCTCGAATGCCCAGTACCACTTCAGATGTTATACTTTCAGTTGCAAAGAAAATTAATAAAGAATATTTAGTTGAAGTAGGTGGATGTGCATGGGATGCATTTTGGAATCATGGGGTACTTGGTAAAATAATTGCGCCTTACATGTATATTAATGAAAGAAACAATATTAAGAATGCAGCATATGCAATATATGTAACAAAGTTTTTTTTGCAAAAAAGATATCCCAATGATCATATTACGACTTCGTGCTCTAATGTGTACATAAACGAACAATCAGAAGCTGTTTTAACTAAAAGAATTGAAAAAATAAATGATATGAATTTAAATGAAATTGTTTTAGGACAGGCAGTGAATTCAATAGATGTTAAATATAAAGGCGAGCATCTGATTGTAAAAGTGTTGAAACAATTAAAAGAAAGCGGGATTAGAGCTGAATTTCAGATTGTGGGACCTGGAGAAGGGATACATATAAAAAAAGAAGCTCAAAAATATGGAGTTTATGATCAAGTGCGAATACTCGGAACACTAAATAAACAAGAAATAAATAATTGGTATAAAGAAATCGATTTGTATGTCCAACCGAGCAAACAAGAAGGGCTTCCGCGTTCAGTTATTGAAGCAATGAATAGAGGATGTCCATGTGTTGGCTCAAGAATTGCGGGGATTCCAGAACTATTGGATCAGTCATGTTTATTTAATCCAAATAATATAACTGACATATATAATTGTATAATAAACTTGTTGGAGAAAAAGAATTTAATAAAACAATCTGAAAAAAATTTTGTAAGAGCCAAAGAATATAATCTAAATGTAATTGAAACTAGAAGACAAAATATTTTCAATGATTATTGTAAAAGAGTAAAAAACTATAATGAATATAAATGAAAGGAAAGTATACAGTAAATATAATTTGTTGTATATACTATAAAAAATGTTGTCATTTTCTATTAGAAAAGATAAAATGATGTTTTTGGATTATTTGATATTGATTTTAGTTCTTTTTCTTATTCTTGAAATGCGCCAATGTAATATATATAATAAAACATTAATTGGAGTAGTACTTGTTTTTTGCTCACTTGAACTACTTTTTAAATTTAAGAATGATAAGATGCTAATATTTGTTTTTGGAATAATTACGTATATAAATTTATCATTAGTAATATCAGATTGTTTGACAAATGGGATGTTAGCATTACCAATAGAGACAACTTCATGGCAAAAGCTTAGAGGCACAGAATATGATTTGATTTTTGTGAAATCTCTTGTGCTGTTTATATCTACTTTAAATGCTCTTGTTCCAGCATATAAAGGGGCAATTGTTAAAGAACACATAATAAGACAAAAAAAGAATAATATTTATATATTTTTAGGAATATATTTTGTACTATGGATTATTTTAATTACTGGATACGCAGTATCTTCGTCAAGTCTTGCAGGATATGAAAGTAATACTACAACATTTTTTGAATATAGTACTGCTTTATTTTTGATAGCTTGGTATTATTCTGGGACATCTAAAAAAGCAGATGCACTATTGAAAATTTATGCAGTAACATATATTTTTAGAGCTGTAGTTCAAGGTGATAGATCATCAGCTTTCCCAATGATACTAATTATTGTTATTTTATATCTGAAAAAAAATATTTCCTTAAAAAAATTGTTTTTGATAGCAGTATTGGGCATATTTTGTTCTAATATAATTTCAGTTTACAGATTATCTTATTCTACACAAAACATTATGAGTTCATATATAACACAATATGGTTTAAAAGGATTTGCTTCTGATACAGTTTCTCAATCTTTTTATACAGGCATTTCGATTATTGCTGCCAAAAGTCAATGCCCTAATAGTTTTTTATACTTTATTGATTTTCTTATTGGCATAGTAATAGGCGGTAGTTATGGAAAAGCAAATTTGACCGAATTTACATTAAAATACTATATGAATAAAGGTGGTGGGATGTTAGTTTCATCTTGGTATTTTTGGTTTGGATATGCGGGCATTATAATTTTGAGTATTATAATGGCACACTTATTAAAAAAAATGCAGGGGACAAAAGAAACTGATTTTCAAAGGCTGCTCAAAATATATTTTACGGCAACGGCTTTTAGGTGGTATTTGTATACTTCATTTGATCTGTTTAGAGGGGTTCTTTTCGTTTTTCCAGTTATGTTTTTATTCTTTCAGATAATCGATCAATTAATAAAAAACAAACAATTATAGATCAAAAGACATTGAGATGAGTATTCCGATTGAATCGTGCAGCGCACTATTGTATTGCAATACTCATTTGAGAAAGGGGAACATAAATGTTGAGTAAGGATAGATTATCAATGTCACAAATTTAAACACACTCATATAAAGCATTTATTGAAGTGTTAGGATATATTATGTTAAATAACTGGAGAGAATGTAAATGAAAGAAAAACGATTAGCGTTTACTATTAGAATAATGTATTTTTGTATACATTTTTTAACAACAATATTTATAAATAGAGTTCTTACTACCTCTTTAAAAGGTGAGTATGCTTATGTTATAAATATAGTGACTGTTTTGGGCGGTATTGGTAGTATGGGATTAGATTTGTTATATTTGGAGTATAGAAAAAAATATGGAGATAATGTATTAGGGACATTTTTTGGTATTACTACTATAAGTAGTATATTGCTATTTTTGTTATCATTTCTTTGTATGATTTTGTTTGATAACAAAGAATGGTTTTTTATTTTATGTATAACAGGATTTTATATTTTGTTTCAAAATGTGTCAATGTTTTCTTGTGTTATAAACGTCAAAGCTAGGAATATAGTTTCTTTAATAAGTGAAATTATCTATGTAATTAATCTTTTAATTTTATATTTAATAAAACTGCAAAGTGTCGAAATAATATTTGTGGCATATATGATAAACCTTACATTTATTTTTGCTCCGTTAATATATTATAATAAGATTAAAATAACATGGGATTTTTTAAAAGCTAGATCTAATAAGTTCACTACGATAGCTAATATTTTATATAGCGGATTTAAAGTAATGCTTATTACCTTATTGATTACTTTTAATTATAACTTAGATATTATTATGCTAAAAAATTTAAATGTGGATTTAAATTTAATTGGCGTTTATAGCGTTGCAGTGACTTTATCAAATATAATTTTAATAATTCCAGATACACTGAAAGAACTCTTGTTATCAGAAGTCGTTAAAAAAGGTGCTGCAAAAAAAACTATTTTATATTTAAAAATTGCCATTCTTTTTTTGGTTGTTATTTTTATTTTCTTTTTATTATTAGGAAAGTGGATCATAATATTTTTATATGGTGATGATTATAAGTCAGCATATGTTATTATTTTGATTTTATTTATTGGTGATTTCTTTATGTGCTTTTATAAAATAATTCACCCATTAGTATTGGCTGATGGTCGTAAAAAAAATGTATTAATATACTTGATTTTTGCTGTCACATCAAATTTTGCCATCAATATGATTTTGATTCCTAAATTTAATATAGTCGGTGCTGCTTGGGCATCGGCGATATCGTATACTGTTACAGGATTATTATTTGTAACGGATTTTTTTATGCACTATTATAGAAAATTAAAAGAAGAAGTTACAACGAGGAAGTAAGTAGAAAATAAATGATGAAACATTGAATACTAACTAGCTGAAGTTACAGAATAAATCGCTTTATGGTTGTTTTCATTAGAATATTTTTTGTAGGTCAATAAAAAAGTAAACCAAACTTTTAAGAAAGTGAAGTAATAATCTAGTGGAATTAGAGAATAAAATTTTACTTGTTACGGGTGCAGCAGGTTTTATTGGTTCAAGTCTTGTATTAGAATTATTGAAAAACTATCATCGGTAAAGATTGTTGGAATTGACAATATGAATGATTATTATAGGTAGTGTCAGTGGATAATGTCAAGAATTTTTCGCAAGTTTAATTTTAGCCGTTTGGCAGAGCGTCATTAACCGCAACAATGCCCGACTAGGTTTCATCTTCTGCCTAGATAAGATGATCCATGTTCATATAGCATCGATTGCTTCATTCAGAAGCTACGACATGACGTAATCATGCGCAGACTAACATTAACGCACTTTAAAAGTATCAATAACTTTGGTTCGATGTTTAATTTTTCGATTTAAACGTTCTATTGTGTCGTTGGTTCGGGGGTTCGTCCAAAGCCAATGGCCGGGTATGCCAGGCTTCGATGTGCTCATAAGCTTTTTGATTGAGATTACTGATGCTGCTCGGAGATACCTTGGTTCCCCAGAGCGCTTTGATAATATCCTCCACTCTGTGGATGGAAACATCCGCCAGATACATTTCGATAAGCGCTTCCTCAACCGAGGATTCTCTGCGACAATACCGCCCGATAATGGCCGTTTTAAGTTTTGGCACTTGCAATTCAACGTCGCCAGCGGTTGTTTGAAAATGTCTTTTGTAATGACGGGACGGTATCCTTTTCGTCCAGAAGAATGTTCATATTTTGGGGCATTGACCCGTTCATGCACTTCTTTATCAAGCAGCGCATTTAAAGTTTCTTTGACACCGCTGCGGACAAGATCTTATAAATCATGTTTTATTAATTCCTCATTCAATTGTATAATGTTATCAGACATGGTTTCATAGCCTCCTTTGTGAGATTTTGTGTGATGACTTAATTTTACCAAACGGCTATAGACCATGTCTATTTTTTAAAATTGAATTTGCGAAATTTATTATACACTATCTTTTATAGCGTTATATTCCAGAAAGGAGGCGTTTCCCTTGGTGTAAACAAGCTTGTCATTGTCGGATATAAACAGATTGTAAAAAAGGAGTAGTAGAGGTTAAAATGAAATCGATAACAGAATTAAGATACGAATCCCTGCCCATGGGCTTCGACAACGGGCAGGTCAGGCTGACAGATGAAAACATCGGCAGGATTTTACGGTTTTCGGGTGCGCCGCTGGGGTTTTTGCGGTGCTGTGAGGCAAAGGGCAGCGGCACGGTGGTGCTGTATGGGGATGGCCAGGCTTTTATCATCCCGGTGGAGGCTCGCTATTTTCTGGACTGTATCGGGGAGTATCTGGATATAAACATGGCAGGACGGCGAAAGACCACCATGCGGTTTGCGGGAAAGAGAAGCAATAACGTCATTTTTTTAGGGGCTGGGCTTGAGTACATCCCGGTTAAGGTGGATGTGCCCTGGGTGAGCGCAAAGCGGTTTAGCTATCTTAACTGGCATGCGGTATACAGAGGGCATGACCGCAGGGCCAGAGCCCTGGTTACTTTTTCGGGCCTTGCGATCCCTTACCGGCAGCGGCCCGGCAGGGTGCAGGAAAAGCTGGACGAGGGCTGGCGTGTTCGGGAAATGTTTATCAAACGCCACTGGCCCGTTTACGGGGAATGGCTGCGCTGTAAGGAATGCGGGATTCAAAGCGTATGCCTTGAGTGGCATCATCAAACAGCGTCTCCCAACGAAGCTTTTTCGGTTTTACCGGAAGCGTATAAAATAAAACATTGTTCCTCAGAAATGCAGAGGTTTACAGTTATTAAAAAACACGATACTTTTTAAACTTTAAAGAGAAAAATATTGCCATAAAAAGATATAAAACGCTGCGTTTTATGTTTTTTTACTGCTTATCATCCCCTGGAGGCGAGATGCGCTTTATTAAAAAACCGCTATAATTAAACCTAACGTCAGCGCTGGCGAAACTAACCGAAAGGAAAGGGTATGAACGAAGATTTAAAGAGAGATCGGTTTTATGAAGAGCCCTGGTATGATTTAAAGCGGATGTCTGAGGGCTGCAAAGAATGCGCTTACCGGGCGGATGAAACACGCTGCAGGCTGTACTGCCGTTTTTTAGACGCGCAGGGGCAGTGCCGGTGTTTTCACAGGGAGAGGGAGCCCTTTGAGAGCCGCCCGATTGAGCGGGAAATGGCCGATATTGAAAAGCGTCTGCTCAGGGCACAGACGCCAGATTTCAAGGAGGTGCGAATGATCTGGCTGAACAATATTTGGCTCATCGAGGATCCGCTGCTCTACAATGTACACGACATGGGGAATGTTTTTGGCTTTGAGTTCCATGAAACAGAAATGTTTCTGCTTAAACATATCAAAAAGCAGGATTTTCTCCAGATGCAGGTGCCTCGGCGGGATAATGGCCCCCGAGACTTTTACATGACGGCTGACGGCGTGCGGCGGATGGCCCTTGTGGGCTTTGAAAAGGCTGAAGCCGAGGACAGGATGCGTTTCTTTAGCAATGATTGGAAGTGGATCAGCCGGACTTATTTTAAATGGATGCCGCAGATGGCAAAGCGTTTTTTCGGCGGCCTGTCTTTATTGAATGTATAATAACCGGAGGTAGAACAAGATGAACAAACCCGTTTTAACGACTTTGGAACAGTGTTTTGGAAGTGATTATCATAAACTGCGAGTATATACCGATCTTTACGAGGAGGGCAGTCAGAGCTATTTTGTCCTGAAAGAGATCGGCAGTTACATGGGCTGTAAAAGCTATCACAGGCTTTTGAAAAAACTGCCGGCGTCAGCGGTCCAGAAACGATTGATTAAGAACAGTGGTGGGCGGATGCACAGAATGCTGCTGGTCAGCGAGGAGGGGGTTCTGGCCCTGTTAAAACATTGCGGCCATAAGGCAGCCACAGGGTTTAAGCGGTACCTTGAAACCTGTGTGATCCCCGTGATCCGGCGTGAGATCGACACAGCCCGGATCATGCTGCCTGAAAGCGAAAAAACACACATGGATCAGGAGGAAAAAGAGAATATGGAGGAGGCCATCCGGATGCTCTCAAGCGCTTTGGCCTTCCAGGTCATTAAAAATCAGGAGCTTGAAACGCGGCTCGAAATAGTGGAGGAGCGCCTTTTGCAAAGGGCAGCTGCCTGAGGAGCTTCATGAATTTTTTTTCGGAGCTGGAGGCTTTTATCGAATGGCAATCCGATCTGCCTGCAGACCGCAAGCTTTCGGAGGGGGCCGTGGCGCTTTGGATTTACCTGCTTTACCGGTGCAATTGCTGCGCGCTGCCGTCCATTGATGGACGGTGGCTGTGGCGGGTGGAGTTCTTTGTGCGGCCAGAGGGCATTGAGCGCCTCTTTGGGCGGAGCGAACGCAATATCCGCCGTTACCGCAAGGAGCTGGTAGACGCCGGACGGCTCAAATATCAGAAGGCGGTTAAAAACCGGCGCAAGGGCGTTTATACTTTAATCCCTTTTGCGGATAATGTGGCGCCCACGCGCCTGAAGAATCTGGCGGATGAAACCGTGTCGGTTTTCGGCCTTGTGGATAAGTATGCCGGATAGGGTAAAGCGGCCAGATATGACCGCAATGTGGACAAAAAGAACAAGATAGCGGCAACATCGCGGACACAGGTGTCCGCCATTAGTAATATTATTAATAATATTATATATTAATCTTTATTAATTCAGGAGGTGCGTTTGTACACAAACCGATACGGAGCAGGAAGACCCTGTACAGGGCGGTTGAGACATTACACTGTGGAAGGGGAATGCCGGGTGCGCAAAGTGCTGTCGGCCAGAAGCCGCGAGGAGGCGGAGGATTGCTTTTACGAGGCGGCTGGCGCGGTGGAGGATCATTTCCCCGAGGCCGTTTTGGAGATTATATCTATTTGCGAGGGCGAGTAAAGGAGGGTGTGCTTGAGTAAAAAATACGCAGAGATCGGTGCATTGGTCACAAGGGCGCAGGCAGGAAGCAAGGCGGCAGCGGAAACGCTGCTGCTGACCTTTAAGCCGTTGATTTTAGCCACCATTAGCGAGTATATTTACGATAAAACCCAGCTGGAAGATGCCTATCAGGAGGCCTGTGTTATTTTTATGGAGCGTTTAAAGGATTTTAAATCAGAGCGGCCGGACTATTTTCCAGCCTATATTAAAAAACAGCTCTTTTACGTGTTTGTCCAGCGGGCTAAAAAGCGGCCGGCTGTCTCGGCTCAGACGGCGATTTCGCTGGACGCGCCGGTGGCGGAGGGGGGCACTCTGGCAGAGGCCCTTCCGGCTGAGGCGTGTGCGGAGACGGACGCGCAGCGGTGGGCGCGGGAGAAAAGAGAGGACAGCCACCTGTTTTTTCTGAAGCTGCGGGTGGCACAGCTGCCCAAAGCCCAGAGGGAGTGCATTCAGGCTCACTATTACAGGGGTCAGACTTACCAGGCCATCGCAAGAGAACGCGGCGTCAGCGAGCAATGCGTGGCGAAGACCCTGAGCAAGGCCATGAAGGGCATGCGGAAAGCCTATGGCATTGAGAATGCTTAAAGAAAGCTTAAAAGCAGGTTGGGTGTTTTGGGGATTTGCCATATTGTAAGGTGTAAGGCAGCGCTGCCGGAATATAAACAGGAGGCAAACAATATGGCAACGATTGAGAAAACTGTGGAATCGGTGGGAATGAAAATCACCGTCAATTATGGAGAAAAGGATGGGAAAATACTTAGTTTTATTCAGGTAAGTGTAAAAAACGGCTAAATTTAGCCGTTATTGGAAGTTCCAGGTGATAGTTATTTCCTGGTTGAGAATGTCGATGCGCTTGATCAGTGACCGAACAATGGATTTTTGTTCTTCGATGGTTCCGGATTCAAAAGCATAATCGACCTTGTCGAAAACTTCTTTATAGTCCTCATAGGTCTGCTTGAATCCAGATTGTTTTTCAGAAATTTGGGATTCTAAATCTTTCTTTTGGGCGTAGAGGGTATTGATTTGTTGGCTTAGGGTGTCGGTCGGGATACCATCCATGCTGTATAGCTCCATAAGCTTTCCGATGCGCTTGTCGATTTCTGCGGCCGCAGATTCCAGGGACGCAATTGCATCGCTTAAGGAAGCGTCCGGCTTCTGTATCTCCTCAAAAAAGTCTTTGCTGATGGCAAGCCTCTTGATTTTTTCAATTATAAGAGGGTCGAGCTTCTTGGTGGGGATGGGCTTGTTGCCACAGCATCGTATTCCTTCGTTTCCTTTTTTTCTCCGGTTTGGGGAGCAAGTGTAATACGTATACCTTATCCCCTTACAGGTACTCAGATTTATGCCGTACCGGCTGCCACAATTCCCGCACCAAACCACGCCAGTGAGGAGATAGGTAGTTTGCCGCCCTCGATTTGCGGCACGGGTTTCAAGCCGTAGGTTCGCCTTTTTAAAAGATATCTCGTCAATAATTGCTTCATGTTGTCCATCAATTACATTCCCAGCAAAACGTATTTTTCCAATATAGGCTGGATTTGTAAGAAGTTGATTGATCGCAGATGGGTGCATCCAAGCCTTTTCCCCATGATAAGTTTCTTCCATTATTTCACTGATCTTGTTATATGAATAGCCTTTTAGCCATAAATCAAAAACTTTTCGCACCGCTACGGCTTCTGTGGGATCGATTTTAAGAATCCCTTTTTCAAGCGTATAACCATATGGCGGCTTTGATCCATGGTAGAGTCCTGTCTTAGCCCTGGCTTCCATTCCGCTGTGCATCCGTTCAAGAATCTGCTCTCGCTCCAGCTGCGCGAAGACAGAGAGAATCCCGACCATGGCCCGGCCGAAGCTGGTGCCAGTGTCGAAACTTTCATTGACGGATACATAATCAACGTGGTAGGGAAGGAAAATATCCTCGATCAGATGAAGTGTATCCTTCTGGCTGCGGGACAGCCGATCCAGCTTAATGGATACCACCACGTCCAGATTTCCAGCTTTTGAATCGGCAATCATCTTCTGCATGGCCGGCCGGTCCAGCTTAGCACCAGAGAACCCGCCGTCAATGTACTCCTCGGCTACCGCCCAGTCATGAGACTGGCAATAGGCTTCAAGCCGTCTTTTCTGTTCGGGGATAGAGTAGTTGTCCACTTGTTCTTCTGTACTTACGCGGATATAGAGACCCGCTCTCTTTTTCATATCAAAGACCTCCTAAAAAAGGGTATAAGAATACCCGGGTTTATTTGTAAAACCGGGTGAGGTCTGATATAATAATCTTGTCTAGGGACACTATATGAGACCACTCGGTTTTATATATGTCATCGCCTCTGTGTTATCGCACAGGGGCGTTTTTTATTATGCTTTATACGCTTGTTTTTTTAGCATCATACTCTCACGGTATTGTTCAGCTTCTGGAGTTCTGATGAAATCGACGGTTTTGTCATAATTCTTTTGAACTTCATTGATTATTTCATCAAGCGTTACATTAAAAAATTCTCTGCGTTGGTTGACCATATTAATTTTTTTATCTTCAAATGCTTTATGCAGTGCATTTTCAAGTGAAGGTGCATCATCAGAAAAGATCATAGCATGTACATCAAAATTAAAAGGAACAGAGGCATCACCGAGTTCATTGACACGGTCTAATGGCTCTAAACGTCTGGTCATGCCTATTTTATAAACATTTTCGCCAAAGGCTCCAATATTTGAGATGATATATACATAGCCGGCGCGTTTGTTGGCTTCCCTATAATCAATGTCTTTGATGGCTGTATCTATTTCAGAAATTTTATTCTCGATTTCTAATTTTTTAGCATTTAAATCAGACAGCTCTTCCGGAGATGCCTTTTCGATTTGCTGCATAACCATATTCAAAGCATTTTGATAATGATTTTGCTCTTTTTGAATATTTTTTCGGGCTTCTTCAATTTCTTTAGCTAGTTTGGCTTCTTCACGCAAGCGTTCACGTTCCTCTTTAGCCGCTTCTTTTTCTTGTTGCTTTTTCAAAGCATATTCATAACAGAGGTTCAGCTCTTGCAGTTTCAAATCTAAATATTCATTGCTAATCTGGATATCCATGGCTTTATTGAGTTTCTCAAGACTTTCTTTAGACTTAATGATACGGCTCCGAATGGATTCAATATTATTAAATTTGACCTTTGCAATGACCATTTCGCATTCATTATTAAAAGTGCGAAGAGCCTGCTTAACATTGTCCTTAACCATTTTTTGACCTTTGCTCAGGCTGTTATTAAGCGTCATATTCTTACTATAAGTACATGCTGTGTCACTTTTAATCATGTCCTTTTGGCGTTGGCGAATAACGGTAATTCTATCTTTATAGGCTTCAGAATTAACAAGATCATAAATGGGAGCATAAAGACCAAAGTCTTGGTAAAGCGTCTCATCATCTAAAATAATAAGCTCTTTCTTCTTGCTTTTTATTTCGCTTTCAAGGTTAAGGAGTTTATTACTTAACCGTTGAATCTTAATTTCAAGCGTTTCTCTTTCTTTATCCAAAGCAGAAATTGCTTCTGTGCTATCTATTAGTTCAGGTGAGAGAATCGACTGAAGGCGTTTGTTTTCCGATTCTAATGTTTTAATCTTTTCTTGATATTCTTTGTTTTTGGCCAAGGGTGTTAATTCTTCAGCTTTATCCTTAATTTGTTCTTGTGCTGCAGAAATCCCATCAGTAATTTTTTCAGAAACCTGTTTTTTTAGTTTATCAAATAATGCCATAATATACCTCCAATAAAATACTATTGGGAATATTATATACTAATATTGGCGAATTGAAAATGTTTTCTAAAAATATTTCAAATAAATGACGAATAAAACCTGTTTATCATTGGAATCAGATCTATAGTTGTCTATAATTAAACTATAGATAGCGGCCGCTTCTAAATAAATTTTAGGAGTACGTCTATGAATGCACAAGATTATACGGCCTGGGACATTCTTGAGATGATCGAGGATATCACGGATCAGGAAAAACTGAACATGATCGCTCTTTTCATTAAGAACCTGATGGAAGATTAAAGAAACACCAGCGCGTGGCGTATTTGCCGCGCGCTATTTTTTTTCAAAATTTCCAAGGTTCCACATAAGTGTCCGGACAAATTCCTTATCTTCGTCAGAAAGGCGGCTGTAGTATAAAAGTGCATTTGCTATAGCGGGATCGGTACCAGCGCACAGCTTTCCGCAGAAAGCAGCCAGTTCCTCACCTTCGGAAAAGTCAATGAACATTTCACCCTTTCCAGTAAGAAGCCATTCTTCATTCACATTAAATTCTCTACAAATAGAATTTACTATTGCGTTTGTAGGTTCTCTGCGGCCAATTTCATAATTGGCAATACTGTTACGTGCAAGGCCAAGGCGCTTTGCAAAATCTTCTTGCGTCATTTTTAATTGCTTACGCAGAGCTTTAATTCTTTCTTTCAATGCCATACCTCCTTTGCATGAAAACAATATATCACCAAAAGGTGTCAATGTCAACAAAAAAAGATTGACAAAAGTTGCTAAGGCACATATAATAGTGTCGAAGGATACAAAAAATGAAAGAAGGTGAATATATGCTTACCAAAGAAAAACAGCAAGATTTGATTTCTGCTAAAGAAAAAATGGAAAGTCTGAAGCCAGATGATTTCGCGGTTGTGGCCAACACCATCGCAGTTTTGGCCCAGCGCCAGACTTATCTGGACAGCAAGAAGAAACAGGCGCCGGATGAACAGACGCTGGTGGCGAGTTAGGAGGAAAGGAAAATAGATGAACCAACTAAATTCATTTCAGAGTATATAAAAGAAAAAAGAATTAATTTGACAAAACTCTCCAATGACACAGAGATTCCATATATGTCAATTTATGACAGTTTATCAAATAAAAGCAGGGACAGAGATCTACGTGTGGGAGAATATATGAAAATTTGTTGTTACCTTGGGATTGAACCAATGGAATATATGAAGATTAATAACTCAAAAAAAACAAAAAACTGATAGAGGCTGTTTCTCTATCAGCTTTTGCCCAAAATTGTTTACCCTTAATGCTTTGCAGGCTTACACCGCATTAAAAACAGCTTAACGCTTCTTGGAGCATCCGTCACTTTCGCAGTTTTGGTTCTGCGACTGCTCAAAAGAGCAAGCCCTTTTGCTGACTGGTTACAGGATTTTCTCACCACAACAATAGCATTTTTTAGCACGGCGCTAACCGCTAGTTTTTAACGTGGATCTACACGAATAATAGGAAGGGTGGAAAATACTATACAGCGTTTAACGTGTCTGCCATCACGACGGCGGCCTGTAAAAAGGGAGCGGGCAAATTCAAAAATGCTTCCAAAAGAAACCAACTCCTTTGGTTTGGATTTGCCCTATTGGCATACTTAAATTTTAACATAACGATAAAAATATTACAAATACTGATGAAAAATAGAGGAATAGAAAGACCAATATATTTGGATCATTTGAGTAAAAGAAAGGAAAAATCATGAAAATAAATGAAATTTCTGTAAAAGAAAAATTGTCGGATGGAACTTATATTGAGGATACCACTGGTTACTGTCCAGCATTTACAGTCGGGGTGGAAACCGCTTGCCGGATGATTCAAGAAATATGGGATAAGGGGCATAAAGCCGATACGGAGGCCGCCTCATGAACCTAAGTTACGCCGGACTGCCCTTTGTCTTGATGGGCATCGCAATTTATCAAGCCTTTCGCTTTGCGGTCAATAAGGGGTGGCTATGGAAGGATTAATCTATATTTACTGGGCGGGAAGACTCGCAGAGACGACCGGCTGGCTGACCGTGATCGGGTTGGTGATGGTGCCGGTAGGTATTGAAATTTTGAAGGAGGTGAAAAGGAAATGACCGATGAACAAGTCGTAACCCAATATTTAAAGGCCGCGCACGAACTGGCAATGTTACCCCACGGGGTCGGCTGGACGCCGGAAATTGGCAGAAGGCGCGAGGAACTGGAACGACAGGTTGAGGCGATGCGGCCACAGATTGATGGGCTGCACCGGAAGTATGGCAAATAAAAAGGTCCCAAAGCGAAGCACCGCATTAGGGACCAGATATATGTTACGTGGTTATTCTACCACAGAAACGGAGAAAAAACAATGATCCAATACAGGGGCATTCCACCATAAGGAAGCTGTGCGACGCCATATTGTTCATCTTTATAAGTCAAAAGCCTGATCCGCGGGCTAAAAACGCGGAAATAAAAAGAATAAAAATCGGTTTGTAAAAAAACACACAAGATAAAAACGGACGGGAATGAGCGCCCGTTCAACCTGAACAGTCAAATTTCTAAACTTTAATGGATTTTGAAAAGCCGGAGGGCAGGGTACTGTCACTCCGGCCAAACATTCTCAAATAAACCAAAGGAGAAAAAACATGCAATTAAGCGAAATTAACAACGGTGCCTTGCAGGAAGTCTTTGACTATGAGTTCGACAAGGTTCTAAAAAACATCCGGGACATCAACACCGATCCCAAAGCAAAACGGAAGGTCACCATCGAGATGACCATCAGCCCCAATGAAAAACGCACCATCGGCGATATTGACTTTAAAGTCAAGCACACCGAAGCCCCGATCAACGGTTTTGCCACTGCCATTACCATCACCGAAGACGGCCGCAAGGTGGTCGCAGAAGAAATCGGGAACGAGCTTCCCGGACAGATGAACGTTGAAAATGTACTCGAAATGGAAGGAGTCAAATAATGGACTTAACACGTGATTTTATTGAAAAGATTGAAGAAATGGCCGGCCCGAAAACCATTGAAGCGGGGAGCGTGGAGTACACAAGGGAAAACCTATTTCCGGTACTGCCACCAAAACCAGTATCTCTGCGGACGAAGAGCCTGACAAGCATCGTGGACTATCTCAGAAGCAATATTGACGGAGAACCCACAGCATATACACTTATTCATGTGTATGGGCCAGAGACGGTCACGGTCAACGGTTCTTTGGAGTGTTGTACCCGTACCCGGGAAGAATTCCTGGAAGCCACCGCGCCAGTACCGCATATCCGGTTTAACGAGTACATGGACCGCGAAGCCTTCAACGTCATGCTGCAGTCTTGCTTCAAAGGTCAATGTGACAGGGATGCCGTTCTGAAAGTGGTTGGCAACATCTGTCTGGATCAGAACAGCGGTGTGGAGGTTTCCGACGACGGTGTGACCCAGAACGTAGAAGCAAAAACAGGCGCAGTGCTAAAAACCAAAGCCACGATCCCGAACCCCGTCCGCCTGGCACCGTTCCGAACCTTCACCGAGGTGGAGCAGCCCGAGAGTGCCTTTGTGCTGCGCATCAACCAAAACATGCAGGTAGCGCTCTTTGAAGCCGATGGCGGCGCCTGGAGGCAGGAAGCCATGAAAAACATTCAAGCCTACCTGATCGAAGCCCTGAGCGATGAGGACGGAAACTGCCCCTACATCATTATTGCATAGAAAAAAGCCGGGTGACGCAGCCACGTCATCCCGGCACATTAAAGAACTACCTGTAAGTGAGTATATCACGATTGGAGAAAAAATCAAGTGAAAACCGAAAAGAAACCCGACGAAATTCCACCATACCGCCTTGGTGTGCTCATGAATACTGCCGCCAAGATTACCAAGCTCATGGTCAACAACCCGGATTTTGTCACGACCTATCGGGACTGCGAAATCATTCTGGATACCGTTCGGAGCGCTGTGGATCAGGCCATGGGGAAGGAGGAAGACCATTATGAAGCATGAACAGGCATTGATCGAAAATGCGATCACCACCTTAAAAGGCAAGCTGTCCGCCTTAAAGAAAGACAGCAAGGGTGGTCATGATTATGGCCAGGCCGCCATTCAGGCAGGCATTGAAGCCCTGCGGATGCGGGAGGCAAAGAAGCTTTACAAGCGGGAGGATGGCGAGCGCGTCGGCTTTTTCTGCCCAACCTGTGGTCATGCCATTGGCGCCATTCAGATCCATACCCGAGTCCATTCCGGATTTATCGGTGAATACTGCCCCTGGTGCGGCCAGCATATCAAGCGGGAGGTGCAAAGCGATGATGCGCGCCTATAAAGCTCCGGATGGCCTGCGGGCCTGTGTGGATTATAAATATAAAGAAACCGTCAAGGCCATGGGCGGCCAGTGGGATCCCTTCCACAAGGAATGGGTGCTGCCCTACAGCCTGGATGTCTGGCAGGGGCTTTTGATGGCCGTGCCTGGCATTGAAGGCGACACTGCGGTTAAGGCGGACTTTGAAACACCGGTGGCGGCCGAAAAGAAAACTATCTCCGATATCGGCCCCATGCCCTTAAAAGCAGGAATCACACCCTTTGAACACCAATACGCCGCCTATGCGAAAGCCATGGCCCTTTTTCACCAGGGGCGATGCGGCTACGGCTTTTTCTTTGAGATGGGATGCGGAAAATCCCTGACCGCCGTGGCCGTCGCGGGACAGCTCTATCTTGAAAAGCAGATTCGCGCCGCGCTGATCGTGGCACCCCTTTCCGTCATACCCGTATGGCCGAGAGAGTTCGCGGATTATGCCGGCTATCCCTTTAACGTCACCGTGCTCGATGACAGCAGCCGGAAAAAGAAACTTGAGAAGCTTAAGGCCGCGAAAAATCAATCCGGCCTGTGCGTAGTTGCCATCAACTACGAAAGTTGCTGGCGCCTGGAGACCGAACTGCTCGCCTTTGGTTTTGACATGATCATCGCCGATGAAGGACAGCGGATCAAAGACCCTTTGTCCAAGCAGTCCAAGGCCCTGCACAATCTGGGCGATCAGGCGCGCTATAAACTGGATCTGACCGGCACCCCGGTGTCCAACTCACCCCTGGATTATTTTTCCCAGTACCGTTTTATGGACCGTGAAATCTTTGGAGACAGCTGGTATGCCTTTCGAGGCACCTACGCCTTCATGGGTCAGGGTACCAACCATGCCACCGGGAAAACCTATTCCCAGGTCATCGGCTATCGGAATTTGGGGGATCTGGTAAAAAAAGTTCACAGCATCGCCTACCGAGTAACCAAAGAGCAGGCCCTGGACCTGCCCGATCAGCTTAATGAAACCCTGTATTGTCATTTTGAAGCCCCTGCCGCCAGAGCCTACAGAGACCTGGTGAAAGACAGCATCGCCGATCTTGACAACCTGCCCGCAGTAACTGCTCAGCACGTCATCACCCAGCTGCTGCGTCTGAGCCAGATCTGCGGCGGTTTTGTGAAGCTGGATACCGAAGGCTACGAGAACGACCCCAACGCCGGAAAGCTGATTCCCATCAGCAAAGCCAAGATCAAGCTCTTTGAAGAACTGCTTGGCGACTTACTCTCCGTGAAGGGAAAGAAGGTGGTCGTGTTCGCCCGGTTTACCGCAGAGATTGAGCTGCTGCGGAAAGTCCTCGAAAAACAGCTCGGGACGGACGGGTACCGGATGATTGACGGAAGTGTGCCCAAGGGCGTGCGCGGCGAATACGTCGAAGATTTCCAGAAAGATCCCGCGATCCGGGTTTTTCTGGCCCAGATTCAGACCGCCGGCCTGGGTATTACCCTGACCGCAGCCGATACCACAGTTTACTACAGCATGGATTACAGCTATGCAGCCTATGAACAGAGCCGGGCCAGAACCCACCGAATCGGGCAGAAAAACAACTGCACCTATATTCATCTGGTGGTCAAAGATACTGTGGACGAAAAGATTCTGGAGGCCCTGAGCCAAAAGAAAAGCATTGCCGACCTGTGTGTCGACAATTATCAAAAATTATTAGGAGGAACCCAAAAATGATGGAAGTAACCCAGAAAGCCCTGGAGCTCAAGGAAGTGGACGAGCTGATCAAAGGCATGGAAAAAGAATTGAAAGACTATAAGGCCCTGCGGGATGAAACGAACCGAGAACTGGCCTCTCTGATGGTAGACGAGGAAATGCAGTCTCTAAACTGCGCGGGCACCACCTTCTACCTGACACAGCAGCGCCAGGTAAACTATGACAAGGATCAGGAAGCGGATTTTTTCGAAGCCCTTCGTTCCCACGACTATGGCGGTATTATCCGTGAGACCATCAGCAATCAGACCCTAAAGGCCACGGTGACCAAAGAGATCATGCAAGACGATGCCGCTGGCAATCGGGTACTGCCAGACTGGGCCGCCCCCTATTTAAACATTTTTGAACAGCCAAAAGTAAACATGCGCAAAGCGTGAGAAAGAGGAAAAAACAATGACAACAAAAAATGAACTGATGACCATGGAGATTGCAGCGCTGGGGGAAACCGGTCTCGGTTTAACCCAGGAGGAAATCGCAGAAGAACTGGGCGGGGACATTCCCCAGTATCCCCGCATCAAAATCCCGGCCGGCGGAGGTATCGCCTTTGAGATTCCCGGTGAAGACCCGGAAAATCCAGAGATTGAAAAAGAGATCATCGGCGTGGTGGTCTGGCATCATAAATCCAATGCCTATTGGGCTGTGTCAAGCGATGACAATACCCCGCCGGACTGCCTGAGCCATGAAGGCGTTCAGGGGATCGGCAATCCTGGCGGCAGCTGCAAGGAATGCCCCCTCAACACCTTTGGCTCTGGAGAAGGCGGGAAAGGCAAGGCCTGTAAAAATATGGAAATGCTCTATATCCTTCAGCCTGAAAACCTGCTGCCTGTGGTCGTTTCCCTGCCGCCAACCAGCCTTAATAACTGGCGGACTTATAAGACCCTGCTCATCAGCCGGGGCAAAAAGGTCAATGCGGTCGTGACGAAAATTACCCTGAGCAAAAAGAATACCGGCGGCAATGACTACAGTGTGGCCAACTTTAAAATCGCTGGCAACCTGGATTCGGAAACCGTCGGGGCTGCGACCATTTACCGCCAGAGCATTAAAGATATGCTGGCGCAGCAGGCCGCTGAAGCAATGGTTCAGGCTAAATCTGCCCCAATCGACGCCGATTTTACCGAAATCGCTGATGACGAGGTCCCATTCAAATAGATAGGAGAAACCCATGCCAAACTTTTTAGCAAGCGCCCTGAAATTTGCCCGCGGCGGCTTCCCGGTCTTTCCGGTGGCTGCCCGGGGCAAAGCGCCCCTCACCGAAAACGGGCTCAAGGACGCAACGACCGACGAGAAACAGATTAACCGCTGGTGGTCTAAGTGGCCGGATGCCAACATTGCCATGGCCACCGGTCACGGCATGGTGGTTCTGGATATTGACGTCGACGCAGACAGGGGCGTGGATGGCTATGACAGCCTGCGCCTCTGGGAATCCGAATTTGAAACGCTTCCGGAGACCTGGATGGTTTTGACCGGCGGCGGCGGCACCCATTACTATTTCAAAACCGACAAAGAAATCCGAAACCGTACCGGTGTGCTGCCCGGCGTGGACGTGCGGGGCGACGGCGGCTATGTTATTGTGCCGCCGTCCATTCATCCGAATGGCCGCACCTATGAATGGGATGCAGTCTCCTTTGATTATAAAGCGCCCGTCCCACTTCCCGAGGACCTTTATGCGCTGATGGTCAATAACAGCACGAGCGACCGTCCAAAGTTTGAACTGCCTGAGCAGATCCCAGAGGGCGAGCGCAACGATACCCTTTTCCGGTACGCTGCCAGCCTCCAGGGCAAGGGCCGTACCGACTTTGAAATCATGGCCATTGTTCAGGCTGCCAATGATCAGTGCTGCGATGTCCCCTTGAAGCCCGGAGAGGTGGAAACCCTTGTAAACTCTGCCCTGCGCTATGACAAAGGCGAGGATCAGGCCGCTACGGCCGCAGAGAGCAAAGACACCCTGAAAAGAGTAGCGGATGCCGAAGACGTGGAGCGCCTCCTCTCAAGGGAAACCTTTGAACGTATCTTTGCGATCAAGGATCCCTTCGAGCGGGAAAAACAGATTGCCAAAATGAAAGCAGCAGCCCGCAGCCTCAAGGTCACCCAGAGCTTTAATAACCTGCTGCGGGCCCACCAGAAAGAGCGGGCCATGGCCAAGAAACAGGCCGAGTCCCGGGACATTCAGTTTACCGATCCACCCATCAAGGGATTGAAATGCGGCGAGTGGGTGGCCGAGGATTCCGGGGTTTACCGAAATGTGGAAAAAAACAACGGTGATGCCTTTAAAGAGTATGCCTGCAGTCATCCGGTTATCATCACCGAGCGCCTATGCAATATTGACACCGAGACCGAAAAGCTGACCCTGGCTTTTCTGAAGGATGACAAGTGGCAGACCCTGATCGTAGAACGCTCCACCTTGGCCAGCCGCACCAAAGTCATTGAACTGGCTGACCGGGGCATTGCCGTCAACTCCGAGAATGCCAAAGCCTTTATCCGGTACCTGGCCGATCTTGAAAGCCTGAACCTGGATAAAATCCCAGCCTACCAGAGTATTGACCGGATGGGATGGATCGGGACCGCCTTCAGCCCCTATGTGGAAGATATCCGCTTTGACGGCGATGCCAAGAACCGCGAAATATTCGAGGCTGTCACCGAAGCCGGCGATTACGAGACATGGAAAACCCTGTGTCAGAATGTCCGTAAAACAAGCGTCATCGGCAAGATTATGCTGGCGGCAAGCTTTGCCTCCTGTTTAATCGAACCCATGGCAAAACTGCCCTTTTTCGTCCATCTGTGGGGTGGCACCGAGGCCGGCAAGACCGTGGCCCTAATGCTCGCAGCCTCCGTCTGGGGAAACCCGGTCCTTGGAAAGCTGACACGAAGCTTTAACGCCACACTGGTAGGCCTTGAACGGGCAGCCGCCTTTAATTACGCCATCCCTCTGGTGCTGGATGAACTCCAGACCATCAAGGATTCCTATGGCGGCGGTTTTGACAAGATTGTCTATAACCTCTGCGAAGGGCAGGGGAAAATCCGGGGACTCAAGGCCGGAGGCATTGAGCGGATGAACAAGTGGAAAAACGTCTTTCTGTCCTCAGGCGAACAGCCTCTGAGCAATGACACAAGCGGCGGCGGGGCCAAGAATCGATGTGTTGAAATTGGGTGTAAAACAAATATTTTTGAAAATGCCCGTCTCGTGGCCAATACGGTGCAGGGGAACTACGGCTTTGCAGGAAAGCACTTTGTTCAATTCTTGCAGGACGAGGCTGTTTTTAGCCTCATACGGCCTCAGTTTGACACTTTTTACGATGAACTGATCGAAGGAGGCTCCACTGAAAAACAATGCCTTGCCGGGGCCCTGCTGCTCTTTGCCGATATGATTGCCACCGACATGATTTTCGAAGACGACAAGCCCCTGACGGTGGAGGAGCTGGCGCCTTTTCTAACCACCAGGGAGGAAATCGACGTGGCCACAAGGGCCCACGCTTGGATTCTCTCGTGGATCGCATCCAACCGGTTTCATTTTCAGAAGATCGGTATGGATGGCAGGGCCGATCCCATGCAGGAGAATATTGCCATATGGGGGCGGATTGAACGGGACGGCTACACCAGCATCATCGGTTCCCGCCTTGCAGAGGATATTGAGAAGGCCGGCTTCAGCTACCGGGCAGTTTTATCCGCCCTGGCAGACCGGGACGCCCTGGCGCAATCCGGCGGGAAGAACACCTGCACGGTTCGGATCAACGGTTGTCCGGTCCGGTGCGTCCGGATCAAGACCAATCAGACATTGGACGGCGAACAAATCAGCCTCCTGGACGACCCGGACTTTTATGAATTAGAAGACACCCATACGGCGTAAAGCGCTACAAGATGTAACACCGTAACACTTGTGTAACACTTTTTAAAAAAGAAAGTGTTACACCCTCAAAACCGCAGAAATACAGACTTTTTAAAACCTTTTTATCGAATGTAACACTGTAACACTTAAAAGGAAACCCTCTATACGCGAGGAAAACAAAATACTTTAATAAAGTAAAGTATCGCAACACACTCCTATATATAGGTGAGTGTATTTTGCCAAAAAAGGTGTTACAGTGTTACATCCAGTATTTATGCGAGTTTGAGCATCCAAAATGGTGTTACGGTTTGTGTTACAATCCCGTATTGAAGTGTTACATGGAGGAAATATGAATGAAAAACGCGATGTGAGCGATAAAATCGAAGCTTACTGCAAAACACACCCGGATTACTTTATACGAAAGATCCACTGCGGCGCTTACCAGGGCAAAGGCCTTCCGGATCTCTGGGGATGTTACAAAGGCATGTTTATCTGCTGCGAGGCCAAAACCGATAAAGGCCGGCCCTCGAAGCTGCAGGAGCATTATATCAAGCTGATCAACGCCGCCGGCGGGTGCGCGTTTATCGCAAGAAGCCTGGAGGACTTCATTCAGGCGGTTGAGAAAGGCTACCAGAAGGAAAACAAAGCGGCGATGGATTGTGAGGATTATCGGAAAGACAATAAGGACACCCATGGTCGATGTAAAGGCGCGGCGCGTCCCGCCAGTTTTGCGGAAAATGATTGTATCCATTGTAAATTTTATCAAGAAAGGGAAATCCTATATGACTGAAAACCAGGAAAGATACGCCGGGCTGATCAAGCAGGCACTGGAGAACGAGCGCACCATGATCCTGATCGAGCCCATAAAAATGGCCTTGATGGAAGCGCTCAGGGTACACGTGCAGCCAAAAGGCGAGAAACGCCGGTCCTTTGACACCATCGTGCCCACAGAAAAGGGGAACTGGGACGTGGCGGTGAAGAATCTGCGGACGCGGATTAATCATGTGTATGGAGAGAAGGTTGTATGAGGATGCTCACCGATTTAAATCAAATGAAAAAGACCTGCCGCCAGCATTCCTGTTGTGCGGTGTGTGCGTATCAAAGCATGTGCTCTGTGTTGAATATTAAACTAAAGAGCCTGTACAGCAAAGAACCGCTGGACTGGTCGGAGAACGAAATCAAAGGGATTGTCCAGATTATGAAGGACTTCCCGTATGAGGAGGAAAGGTCATGATTAAACTCGATCCAACAAAAATATACTACCTGTCCCACCCATGTACGAGCGTAGGGACGATGGCAGAAAATAAATGGCACGAACAAGAGTGTGTAGATGCAATCTTACTATCCCAGGAGGACTATGTGTGCCGAGATCACCCTGGAGATAATAAGATTAAGCTCGTCCGGCCGTTGGCCGTGATTCCAGAATATTTACCAGAGGATGAGGCCATGGCGCGGTGTATGTCGCTGCTGGCGGCCTGTGATGCCATCATCATGTGCGGGGATTGGGAGAAGTCCAAAGGTTGCAAGTCGGAGCTCGGGCAGGCTAAAAATTGGGGACTCGAGGTTCTGTATTATGAGCAGGTGGTGAAATGACCTTTGGAGGAATAGCTATGTATGATTGTGAAAATTGCATTTTGCGCACCATATGCTTTATTGAGCTTACTGGAGAGTGTGAAAAAGCGCTCAGTGAACCAGTCGAGCAGGAGCCGTGTGATTCTTGCAAAGAACGCTGGGAGTGCCCGGAGGAGTGGGGTGGGGAGTGTAAGAGAGATAATATGGAGGATCTATGACAAGCGAAGAACGACAAAGAAAAGTAAGATGGTTAATGCGGTACCGCATTGCCGAAAAGCGCATAAAGCGACTGGAAGCTGAAAAGGAGCGCTGGCGGGAGCGGGCAACCTGTACCACCACTGCGCCGACCTATTTTAAATACATCGACAAGCAGGAGGACAAGGACAAGCTGACCAGGGAACAGCGCCGCCGCAACGAAATGCCGCCGGTCATCGTCCGGGGAGGGAAACATCTTACCCTTGAAGACATCGTTGCCGAGATGGACGCCCTTGATCGGGAGTTGCAGGAAGCGATCTACCGGGCAACAGCCTTACGCCGGGACATCGGGCAAGCCATTGACGCGTTGTCAGATGACCGGGAGCAGCTGGTGCTGTATTACAAGTATGTGGATGGGCTGTATCTGGAGGAAATATGCGTTAGGATGGGGTATTCATTTCGGCATATTCAGAGGATTCACAATGATGCACTAAAAAACATAAAGATGTCATACAATGTCATGTGAAAATGTGTTAATCTGGTAGTATAGAAATTTAAGATAAGGCCACGGCAGGAGCTGTGGTCTTTTTTCGTACGCAAAAGAGAGAGGTGAGGTGGTTGCCGGACACAAGAGATTTAGCTTATCAGGATTATCTCGAGGGCATGAAATACAAAGATATCGCGAAAAAATACGGCGTTAGCCTATCCGCTGTAAAGTCCTGGGCAGCCCGATACTGGAAAAAAGAAAGTTGCAACCCTGCAACCAAAAAAGTTGCAACCAAAAGGAAGGACCAGAAGGTTATTCGTGAAGAAGTTGAGCAGGTCATGGGCAATGGTGGTCTAAGTGATAAACAGCGCCTGTTTTGCTTGCATTATATTCGTTGTTTCAATGCGACGAAAGCTTATCAGAAAGCTTATGATTGCGGGTATGAAACAGCCGCAGTTGCTGGCCCCCGCTTGTTAGGAAATGTTGGAGTAAGATCCGAAATAGAACGCCTTAAGCAGAACCGCCTGAACCGGGAGTTATTGTCCGAGGACGATTTGTTTCAAAAATACATGGATATCGCCTTTTCCGATATGACGGATTACGCGAGTTTTGGACCCGGCGGCGTTGTTTTAAAAGATTCCGGACAGGTAGACGGCACGCTGATCACCGAGGTCAAGGAAGGAAAAGCCGGCGTATCTGTGAAACTGGCCGACCGGATGCAGGCCCTTAAATGGCTGACGGACCGATATACAAGTTTTAACCCCGAGCAGCAGGCGCGGATCGACAAATATAAAGCCGAGGTGCAGCGTATGAACGGTGAGCCCGAAGAAATTGAGGACTTAACTGAAATTGACGAGGTGATCTATGGCGGTTCAGATTAAAAAGAAAAAGACCATCCCGTTTAATTTCGCCGCAAAGCACCAGGCTTATATCCGAAAATGCCAGGACAGTACCTTCAATTTTGCTGAAGGCGCCGTTCGAGCAGGGAAAACCATCGATAACGTCTACGCCTTCGCGCATGAGCTCAAAACCACTAAGGACAAGATACACCTGGCCACAGGCTCCACCGCGGCCAACGCTAAGCTAAACATTGGTGACGCCAATGGCTTTGGACTAGAGTGGATCTTCCGTAACCAGAGCCATTGGGGAAAATATAAAGGGAATGAGTGTCTGTATATCAAAGGGCCATCGACGGGCAACCGGCAGCGCATTGTAATTTTTGCCGGTGGAGCAAAAGCCGACAGTTTCAAGAAAATACGCGGGAACTCCTACGGTATGTGGATTGCGACAGAAATCAATCTCCATCATGAAAAGACGATCCAGGAGGCCATGAACCGGCTGTTGGCCGCGGACAACCGAAAAATATTCTGGGACTTGAACCCGGATAACCCGAAGGCTCCCATTTACATCAAGTATATTGACAAATATGCAAAACAGGACAAAGAAGGAAAACTGCTCGGTGGTTACAATTACGAGCATTTTACTATCTTTGACAATGTGAACATCCCAGAACAGCGGATCCAGGAGATCATCAGCCAGTACGACCCGGCAAGTATTTGGTATATGCGGGACATTGAAGGCAAGCGCTGTGTGGCAGAAGGCTTGATCTACCGCATCTTTGCCGATTCCATTGCTGTGCAGGACAGCCGGTTTTTACGGACCGAAAAACCAAGAAACCTGCAGGAAATCAACATTGGGGTTGACTTTGGTGGTAACGGCTCCGGCCATTCTTTTGTTGCGACTGCGATTACGCCGGGTTATACCGAATTGATTGCGTTGGAGAGTGAGTTGCATTTCGGCGACATTGACCCAGAGGATCTGGGACGGCTGTTTGTAAGCTTTTGCCAGAAGGTGGTCATGAAATATGGATTCATCACAGCTGTATTTGCAGACAGCGCTGAGCAGGTGCTGATTCGCGGCCTTCGCAGTTCAGCCAAAAAAGCCGGACTGAGCTGGCTGAAAATATACGATTCTTACAAAGAACAAATTAATGAACGGATCCGGGCGACCTATATGCTGATGTCACAGGGTCGGTTTTTTATTTATGGCGATGGCTGCGAGAGCTTAATTCTGGCGTTATGCTCAGCGGTCTGGGATCCAAAAGAAGTCACAAAAAATATACGTCTTGACGATGGCACCAGTGATATTGATACCTTAGATGGTTTTGAATACACCTTTGAGCGGAACATCGAAAGACTGATCGGGAGGTGAGCAGGTGCTTGCGCAAATTGTACAATGGTCAAAAAACATTATTGATCAGCTGATTCCTATGAAGGGCGGAGTGACTGATGTCGGTGCGACGGTGTCGCCGGCCATGATTCGCGGCATTGAAAACTGGACGGTTTTATATAACAACGCCCCTTTATGGGTGTCAAAACGCGATCTGATTTTTACCCTTGGGCTGCCGGGTTCCATAGCATCAGAACTTTCAAGGCTAACGACCATCGAGATGAAAAGTGAAATTACCGGAAGCCCAAGGGCGGATTATCTCAATGACGTTTATCAAGGGTTTCTCGAAGACATCCGAACTTATTTAGAGTATGGCTGCGCAAAAGGCGGCCTGGTATTAAAACCCTATTTTGACGGGGAAAGTATTTCCATTGACTTTGTCCAGGCAGACTCATTTGTTCCGGTATCCTTTGACAGCTCTGGTCGTATGACCGCAGCAGTCTTCGTGGACGTAAAGCGGCGCGGGGGTCAGGTATTCAGGCGTTTTGAAGGCCACAAGATCAATTCAAACGGCTATACCGTGATTAACAAGGCTTACGCCAGCAAAAACGAGCGGATTCTCGGCAGTGAGATTCCGTTATCGGCGGTTGATGAATGGGCCGCCCTTGAGCCAACGGCTTTTTTGAAGGGGGTAAAAATACCACTTTATGGCTATTTCAGAGTACCAAAGGCCAACCGGGTCGATAATTCATCCCCGCTCGGCGTGTCTGTTTTTGCGACAGCTGACGAGGCGCATATGTTTGAGGTGGCCGATCGGCAGTATTCCAGGATTATCCAGGAATACAAGCTAAAAGAGCCCGCAGTTTTTGCCGATGCCAGCCTTTATGATATGGACAGCTTTGGGAATCCGATTCTGCCGGGTGGAATGGAAAAGCTCTACCGGACACTGGACATAAAAAACGGATTAAAGAGTGAACCCTTTTACAAGGAATATTCCCCAGATATACGTGATCAAAGTTTATTTAACGGATTAAATAAGTACCTGCAGCGCATTGAGTTTGAATGCGGTTTAGCTTATGGCACCCTGTCGGATGTCCAAATGGTGGATAAAACCGCAACTGAGATCAAAGCCAGTAAACAGCGCAGCTACTCAACGGTTTCCGATCTCCAAAAAGCGCTGAGACGAGCACTGGAAGACCTGATCGATGCCATGAACGTCTATGCGGATCAGTGGAACCTTACGCCGGCCGGCAATTATGAAATCAGCTTTAACTTTGATGACAGTATTATCGTGGACACTGAAACCGAACAAGCGATCCGGATGCAGGAGGTTGCCGCGGGCATCCTGAAACCAGAGGAATATCTGAAATGGCGCTACGGCGTGACCGATGAGCAGGCCTTGGAGATGATGCCGGACACAGAGGAAAGCTTCGACGTGGGCCTGTCCGTATCTGGTCCTAACAGTGGTGGTACAGTAGAAGCCGAGCGTTCTAATGAGGTTGAAGCCGCGGAAGAGATTGCCGGTAAAACGTTGAATGGCGCGCAAACACAATCGCTTTTGGGGATCATCGGCCAGTACAGCAAAGGGGAATTGACCATTGGCCAGACAATCAACTTGATATCCGTTGCCATCGGCATCAGCAAGGAGGAAGCCAAAAAGATTATTGAGGGGTCTGAATAATGCTTACGCCAGCTCAATATGATTTGATTGCCGACAGCATGACTGGTCTGTTTCAGGATCTGGAAGACTTCATCATTCAGGATTTTGTAAGACGGATCACAAGCGCCGGTACGATGACAGAAACTGCCAAATGGCAGGCCCGCCGTGCAAAAGAGATGGGGCTCTCAACCGAAGCAATTCGAAAAGCAGTCCAGACGGCTCTCCAGGTCAGCGATAAGCAGCTGGATTACCTGTTTGAACAGTGGGGTGTAGAGATGTTGAAGCCTGAAAATACCGCATTGAACGCCTTGGGCAAAAAAGCCGTAGACGTCCGCACACATGAGGAACTCAGCCAGATATTTGAAGCCATACTCCATCAGACAAAAGGTGAAATACGAAATATTACAGGTAGTTTGGGGTTCGCGGAGCGTGTAAAAGGCAAGATCGTTTTTAAACCGATCGCGAAATACTTTCAGGATCAGATGGACTTTGTGCAGCTGCAGGTTCAGAGTGGCGCCCTGGATTACAATAGCGCGGTCCGTCAGGCTATCAAAAAAATGGCAGACAGCGGCTTACGAACCGTAGACTATGCCAGCGGATGGAGCAATCATCTGGATGTCGCGGCCAGGAGGGCGACCTTAACCGGTGCCAATCAGCTCAGTGGTCAGATGACTGATGCTCTGGGAGAGGAAACGGGGTGCAATTTCGTTGAGGTAACAGCCCACGCCGGGGCGAGAAATACCGGTAGTGGTCCGGCAAACCATGCCGGATGGCAGGGAAAGGTCTATTGCAGAAAGGGAAGCACAAAAGAATATCCCAATTTATATCAGGCCACCGGTCTTGGCACAGGTGAAGGCCTCAAAGGCTGGAATTGCCGGCACGACTATAACAACTTCTGGCCTGGGATTTCCAAAAGAACCTGGACAGACAAAGAGCTCAAAAACATCGATCCAGAGCCCATTTTCTACAAAGGCCGGAAATATGACCATTACACTGCGAATCAGCACCAGAGAGAAATTGAGAGATCCATCCGGAAAACCAAACGGGAATTGATTGGGTACAATGCCGCAGACGACACGGAGGCTTTTACCACTGCAAGTGTAAGGTTGAGGCGGCAAAAAAAGGAATATCAAACCTTTAGTAGAGCAGCCGATTTGCGGATAAAGCCTGAACGACATCAGGTTTACCAGTTTGACCGTAGCATCAGTCAAAAAGCAATCCAGGCGGAACGAAATTACTGGAAGCAGCTTGCAGAAAAGCAGAAGGGTGCTATAATTAAATCAAGGAAGACCCGGTTTTTTGAAAGTCATGTTGGACAGCATGGCGCTTCAGAAAATTATAAAGCAGCAATTAAGGACCGTTTTGACAACGGAACACGTAAGGCGAAGCGCGTTTTTCAAAAATATGTTCCAACGGATTCCATTGGCAGCGGAACACAAAAAGGAGTTGCGCATTATAGCCCGAAGGAAAATAAAGTCTACATGAATTTTGCTGCTGATGAACGAAACCCGAAAGGGGCGGGTGTGACCTATTTTCATGAGCATGGCCATTACATTGATCACGCCACCCGAATTAACGGACAAAGCCGCGTCGAACTTTCAAATGCGCTTAAGGCTGATTATAAGCAGTATCTTAAGGATTACCAAGACAAGCATCACATCAAGTATATCGACGATGTACGGTCGGCAATCTCAAAAGAGATCAGTGATAACACACACTCGGCCGTATCGGATCTTTTCGGTGGGATGAGCGGAAATAAATGCGTGGGCTCATGGTGCCATCGAAAAAGTTACTGGAAAAGCAGTCCGGATAAGCTACCCTCTGAAGCCTTCGCACATTTTTTTGAGGCGCAGTTTAACGAGGAGCGTCGCAAGGTACTGGAGCACTATTTTCCATCTGCCATGAAGGAATTCAAGAAAATTTTAGGAGGTCTGTGATGATTGATCCAACGACAAAAGCGTTTAAACGGCTCAATGAACAATATGAAAAACTGTTTGATGAACCGATCCCAACAGAAATGATTCCCCTTGATGAAACCCTGGAGGGTTTGAATGAAAAAATAAAACAGAGTGCTGTAGCTGGCCGGGACATCCTTTCCGAAGAATATGGGTGGGATGAGCTTGATCCGGATGATGACTATGCGTAACCACCGATAGCAAAAAGCGCTGAAGGTGGTTTTTTCATATCTAATTGAGGAGGTGAGGCCCATTGGCCCATAAAAATAAATGAATCCATTTAAAAGCAAAGGCCGAGAGGTCTTATTTTTATGCCACGAAAGGAGATATCTATGGCACTTGACAAAGAAAGTTTAGAGAAGCTTGGCCTGTCCGTTGAGGCGGTGACTCAGATTCTTGCAGATCATCAGGCTGCGCTTCAGGACGAACAACAGAAAACCGCCCAGGAAAAGACACGGGCAGATACCGCAGAGTCCACACTCAGCACCGCCAATAAAAAACTGGAGGGTTACGATCCAGACTGGAAAGAAGCAGTAAAAACAGCAGAGACGAAAGCGCAGCAGGAAATTGAAACCATGAAATTCAACTATGCGCTTGAAAAGGCACTGTCCGATTCAAGAGCTAAAAACGCTGTGGCGGTTAAGGCGCTGCTGAACATGGATGGCCTCAAACAGAACGGCAACGAGATTGTCGGGTTAAAAGAACAGCTGGAAAAGCTTAAAACCGACAATGATTATCTATTTGAATCCGAACCGGATCCCAAGCCTTTTACGGCTTCAGCTACCGGGAGCGGATCGCAGCCAACAACAACAAAAGATGAAGCGAACGCGGCTTTCAGAGCCGTGTTTGGAAGGGAGTAATAAATTATGGCAATTGTAAACAGAGAGAGGGCCGAAGCGCTCATTCAGGAGCAACTGGGCAACACGATTTTTCAGGACACACCAAAGCAGTCCATCTTCATGCAGCTTGGCCGCAAGCTGCCCAACATGACCAGTAAACAGACAAGGATCCCTGTATTGGATCTGTTGCCCATGGCTTACTGGGTCAATGGTGATACAGGTTATAAACAGGTGTCTGAACAGGCATGGGATAATGTTTATCTTACGGCCGCAGAACTGGCGGTTATTGTGCCAATTCCAGAAGCCGTATTGGATGATGCCAGTTTTGATATTATGGGTGAGATCCAGCCAAGAGTGGTCGAAGCCATCGGTCAGCGCGTGGACAGCGCGGTTATTTTTGGGAATAACCGTCCGGCAGAATGGACCAGTGATATTATCACTCGGGCCAGACAGGCGGGAAACAACGTAACATCCGGCTCCAGCAATATGTTTGATCTGATTATGGGTGAAAACGGGGTACTGGCAAAGATTGAAGATGACGGCTATATGTCAACCGGAGCTATGGCGTCCATGGCCATGCGGTCGAAATTAAGAGGATTGAAGGATACCGATGGGTCGCCGATTTTCATGACCACCATGCAGGGAGCCACACAATATGCTCTTGACGGCGCGCCCATGCACTTTCCAACAAACGGATCCTTTGATAAATCCGTCGCACAGATGATTGTCGGGGACTGGTCACAGGCCGTTTACGCGATTCGTCAGGATATTACGGTGAAAATTTTGGATCAGGGCGTTATTCAAGACCCCACGACAAAAGCAATCATCTACAACCTTGCGCAGCAGGATATGATTGCGCTGCGCGTGGTGTTCCGCATGGGCTGGGCGCTTCCGAATCCAGCAACCCGCATGGATGAAGATCGCTTGAGCTGTCCTTTTGCTTACATCGAGCCGGCAACACCAACCACCACACAGGCCGTTACGTTTACGGTTAAAGACAACGCGGATAGCCCCGCCGTTGTTGAAGGAGCCACCGTTGATGTCAGCGGCGCAAGGCTGAAAACAGGAGTCGATGGAACGGCCGTCTTTAGTCTGAGATCAGGAGATTATGAAGCGGTCATCAAAAAGAACGGTTTTAAAACCTTCAAGGAAACCATCACCGTTGCAGGCGCCGCGGTCACAGAGGACATCACATTGATTCCAAACGCCTGATCAGGAGGTGCGTAAAATGATTTACGCCGATTTTAACTACTACCAGAACAGCTATTTTGGAACAGAAATTACAGAAGAAAGAACATTCAACGGGCTGGCGCTTAAAGCGTCGGCCTTTTTAGATGCGATCACCTATAACCGTATTGATAAGACACAGCCCATTGACGATGCTGTTAAAAACGCCGCCTGCGCTGTAACGGAAGTTCGAAAGACCTATGATGACGGGAAGGGTGGGATTGCTTCAGAAAGTGTTGGTAAGGCTTCTGTGTCCTATGCCAACGCGGATGGAAAGACCCTTGAACAGGAAAGCTACAACGCAGCTTATCCCTTCCTGATCGGGACAGGCCTTTTATATCAGGGGGTCTAAAATGCAAACCAACACAGATATTACCATCGTCCGAATCACCGAAGATGGAACCGTCAGCAATCAGATTATTCGAGGTGTTAACTGGCAGGGAGAACGAAAAACTTCTGTCACCGACAAAGGACTTCAGTCTGCCGATATGATCACGGTTTTTATTCCCTGTTCAAGTGTCTTGCCGGATGTGGACATAAGGAAAGCTGATTTTGTCGTTGACGGTATTAAGGACTACGGTGAGGCATCCGGAAAAGAATTGCGCCGCCTGGTCGAAAGTGACAGCGGCGTGTCCGTTATCTCCATTCAAGATAACCGAAAGCTTGGTAAGAACCTTGGTCACATCGAGTTAGGGTGCGCCTGATGTCAAAGTCAAACGTTAAAATCCGTCTGAAAATGGATCGGGAGCACAAAATACTGGCAAGATTGAAAATTAATCCGGGTGGACCTGCTCAGAAATTTCTGCTAAATGAAGCCAGACGCAGAAGTGATCCCTACACACCAATGGACACAGGAAGTTTAAAAAACAGCAGCCGTATTTTACCGGCCAGGCAATCCCTTTTATATCCTAGGGTTAAAGCGCGCTATCTTTGGTATGGAAAAGTCATGGTCGGTCCTCCGCCGAAGAAAGTGACGAAGAAAAACTTAAAATTCGCTGGCGCACCCATGCGTGGCCCCTTCTGGGTCAATCGGATGTGGGCAGACAATAAGGATCAAATACTGCGATCATTGGCGCGTTATACGAGGTTTAAAAAGAAATGACAATTTTAGAAAGTGTTTTTGATTATATCAAGGATCAATGTGATCTGATCAAGAAAAACCATCGGTCCGTTGGATTTAATTTCATCTCAGATGTCGTGGAATCCTGCTCCATTGTGGAGGTACCATCAGACCCGTGGGTTAAGCATTATACGGACGGCGGCGGGATGAAGCAGTGCGTTTTCCATTTCTGCTCCCGTGAGTTTTATGGGATTGACAGTGAAAACAACCTGGAAAATGACCGCTTTTATGAAGATTTGGAATACTGGTTTAAAGAGCAGTCTGAGGCAGGGAATCTTCCGAAACTGGACCGGGGACGGCAAAGCCAGTATATTGAAACATTGAGCAATGGCTATCTATTAGAAAACGAAGGCGATGAGGCAAAATATGTCATACAGTGCCGCCTCGTCTATACCGAATAACAGGAGGAATTAAAAATGAATATTGGTGAATTGGTAAAACGGTCTGGGAAGGTCGCTTTTTTTGGTGTGCCCAAGGAAGGCGGTGAACCGACTTTTAACCGGATGAAGGGTTTTACAGATATGTCGCAAAGCAAAAACCCTTCTGAATACAGCCGGAAATATGTGGATGAAGACTTTGAGCAGACCGACGTAACCGGGTATAGCCCATCCATTTCCTATACCTTTGATATGTACAATGGAAATCCCGTGCTCGAGGATATTGTGAAAATTACGGACAACGAGCTGACTGGAAATGACGCGATCCGTGACATTGTTCTGGTGGACATCGCGAGCAAAAAAGCAGTAAAGCGGTCCTTTGCCATCGTTCCAGATACAGAAGGTGACAGCACCGACGCTTATACTTATTCCGGCAACTTAAAAGTAAAAGGTGAAAAAGTCTTTGGGACCGTTGTTTTATCCGAAAACGATACGGTATGCACGTTTACTGAGAGCAGTGGAAGCAATCCGGAAACGCCAGAAGTCTGAGTGAGGAGAGAGAAATATGTTAGAAATTAATGGAGTAAAGCTTAACTTTGATTTGATGGATGCGGAGATTGCAGACGCGGCAGAAAAAGCACTGGCAGATTTTAGCGAAAAGCATAAAACCATTGAACGCGGTAAGTCTTTAAGCAAAGCCATTCAGCAGGAGTGTGATCTGGTTTATGCTTTTTTCGATGATGTGTTTGGAAAAGGGGCCGCCGAGGAAGTGTTTAAAGGTGAGAAGCATTATATCAAGTGTTGCGATGCCTTTAAACAGGTGGTGGACGAAATCCAGCATTTTAATACCATGCTTGCAGAGCGGAACCAGGAAATGGAGCGTTTGACTGCCGGCCCTGCAGTCGTTGATGGAAGCAATATCAAACGTTTTGAAACAAAATGATTTTTACACAGCGGTTACCAAAAACCGTGGAAGTCGACGGCCATCATTATCCCATTGATCCGGATTATCGCGTTATGGCCGCCTTTGAGGTGAATATGCAGGAGAAGCGGGGAGATGAAAGAGCGGTCATTGCTGCCACGCTCCTTCTTTTTTATCCGGAAGGTATCCCGGCAAACATCGAAATGGCAGCGCAGAAGATGCTCTGGTTTTATCAATGTGGAAAAGAAGAAAAGTCTCGGGAAGCTGAATCAAGCCGCCATCCAAAACAGGTTTATAGTTTTAAAGCCGATGAAGGGTATATTTTTTCAGCTTTTCTGGATCAGTATGGCATCAATCTGTTAGAAGTTGAGTTTATGCACTGGTGGGTTTTTCGACGGTTATTTAACGGTCTGAAAGCGGATAATGAGATTGTCAAAATAATGGGCTACCGCTCTGTAAAAATTGACAGTAAAATGCCACCTGAGAAACGCCATCTTTACCGCAAGCTGCAGAAACAGTATCAATTGCCGGATTATCGCACGGAAGAACAGCGTGAGAAGGATATGGTCACCGCGCTATCCTCGTTCTTTTAAAGGGGTGTGATTAACATTGAAAAAGTAAGATGTCCCCATTGCGGGCATGAGATGAACCTATTTTTCACAGAAACGGCAGAGGCCAGTGGCATACGGCTGAAATGTAAAGCCCGACACTGCCGCCGTATATTTGAATTGAAAATAAAAGCAGGAAAACAGGTTAAGTAGTGCCGTTGTGCCGATAACCAATCATGAAGGTGGTGAGGTTATTGGCAGATGGTAAATTAGAAGTTGAAGTCGGCCTGGAGACAAGCGGCTTTAAAAAAGGATTAGCAAAACTAAAAGATACAGCAGTTGACGGTATGAAATCAATGGCGGTTGGTGTCGCTGCCGCCGGCACGGCACTGGCGGCCGCTGGCGTTAAAGCTGTAAGGCTGGCCTCCGACTTAACCGAGGTCCAGAATGTTGTTGACACCACCTTTGGCGCAGACGCAGATAAGATTAATCAGTGGGCCAAAGATGCGGCGACCTCTTTTGGGATGGCCGAACTGGATGCCAAGCAGTTCAATGGGACCATTGGCGCCATGCTGAAGTCCATGGGTCTTGCCGGAAGTGAAGTTACCCAGATGTCCATGGATATGGTTGGTTTGGCAGGGGATATGGCCTCCTTCTACAATCTTGACCACGAAGTCGCCTTTGAAAAAATCCGGGCTGGAATTTCAGGAGAAACCGAACCCCTGAAGCAACTCGGCATTAATATGTCTGTGGCCAATCTGGAGGCCTTTGCTTTAAGCCAGGGAATTGACAAGACCTATGACAGCATGACCCAGGCCGAACAGGCCACCCTTCGATATCAATATCTGATGTCCGTGACCGCGGATGCCCAGGGCGACTTTGCGAAAACATCTGACAGCCTGGCCAACCAGCTGCGTATTGCACAGCTGCAGATAACCAACCTTGCCGGAGCTGTCGGAAAAGAACTCCTGCCAGCTGCAACGGAGGCCGTCACCTTTCTTGGAGAGATGGGCAAACGCCTCAATGAAGCCTTTGAGAAAGACGGTCTGGAGGGGCTGGTATCCGAGGTAGGATCTGTACTGGCAGACATCGTCAAGAAGATTACAGAATACATTCCAAAGGTTGTTGAAACAGCCATTTCCTTGATTGAGTCGCTTATCAGCGGCATACAAAAGAATCTTCCAGATATTATCAACGCGGTGATGGAATCTCTCGAAATTTTAATTGACGGCATACTTGAGATGCTGCCGGCATTGCTGGCCCTGGGGATCAGTTTGATCACTGAACTGGCAAAAGGGATCGGCCAGGCTCTGCCACGGTTAATCCCAGCCGTTATCTCAGCCATCCATGAATTGGTCATTGTCCTGCTCGATATGCTGCCCGATCTCATTGAAGCGGGTATCCAGCTGATTGAAGGATTAATGCAAGGCATAGCAGAGGCCATTCCAATGCTTTTGGATATGTTGCCCGACTTAGTACTCGCCATTGCGGAAACCTTAACCAATTCCCTTGATTTGATCTTAGATGCAGGAGTAAGACTCCTGAGTGGTCTGGTAAAGGCTGTCCCAGTTGTCCTTGAGAAGTTGATCGCTATTTTGCCGACATTGATCCAGGCGATCATTGATTTTATTATGGGCGCTTTTCCGGCGATCATTGAGGCTGGGCTAAAACTTTTCTCAGCGTTGGTTGAAGCGCTTCCGAAGGTCATCGAACAGATCATTGCGTTTTTACCACAGTTGGTTGAGATGATCGTCGATTTTATTACCGATGCGGTTCCAATGCTGGTTGACGCCGGCATCCAATTGTTTTCCGGTTTACTGGAAGCGCTGCCCACGGTGATTGACCAGCTGGCAGTCTTACTGCCGGAGCTGATCACGTCTGTTATCCAGATATTATCTGAAGCCGTTCCGGTTATCATTGAAGCGGGGCTAAAACTCTTTATGACCCTTGTGGAAGTGCTGCCGGTAGTCATCGAACAGATCATTGAGTTGTTACCGACGTTAATTCAAACCGTCGTGGACGCCCTGATCGGGCTGATGCCTATTATTCTGGACGCTGCTTTACAGCTAGTCATGGGGCTATTACAAGGAATCATTGAGGCCCTGCCGATTATCATCGAGGCCTTGCCTGAGATTATCATGACCGTTGTCAATGGTCTCCTTCAGGGAATCGAGATGATTGTTCAGGCCGGCGTCCAGCTGTTTACGGCACTTGTTCAGGCATTACCAACTATTATTGAAATGATTGCAGCAGCCTTGCCGGGGCTGATTACAGGCATCATTAACGCTTTGATGACATTGCTGCCGCAGATCATACAGGCAGGCATTCAACTCTTTACAGCCCTGATTGGGGCGATGGACCAGATTATCACAGCCATTGTGTCCGCGCTGCCGCAGATCATTGACGCGATCATCAATGCGATTATTATGCTGTTACCCCTTGTCATACAAGGCGGGATTCAGCTGTTTATGGCTCTGATCGAGGCCTTGCCTGAAATTATCACAAAGATATGTGAAGCGCTGCCGACGTTGATTAATGGAATTATCAACGGCTTGCTCCAGCTTATCCCGATGCTTATTGACGCCGGGATCCGGCTCTTTTGTGCTTTGATTGAGAATCTGCCCGCCATTATTGCAGGCATTGTAAAGGCCATACCACAGATTATTCGGGCCATTGTTCAAGGCTTTACGTCTTTTATGGGAGCAATTAAAGACATTGGAAAAAATCTGATTAAAGGGCTTTGGGAAGGCATTACTGGCATGGGCAGCTGGCTGATGGAAAAGATCAGCAGTTTTGGATCAAGCATCATTAATGGTTTCAAAAAAGCCTTTAACATTAATTCGCCATCGCATGTAATGCGGGATGAGATCGGAAAGATGCTGCCGCCGGGGATCGGCGTCGGGATAAAGCTTAATGAAAAAGAAGCTCTGAAAGCAGTGGATCACCTCAGCGAGGATATGATTGACCGGATGTCGGGAGCGGTCCATATGGAAGCGGCGGACATCGGCGTGAATCTATCGAACCGGGGTCTTGAGGAGATTACTGGCAAAGCGCCTGTCGTGAATGTCAGCGCCCCGGACCCCGCGCCCATTACCGTTGTCGCTGAAACCCCGCCGATCTATCTGGATACCGAAAGGATCGCGGATAAAACAACGCCCCGGGTAGTCAGTAACGTCAGCCGGGAAAAGGTATCAAAAAATATCGCGAAAGGAAAGAAACCAGTCAATGTCTAAAGCATACATCCAATATAACGGGTATCGGTCCGACGCGGTTGGAATTACAGGAGTCGTGGTAAAGCTGCTTGGGACCATTCAGATACCGACACCACAAAAACGCTACGATACCATTACCATCCCGGGGCGCGATGGCCTGCTGTACGAGGAGGACGCTTATGATGATATTGTTATCCCGTTGGAAATGGAGATCCAGGATCTTGAGAAAAACGAGGATGCCATTGACATTGTAAAGCGCTGGCTTAAGGATACAAGCGACCCGCGGCTTTTTCTGTCCGTAGATGAACGTTCATTCTATCGGGTGCATCAGGTTGAAATGTCAGAAATTGAAATCCAGTACCGGCGTTACGGGCAGTTCACAGCGAAATTCACCTGCGACCCTTACCGCTACCAGGCCGCCAGCGACGTGGCTGTTAATCTCACCGATCAGCTCATGAATAACGCTGCAGTCAGCCGCCCGATTTACATCATCACTGGAAACGGAGCCTGTACCCTGACTGTCAATGGTAACGCCATCCCTTTGACCATTGACGGGGAACTGACCATCAACACTGAAAAACAGCTCTGCTATAAAAGCCAGGGCATTTTTGCCAATAAGGCCATGACCGGGGAGTTTTCCGATCTGTTTCTTTTGCCAGGGAAGAATACCCTTAGTCTAACCGATGGCTTTACAGGCAAAATTATCACCAATATGAGGAAAATCTAATGATTAACGTGTATAACAGCCGAACCGAACTGAAAGCTGCCGCTTTTACCGACAACGGCGATATGGTTCTTCAGCCCAGTAAATGCAATTTTATCATGGAACTGAACGGACAGTGTGAAATTGAGATGGAGCACCCCTTTGATGCAGAAGGGCGCTGGCGGTACCTACAGAATGAAGCCATCATCGGGTGCCCCACCCCCTACAGCAAGAGGCAGCTATTTCGAATCTATGACACACAGAAAAAGATGGATCGGATGGTCATCTACGCTCGGCATATTTTCTTTGACCTGATCAACACCATCCTTCTGGACGTCCGGCCAACCCAGAAAAACGGACAGGAAGCCCTTGCCATTATTTTGGATAAAACGTCCTTTACAGGACATTCCGACATCACAAAGGTAAACACATCCTATTACATTGTCAAGAACGTGGTAGAGGCCATCTGTGGGGAAAAAAGCAACACCTATATCTCCAGGTGGGGCGGCGAGTGCCTGTTTGATAACTTTGATGTTTATGTTAATACCAAGATCGGGGAGGACAATGGCGTTACCATCGCCTTTGGCAAAAATCTTCTGGAGATTGAAGAACGCCAGAGCATGGACACGGTTATCACAAGAATATACCCCTTTGGGTTTGACGGCATTACCCTGGATCCGGCGGCGGCCTATGTGGATAGCCCGAAGATAAACGATTATGCCTTGATCTATGAGCGGAAGGTGACCTTTGAAGATGTGAAGGTTAAGAAAAACGCCGGCGATCCTGATGAGGAAGGCTTTGCTACGCTGTCCGAAGCTCAGGAGGAGCTCCGCAGCCGATGCAGGGCGCTTTATACCGGTGGCGCAGATAGACCGTCCTTCAACCACAAAATCAATATGGCTTGTCTGGCCAACACCACCGAGTATAAAGACTTCGCAGTCCTTGAGACGGTGAACATCGGGGACACGGTTCATTGCTACCATAAAAAGATTGATATTGCCTTTGTATCCCGCTGCATCTCCGTAGACTGGAATGCCCTGACCGGCAAGTACAACAAAATCGAGATTGGCACCCCGGTCTATACCTTCACCGACGATGAGGAAGAAACCAAGAGCCGCCTGGATGAGCTGGACGAAAAGGTCAATGGCACCTATGACCCGTCCGCGGGCGGCGGGACCGGCGGTTATACGGGTGGGATTGTGCAGCAGGTGAGCCAGTACCGGTGGGAAGTCATTGATTCTTACCCGCCGGCAAACGAAGAAAGCGGGGTTTTGTACCTCGTGTGTGATGTGGAGGCATAAATGAGCATTGTTTATAACCAGAAAAAGGCCAGTGACCTGGTCGTTAGCGGCCGGCATATGCGGGAAGCCTGGATTGATGGGCAAAAGATATGGCCAGACAGATTTAGCATTGACCACTTTTTTAACAGCTTAAATTTTCAGTGGATGGGTTATGGTAACCTATACTATAACGCAGATGGCAATTATATTTATTACACTTCTGACGGAGCGATTCTGTATTATGACAAAGCAGATCATCAATGGAAACCACAGTCCGGAATAAACCTGACCATAACGCCGCGAAAACGGGTTCCGTATTCGCACAAAGGGTTTGTCATCATCATGGACCCGATTGAATTCTCTACGTACAACACCGATTTAATGTTAAAAGAAGACAGTTTAAGGTGCTCTTTTTACTATTCTGAATTTGGTGATATGTGGGAATATATAACGGTCAGAGGGTCAGGCATTGAGCAGTTTGGATTTTTGAATGCAGAGAACCGTCTTAATGATGTGATTTACGATGGAAAAGATCTATATCTGTGGATGGGCGGAAAGGCCTCGCTGGATGGACACACAGCGCATGGAACGAATATTATTGCAGTCGTTCCGAACTTTGGAAGCGGAAACCGAATAGTGGGGGCCGTCAAGCAACGACATGCAGAAGTTCCGTTTTATCTTAACGGAATCGGGTGTTACGATGAAGAAGAAGATGTATTTGCCAGCATTCAACAAGATTTAACTTACACTGTCAGGAATTTTCAGGACGGCGATCTTTTTAAGGCCAGCTATTTAAACAACCAGATATTTTATAGAATAACAATCTGGAAAGATCAACGAAACGATTACCTGTTTTTGCTCAAGGAGGACTACACATACGCAGAAATTGCTACTTTTAAAGATGGATTCGGTGGCTTCCCGAGTATGCTGACTTATGATCCTGAACGCGGTTTTTATGTTCTATTTGAAACAGGCGTTTTCAGGGTATCTTACGATCTCATCAATTGGAAGAATGTTCAAAATAATTTCACAGCCCCCGACGGACTGTATTATATTCCAAAGGATGGCTATTACGTTGTCGTAAAAGATTCATCGAAAGGAGCTTGCAGCATTTTCCATGCTGCTGTGTAAAAAAAGATTATGGAAATAAGAGTGATTGGCAGAGACATCCAGATCGACCAGACCACAGCCATCGCTGTGGAGAATGACAACGCGACAGAAACCGCTTGCTTTGTCCTGGACCGTTTTACCGAAAGTGATATCGACCTGTCACAGATGAGCGGCTTTATCGTCTACTCCAACGAACTGGGCACACGCTTTGAGGCATTGAATACCGCGTTAGTTGGGGATAAAATACAGGCCAGCTGGAGCGTTACCCGCTCCCTGACAACCGTCAACGGCCGCTTTTTGTTTGGGCTGACCTTTTTAAGCGCAGCGAACTATGAGGATTTACCAAGCGCCGAAAAGGTCTGGTCCACCAATATCGCAAAGTCCAACATCACCGGAAGCCTGGTGGGGGATGACTACGCGGTTCCGGAGGAACCGATTATTATGCAAATGCTGGCCATTGCCAGTGCCGTTACTGCGGCCGGAGCAGAAGTTCAGAGCGATGCCCAAAAGGCGCAACAAGCCGAAAAGAAGGCAACAGAGGAAGCCGCCAAGACAGAGGGGTTGATTAACAGTCTTGTGGATATGATCGATGCGATCAATGGAGAATCCGTCACCTATGTGGATTCCATTGATGCCATCAACGGGGAGGTGATCTGATGGGAACTGTCAACGATAAACTGAATTACTTGCTTGACACAAAATTGTGCCTGAGGCGGGCAATTGAAGAACACGGAGTGGCCATACCGACAGAAACCACCTTCCGGCAATACGCGGACAAAATCGCCGCGATTCCAACAGAGGATACCGTCTCCGAAAAACTCCGGACCATCATTAACGATCCAGAAGTGACTGGTACCGCCGTTGAACTGGCTGAAAACATCGAGATAAGCAAAGGCTCCATCAAGCAGGCCATTGAGGCAAAAGGGGTTTCGGTGGACACTGGCATTTCCTTTGCTCAGTATGCTGGAAAAATCGCTGATATTGCAGGAAAGGCAGAAGCTGAGCCCGAAGGCAAAGGTTTTTTTCATGAGGACGTTGTCTATTGCCGGGAAAAGGCAAATGATCTGGTTGGTGCCCTTGGGGTGACCGGATCCTACGCACTGATAATGACCTACAGCAGTGTGGCCGTTACATTAAAAAAAGGTGGAACGAACCAGTATTCCATTGAAACCAGCGATGGAAAAACTTACGCGAGCAGTACGGCAGAGACCGCCGTCACCCACACCTGGGATGAAACAAAATGTCCGGACAGCCTGGTGGACAGTACGAAGAAAATACACTGGTTTATTGTGAAAACATCCGGAAAGGTCATTGACTGGGCACTTCCGGCTTTTGATGTTTTAGTTCTGGTGAACTGTAAAGTTTGTTTCCGATATCTGGAGAACGCGAGCCTGAACAGCTTTGTGACCGCTCTTTCCGGGGATTCCGCCGTGGTGGTTGAATACAGCGGTGCGGCAAAAGAAGATTACGAATACATGAGCACAACCAAGCTGATCTATCTGGATTGTCTTTTTATCAATCCCGATGATTCAGGGATGGTGGGCGCATCCGGCGCACTGCAGTATGTCCGGTTCAGCGGCGGGTTCTATGCCAGCACAGGCTCCGTGTTTACCATGTCTTCCAACATTAAAAGGATTGATTTCAGCAGCAATACCCTCCTGAGTGGTGAATTTTTATATGAAGCTTTCAAAGACTGCACCAACCTGGAAGTCATCAACTTTGAAGCACCTCTGTTTAACACCTACCTGTATGGGACCTTTTCAGGATGCAGCAAGCTTAAGGCGGTTAACCTGCCGCCGTACATCATTCAAGCATCAGACGCCAGCGCCTGCTTCCAAAATTGTGCTGCCTTGGCGTGTATCCCGGCCATCGATATGGACCAGGCGCCTTACAGCGAGTCGATTTTGGAGGGATGCACCAGCATGAGAGAAGTCCATTTAAAGAATATTCAGTACGATCTGGATATCAGTGCATCCACCCAGTTTACCACAGAGGCCCTTGTGGAAGTCCTTAACAACCTTAAAGTGGCTTCAGGCCAAACATTGACCATGGGTGTCGATAACCTGGCCAAGCTGACCACTGAACAGAAAGCCATTGCCACAAACAAGGGATGGACTTTGGCATAAGGAGGAGACAACATGAAAATCGCCATTAGTAACCGAAAAATCGAACTACAATACCAGACCGTCCTGGCCGTCCAGTACGACAATGGCACCGAGTTCGTAGACTTTGTTTTGGACCGGACCCAGTACGATGAGGACCTGTCGGATTTAACGCCGCTTTTTCTCTATGAAAATGCTGCGGGCGGCTTCATCGACACGGCCACCAAGACGGTCACCGCCGATCAGATCATTGTGCGCTGGCTCATTGGAAAGCATTTGACCAACGTAGCCGGCGAGCTGTCCTTTATGCTGGTGCTGGCGGACTGCGAGGACATCACAAAGTGGCAGGAGGCCACACGGATCTGGCAGACCGAAAAGGCCCGGTGCACCATCCCGCCCTCCATTCTGGGCACAAAGCCCTTTGATCCAGAGGCGCCGCTGATTTCACAGCTGATCGCTTTGGCGGCGCAGATCAATGAAACCATCGGCAGCGCGGATCAGATACTCCAGGATATGACCAAGATCAAAGATGACGCCCAGGCCATCGTTGACAATTTTACCGCCGAGGACGTAGTGTTCACCGACGGCCAGACCTTCCAAGAAAAATACGAGGCTGGAGACTTAGACGGGCCGCCGGGAGAACAGGGTAAGGAAGGAGCCGGACTGTCCATTCTGGGCACTCTGGAATCAACTGCGGAGCTGCCGGTGGTCGGAGAACCCGGCCGGGCCTATATGATCGATGGGAACCTGTACGTCTGGACCCTGGCGGACAGCGCGTGGACCAATGTCGGCAAAATAAAGGGAGATGCTGGAGATACGCCGGAGATCGGCGACAATGGGCATTGGTGGATCAGCGGCACGGATACGGGGATCTCAGCCACCGGAAACAAGGGCGATAAAGGAGATACGCCCGCCATTGGTGATAATGGAAACTGGTTTATCGGTGATACCGATACGGGTTTTCCAGCTGCAGGACCGCCCGGAGATCCCGGTAAAAGTGCGACCATTACCGTAGGAACGGTCACGACCGGAGCGCCTGGAAGCAGCGCAGCCGTGACAAACTCCGGAACAGAAGCCGCTGCGATTCTGGATTTTGTCATTCCCCAGGGCGCATCTGGCGGAGGAACGGTGAATTCCAACGACATTCTGGAAGTGGGGGCGAGCGTAGTCGGTGGGTGGCAGTCAGTCGGCGAGGAGGTTGGCACCGGACTTGAGAAAGTCGAAGGCAAATATTATCTGAACAAATTTACCGGTTATCTTTATCAGTATCGTTATAACGGCGAAAGTGGAAACACCGAATGGATATGGATGGGAAGTACTGCGGGCTGCCATCTTCTTACCGGGACGGCCATTACTGGCGAGAGGCCGGCAACAGACAGCTCCCCGAGCAATCACCTGCCCTATGCGGACGGTGATCTTTACTTGAACACCGACACTCTGAATCTGTACCAGTATTTTGAGGACAACTATGGCGATCTCTATAGACAATGGGCTCTTGTCACGTCACTGGACCGATCCCCTAAAATGCTGTCTGTGGCGTCAATGCCAGCGAGTCCAGATCCGGATACCTGGTATTTCATACAGGAGTGAGCCATGGGCATTCAGTTTAATGGAAAACAGCATCAAGCCATCTATTTTGCCGGTCATTACCATCAAGCCGTCTATAAAGGCAACTCCTTATACTGGGAAAAGCAAACCAACCTGTTAAAACCTTTCTGGTCGGATGGGAAAAGCGCCATCCTAAACGGGCTTTCCATCAACACCGAAGAAAATGGAATAGTCACCTTTGACGGAACCTACTACAGTACCGGCAACATGAATCTTTGCTTTGCACCGGAATTTTTGAATAACACGGGGCGCCCGGATAGCTGGATCACCACCGCCATTCTGCCCAAGGGCAGGAAGTATCGTCTGGAGATCAAAGTCTTGTCCGGCAGCATCAGCCTTACAAACGGCAGCACAAACACCAACGCCTTCAATGCGGCCCTTGGAGTTAAGGCTTCTGGAAACGGCGCAGCTATGCAGTGCAATCTTCTTGAAAACAGCTTTGTGGCTGAGGCGACGCCAACGACCGATATCGCCACCGCCCGGCTGTTTATCGCCAGTCAGGTATACATCAAGGCTGAAAATTATAAGATTCAGTACATTGTGACAGAAGTGTAGGAGGTGCAAAATGTGAGAATCTGAGACCAGAAGGTCTTTTTTTAATACCAAAAACCAAAGAAAGAAGGAACCAAAAATGGAAAATATGATTGCTAAAGGCCCTGTGATTATGGGAATAACCGGGACTATTTTAAGTACAGTTGCAACTTACTTCGGAGGATGGGACACCGCTTTGCAGACACTTGTAATACTGATGCTGATTGACTACGTAACCGGGCTGATCGTGGCCGGGGTGTTCAAAAACAGCACCAAAACGGAGACAGGGGCGCTGGAATCAAAAGCTGGATTTAAAGGGCTTTTGAGAAAAGGCGTGGCGCTTATGGTGGTTTTAATTGCCTGTCGATTGGATATGCTTATCGGCACGAACTTCGTCCGGGATGCTGCGGTCATCGCTTACTGTATTAATGAAATTCTAAGTATTGTGGAAAACGCTGGGTTGATGGGGGTTCCGATTCCGGAGCCGATCACGAAGGCCATTGAGATTTTGAAAAATAAAAATGAAGAAAAAGAAAGCGGGGGTACAAAGTAATGTTAAACGGTATTGATATAAGCGCATGGCAGCAAGGGATAGATACGGCTGCTGTGCCATCCGATTTTGTAATTATTAAGGCGACCGAGGGATTAAATTATGTGAACGGCGATTGTGACCGGGCTTACCAGCAGGCCAAAGCGGCCGGCAAGAAGCTGGGCGTGTACCACTTTGCGGACGGGAACAGCTCAGGGACGGCTGAAGCAGATTTCTTTGTGGACAATGTGGCTGGCTATATCGGTGAAGCGGTTCTGGTTTTGGACTGGGAAACCCATGCGGTTACGCGTGGGTCGGGATACGCCAAAGCGTTCTTGGACAGAGTACAGGCCAGAACGGGCATTAAGCCGATGATTTACATGTCCGGCTCCGTGGTCAATGAGTGGGACTGGAGCGCGGTTGTCGCGGGAGATTATGGCTTATGGGTCGCTTACTACAGTACCGACAGCTGCGATGGTTACTGGCCGGACGCGCCGATGTACCCCATCAGCGACTGGGCTGGTGCTTCAATGCTCCAGTACACGTCTGGCGGCTATCTGCCCGGCTGGTCTGACCGTTTAGACTTAAATGTGTTCTACGGCGATCATGCTGCCTGGGACGCTTACGCAGGGGGTGGCACCGGTGTAACGCCGCAGCCGCAGCCAGTACCGGCACCAGAAGCGCAGGAAAACGCACAGAATACAACCACCCATATTGTACAGAGTGGAGATACCCTGTCTGCTATTGCGGACCGATACGGAACGACTTACCAGCATCTGGCGTCGATCAACGGGATTGCTGACCCGGACCTGATCTATCCCGGCGATATAATTGTGATTGATGGGGTGGCCTCCGGTAGCGGGCAGACTTATACGATCCAGAGCGGCGATACACTTTCTAGTATTGCTGGAAAGTTTGGTACGAGCGTTGCACATCTGGCGGCGTTGAATGGGATTGAAAACCCGGATTTGATTTATACGGGGGATACGATTCGGATTAATTAGTATGGGAAGGTCAGTCTTTTAGGCTGGCCTTTTTTTTTATTTTTTGGTATAATTGGGAGCATGAAGATATTAGATGTAATAAAAGAACATAAACTAATTGCTGTAATTACAGGTGTTTTGATTTTTATACTTGGCCCTATTGGGTTAAACTATCTTTGTTGGATACAAGGGTGGAACGCAGAGATGTCCGTTGGATATTACGGTACGATGTTAGGAGCAATCGCGACAATAACCGCTCTGCTTGTTACGATAGACTATTCGTTAAAACAAAGTCAAGAAAGTTTCGTTCAAATGCAAAGAAAGGATTATGAAAATAGAATTTACGCTCTTTGCGATGAATTAATTGATCTGTGTAGTCCAGATTATCCCGCCGAAATTATTGGAACTGAAGAAAAAGGTGAGTTTTCTTTTATGCTATACAGAAAAGAAAGAGCTTTGACTCTGTATATAATTAAAATCCAACAGACATATAAAAAGTTTTTGCGTTTTGGAGTTGATGAAAATTTTTTAAAAAACAACAGTATTTCAAACTACGTTGATAGTTTCTGTATATATATAAATGAAATAATTACCGTACAAAAAGGCGGAGAAAGTCCTACATCTGATTTCAGTAAAGCTATTTTTGAAGAGTATGAAAAATTCATCAAGAATATTGGGGAGATTCCCGATGCCATAATGAAAAAAACATTCTCTTAACAACATAGGTGCAGCCGGACATACGTGAATAAAACTTTGGATAACAAATTTAATTATTCTGACACACTTTCGAGTGTGTTTTTTTATTACCTGAATAAAACCAAGAACTAAAATTGTCAAGGGTTCTAAAACCTACGGCGATGTCAAGAAGGAAGTGACAGACGAGGCCTTTGTAGGTACGGCCAAAGCCATTACCGGTATGCAGGAGCCCATTAGAGAGAAGCAGGTGAAGGTAACGGCAGAGGCGATGGTAGAAGTGGCGTAGGGCACGACGCTCTTGTCGTGCCGCAGGCAGGCAACAAAATTAAAAAATAAAGGAGATTAAAACATGGCAGCAACAACCAACAAAGATTTATCCATCTATTTTCAGCGCACAGACGGAAAGGAATTTAAAATGACCATCCCGGATTACAAAGAGGGGATTACCGACGCGGAGATAAAAACCGGCGCGCAGTCCATTGTTGATCTGGGCGCCTTTGAGCCTGAGGGTTTCGCTTTGGCCAAGGTGACTGGAGCCGTAAAAGTCGACACCACTAAAACCGATGTGGTTATTGAGAACGCAGCATAAAAAGGGGGCGAAAGCCCCTTTTAGCGTTTAGAGGAACTTTAACAATAAGAGACAGAGCGCTAAAAAGAGGATTGTTTAGTTGAAAGTTGAAAGTGGATAGTGGAAAGTTCCGGTGCAAATCTGCCTGTGGCAGATTTGATGCGATGCGGCCTGTGGCCGCCTTTTTAATGGCTTTGGCGTTAGCCAAAGGGGACATGAACCTTCCACATTCCACCGTCCACTTTTCACCTTAAAGGGGGGAATTATATGAAAAAATTTTATAAACGTATTTTTATCACACTGGCCGCTGTGCTGGTCGTTGTGACAAGCGGCGTGTTTCTGGTAAACTTTCAGAAAATGCCGGAGGCGGCGCCAGAGGTGCCGGTGCTGGAGCCGGCAGCTCCAGCGCCGGGACCTCCAGATGAAAAGGGCGTGGACACGCCGCCGGAGTCAGAACCTCCAGAACCGCCTGAAGTCCTGGAGCCGCACGCGTCAGCGCATTTTTTGATGTCGGAATATGCCTGCGATTGTGCGGGTTACTGCGATGGTTGGCCTGCGGGTATGAACCCAGAGCTCCTTGAAAAAATAGAGGCGCTGCGGTGCACTTTCGATTGTCCGGTCATCATTACCTCGGGGGTACGCTGTGAGGCGCGAAACGAGGAGGTGGGCGGTGTAAGCTGGTCCTTTCATAAACGTGGCTGCGCGGCAGACCTGTACTGTCCGGGCGTGGCGTTGGGCGATCTGGTGCTGGCGGCCAAAGAGCTGGGTATGAACGTGCTGCCCTACTACAGCCAGGGCTATCTGCACGTCGAGGTCAATGGCTAGGCCAGCCTTACTTTTCCGGTGCGGCGCACTCGGCTGAGCCGGCGCTCAGCAGCATTTCAAGCCCATGATCCAGCGCTGGCAGGATGGCGGCCAGATTTTCGCGGACAGCCTTTGGGCTGCCGGGCAGATTGATGATGAGGGTGCGCCCGCGAATGCCGGCGGCGCTTCGGCTCAGCATGGCCTTTGGCGTGATTTTCAGGCTTTCATAACGCATGGCCTCGGGAATGCCGGGGGTCAGCCGGTCACAGACCGAGGTAGTGGCCTCGGGGGTGACATCCCGGGGCGAAAAGCCTGTGCCGCCAGTGGTCAGAATCAGATTAACCGGGTCGATGGCGTCGCACAGGGCTTTTAAATTACTTTCGATAATGTGCTTCTCGTCGGGCAGGATGGCGGTATGCACGACCTCGTACAGGTCAGCATCCAGCATCTCGGCAATGACGGGGCCGCTTTTGTCTTCGCGTTCTCCGCGTGAGCCTTTATCGCTCAGGGTTAGAATGGCTACAGTAAACATGATATCCTCCTTAAAGTTCAAAGGTTGTGAATTCGTTGTCGAGCAGATCGATGTAAAGCAGTTTTTTGCGCAGGGTTTCCCCTTTTCCAGTCAGAAGCTTCAGGGCCTCGCTCACTTCCACTGCGGCGGCCAAAGCGGGTGTAAATGCCGGATTTCCGCCGCTCTGGGGTTTGTAAGCCCCGTTGTCCTCCTTTACTTTGTAAAGCAGTGAAAGGGTATCGTCTCCCGGAAAAATAGTGGTAACCTGAGCGTTAAAGCCGCCGATGGCACCGTGAACCAGAGGCTTTTCAAGCTTTTTACAGGCTTTTTGGAGCGCGAGGCGCGCTGGGATATTGTCTAAAGCGTCGATGACAACGTCGCTGTCGGCGATAAATTCTTCAGCGTTGTTCTCGTTTAAAAAGGCATCGTACACGGTGACGGTAACGCCGCTGTTAATGGCGTGAACCCTGGCGGCAGCGGCTTCGGCCTTTGGGCAGCCGATGTTTTCCTCGGTGCACAGGAGCTGTCGGTTCAGGTTGGAGACATCGAAAATATCGCCGTCGACCAGAACGAGCCCGTCGATGCCGATCCGGGCCAGCGCCTCGATAATATAGCCCCCAAGGCCGCCGCAGCCCACCACGCTGACCGTGCTGCGCTGGATAATGGCAAAATCATCCGGCGAAAAGGCCGGAAAGTTGCGGTCGTATCTTTTGGTAAAAAGGTTCATCAGAAGGCCTCCTCAATGCTTGATATGCCCATTATAGCATGGTTTACGGCGAAAAACCAAGATTTCCTGTATAAAATTACTTTTGATGGATTGACAGACATACTTTAACATGATAGAATTTAAAAATCGAAACTGCAATGTTAAAGGCTGTGACCAGAAAGAAGTAGGAATGCTTAAGTCTCCCAGAGAGCTGCCGGTTGGTGTGAGGCGGTGAGAACGGCGTTTTGAATACATTTTGTGAGCTGTGTACCGAAAGGGTTTTCCGAGTAGGCTGCAACGGGAGCGCCCGTTAAAGCGCAAGGGTATAAGCGTATACATGTGCGCCGTACCCTGTGAGCGCTCCGCTGTGAAGCGGCGCGAAATTGAGGTGGTACCGCGGGTATATGAGCTCCCGTCCTCTGTCTGGAGGACGGGATTTTTTTATTTGGCATTTTCCTGTCCGACAGATGCTTCTGTCGCGTTTTGGTAAAGCGGGTTATCCGCAAATTAAAAGGAGAGGATTATGGTTTAATATGACAGAAAAGATTGTTTTACTCGTGGCGTTTTTTGCCAGTATGGTGATCGTTGGCTTCTACTGCCGGAAGCATTCCACCGATGTCAATGGGTTTGTGCTTGGAGGCCGCTCCGTCGGTCCGTGGTTAACGGCTTTTTCTTACGGGACTTCTTATTTTTCCGCCGTTATCTTTGTGGGCTATGCCGGACAGTTTGGCTGGAAATTCGGGATCGCGTCCACCTGGATTGGCCTGGGGAACGCGGTTTTAGGCTCGCTGTTGGCCTGGGTGGTGCTCGGGCGGCGCACCCGCATCATGACCCAGTATCTGGATACAGCCACCATGCCGGAGTTCTTCGGCAAGCGCTTTGATTCCAATAAGCTGAAAATCGGGGCGTCCATCATTACCTTTGTGTTTTTAATTCCCTACACTGCATCGCTTTACAATGGGCTTTCCCGCCTTTTTGGCATGGCCTTCAATATTGACTATACCGTCTGTATTGTAGTTATGGCGGTGCTGACAGGGATTTATGTGATTGCCGGGGGATACATGGCCACCGCCATCAACGATTTTATCCAGGGGATTATTATGATCTTTGGGATCATTGCTGTGGTGGCTGTGGTTTTAGGGAACAACGGCGGCTTTATGGAAGCGCTGAACACCCTGTCCCATGTCAGCGACCCAGCGGTCTCCAGCCAGGCCGGCGCTTTTACGTCCTTTTTCGGCCCGGATCCTCTGTCGCTGCTGGGGGTTATTATCCTGACCTCCCTGGGAACCTGGGGACTGCCGCAGATGGTTGGCAAGTTCTATGCAATCAAAGATGAGCACTCCATCAACAAGGGCATGGTTATTTCCACCTTTTTCGCCATTATTGTGGCCGGCGGATCATATTTTTTAGGCGGCTTTGGCCGTCTGTTCTCAGACCGGATCGACATTGCTGCCGGCGGCTATGATTCTATTATTCCCACCATGCTGGAGGACCTGCCCTCCCTGCTCATTGGGATCGTGGTGATCCTGGTTCTGTCGGCCTCCATGTCCACACTGTCTTCGCTGGTCATGGCGTCCAGCTCGACCCTGGCCCTGGATCTGATTAAGGATAACCTGATTAAAAACATGGATGAGAAGAAGCAGGTGTTTACGATTCGCTGCCTGATTGTGGTTTTTATCCTGATTTCGGTGATCATCGCCATTGTGCAGTATAAGAGCTCTGTCACGTTTATTGCCCAGCTGATGGGCATATCCTGGGGTGCCTTAGCCGGTGCGTTTCTGGCACCGTTCCTTTACGGCCTGTACTGGAAGCGGACAACCAAAGTAGCGGTTTGGGTTTCCTTCATTTTCAGCACGGTGCTCATGATCTGCAATATGCTCTTCCGCACAGCTTTTCCGCCGGTCTTGCAGTCACCCATCAACGCGGGTGCCTTTGCCATGATCATGGGCCTGGTCTTTGTGCCGGTGATCAGTCTCCTGACCAAAGCGCCCAGAAAGCGTCTGGTGGACGACGCCTTTGCATCCTATGATACCAAGGTCATTGTATCGGTTAAGGAAGATTTGGGAGAATAGAACAGTATTTAAGACACCCTCTGCCCTTCGGCAGAGGGTGTCTTTTATATATGAGGCAGTTTTTTATGCATTTTTTTAAAAAATGAAAAGGTTTGACAATCAGGCTTTTTGTCACTATACTGAGTACAGGTAAATGATTACAGGAGGAAAGACAATGACAAAGAACGCGAAAGACAGGACCTTTGAGACAGCTGAGTTTCCGGAATACCGGGTGGAGGCCTACGTGGCTGAGATACCCGTTCCCGAATATATGGAGAGCTGCGTGGATATTCCCACCTTTTTGGGTTATTGCGAGGCTTGCCCAAGCTATGGAAAAACCTGGGCCTGTCCGCCTTTTGATTTTTCGGTTCAGGATTTCTGGCGGAGTTACCGGAGTTTTTATATGAGTGGCAAGAAAATTATCTTTGATACCCGGGAGATTAGCCGGGACTGTGCGGTGGAGGATTTTAAAAAGATTTCGGGGCAGATTCTTAAAAAGGAAAGTCATGCCCTCGATACTGAGCTTATAAAGCTTGAAGCCCAGTATCCCGGCAGTGTGGCGTTGTCCATGGGCAGCTGTGACGTCTGTGGGGAGGGGGGGTGCACCAGGCCTTTTGGAGAGCCCTGCAGGCGTCCAGAAAGAATGCGGCATTCGGTAGAATCCCTTGGCGGCAATGTGGGGCTGTCGGTTAAAAAATACCTGAAGCAAGAGATACAGTGGATGTCTGAGGACCGTCTGCCCGAATATTTTATGCTGATGGGCGGACTGCTGAAGAAATAAAAAAGGGCTAAAGAGCCCTTCTTTATGTAACGTTGATATTTAACGTGCGTGTGTAGGTCGTTTCGTAGGTTTTCACCTGACTGCCCTGCTGATAATTGACAGAGATCTTCTGGGTGACGGTGATCTGGGTAACGCCGGGGCTGACCGCTGCGATCTGAATCTGATTGCCGTTCTGTGAAACCGAGGCGGAGGAGCCGCTTGCGGAAACCACTGTGGCCGGATTGTTGGGGCCGTTTGCGGTAACCGTGATGGATTTCCCAGGCTGCATGTTGAGGGTGCCGCCAACCGCGCCACCATTTACCAAAAATGTGATCTCAACACCGGGAGCGGTGGTATGCACCGGACAGGTTTGGGATTCGGGCGGAACCATGACAGATGTCTCGGAGGAGGCGATATAGTCCGAATCTACCGGTGTGATCCCCTGGGGGAAATTCCGGTTGACCTTTTGCAGGCGCACCACACTCTGCACCGAGCTGGCCGGGCAGTAGGGAGTTGCGTAGCTGTTTGTGGTGACATCCAGCGAAACCAGCGTATGGCAGTCGTCCTTTTCAGTAGGGGCGGTGCCGTCGATAAACATTTCATTAAAGACCATGGAGCCTCTGGGATCTTTGGCCGATAAATCGGTAGCCAGCTTGCCGGAGACGCGGTCAATGGCGGCGGTGACAATGCCGCCGGGGTTGTCCGGGAAAGCGGCAGGCTCGAGACCTTCGTGAATATCGTTCATCACAGCCTCAAACATAGAGGCCGGCCCAGGTTTGCTTCCGCCAAAAATACCGATATTCAGGTAATAGGTGCCTTCGCTTGTCTCCACGACATTTTCATCATAGCCATACCATACCGCCATGGAATAATAGGGTGTATAGCCGCAGAACCAGGCGTGGCGGTTTTCATCGGTGGTACCGGTTTTTCCGGCCACAGGCTGGCCGTCCACATAAATATTGGTGGTTCCGCCGTTTACGACGCCCTTCAGGGCATCGGTCATCAGATAGGCGGTCTGGGGCTTAAAGACCTGCTCAGAGCTGTCTGTATTTTCGAGCAGGGTTTTTCCGCTGCGGTCTACGACTTTTGTGTAGAAAGATGGCGTTTTATGAACGCCCATATTCGGGAAAGCGGAGTAAGCGCTGGCCATAGCCAGTGAGGACTGCCCGTGGGTGTATCCTCCAAGGGCCAGAGCCGCTGGGGTCATGTCGTTGGCGTCGCCGTCCTGTACAATATCCAGTCCAAGACGGGTTCCGTAGGCGGCAGACTGGGTGAGTCCGGTCGCCACATTGGCCTGAACGGCAATGGTGTTCACCGAGCTGGTGATCCCCTCGCGCACGGTGGTCAGGCCCTCAAAGGTGCCGCTGGAGTTGTTTGGCCGCCATCCCTGGTAAGCGATGGGCACATCGGCAAAAACAGTGCCGAGGGTGATGGCGCCGGTATCAATCCCGGGGCCGTAGGCGGTCAGCGGTTTGGTTGAGGAGCCAGGCTGGAATTTTCGGGTAGCCCGGTTCAGGGACAGATTGGTCTTTTCCTCCCGTCCTCCCACAATACCGGCCACATTGCCGGTGCTGTTGTCAATGACGGTCATGCCGACCTCAGGAATATAGTTTGTTTCCACGCCTGTATCAGCCGTTTTAGCCTCAGAGGCCGCCGCTGCCGAGCCAGACTGGGAAGGGTAGAGATCTTCGTTTAGAGATTCTGCTTCCATGGCGCTCTGGACCTTGGGGTCGACGGTTGCGTAAATGGTAAGCCCCCCGCCGAGCAGCATATCAGTCGCCTCGTTTTCGGTATAGCGGTACTTTGTCTGAAGGTCATTTACGACCTGCTCATAGACGGCGTCGGTAAAATAGGAGTAGGTGTTATCCGGCTCATTATAGACAAGCCCTACCTGATTGCCGGAAAGCTCTGCATTGGCCTGATCGTACTGGGCCTGATCAATATAGCCCAGCTCCAGCATCTTATCGACGACGAGCAGGGAGCGCTCCATGTTGTTGGGGTTCAGGGTATAGCGGCCGTCTGCCTCGGTGGCAAAAACCTCGTTGCCCTGTTCATCTGTCGTGTAGACATAGGGATCATAATAGGACGGCGAATTGGCAATAGAGGCCAATATGGCCCCCTGGGCCACATTCAGATCGGAGACGCTTTTACCAAAATAAATTTCGGAAGCAGCTTGAACGCCCCACGCGTGGGAAAGGTTAATTTTGTTCAGATAGGCCTCCAGAATCTGGTCTTTGGTGTAGACCCGTTCCAGCTTGGTGGCCAGCACCATTTCCTGAAATTTGCGGGTAACAGTTTTTTCTGAGGTCAGGTGCGTGAGCTTTATGAGCTGCTGGGTGATGGTACTGCCGCCGGGCCCGTCCAGGCTCCCGCCTGAAAAAAGCACGCCGACGATGGCCCGGCCAAAGCGTTTGTAATCCACGCCGTGATGGCTGCGGAAACGCTGGTCCTCAATGGCGACAAAGGCGTTCTGCACATGGTCTGGGATGGTGTCGATGGAGACGATCTCCCGCCGCTCCGCGCCCTGGAGGTCCTGGTAGAAATTGCCGTTGACATCCATGATGCGGGCGTTTTCGATGTAGTTAAAATTATCGGTGTCAAGGGGCGGCGTCTGGGCATAGAGCGCGCCGAAGGCAGCGCCGCCGCTTGCAAGCGATAAAATAAAAAGAATGATAAAAATCAGCCCGACCTTTTGGGGAATGGTCCGGTCATTCCAGCCCTTTTTCTTTTTTTTAGGACTTTTGGAACCAGGTTTCTCCGTTTTTCTGCCGTTTGGGGCGGCCTCTCTACGGAGCGGTGTTTTCGGTTTTGAACTTTGTTGTTTCTGGGGTTCATTTTCAGGGGGTGTTTTATCTTCTAACATTATAAAACCTCCTACTTACTTAAGTTTCTGACTGTACTATTATATCTGTAAACGAAAAAAATAGCAATGAAATCGACAATGGAGAATTCCGAGGTAGAATAGATGAAGTAAATTACCGACCTTTTTTTAAGGCATTCGTGTTATAATAAACTCGCTGTCTGTGACGGCAGCTGTAATTACTATATATAAGGAAGTATTTATGACTGAAGTAAAAGCAGAAGGGGTGCGCCGGAGCATCCTGGACGAACTGAATAAGCTGATTGGCTATACCATGGAGAACCAGGTGCTGCTGGATGAGGATGTGCTTGCGGTGCTGATAAGGCTTACGAAGACCCTGGGCCGGGAAATTCTGGTGATGACCAACGACAAAAGCAAAATTGAATATGTGGGGATCGGCGACGCGGCCAAGGTGCCCCTGGATCACTCCAGGGTTCAGGAAAACCGGAAAGGCCTGAACCGTATCCGGGTTATCCATACCCACCCCGGCGGAAACCCGCATCTGTCAGAGGAGGATTTTTCGGCGTCGGATCATTTATCGGTGGAATGTATGGTGGCTGTGGGTGTAGGAGAAGGCAGGCCTGTACTGTTTGGGATCGGCGCGCCCGTAGTCAAAGACGGGCAGGTGGTTTATGGCATGGGCATCTGCGAATCTCTGGAGCAGCTGAACCGCTTCCCGCTGGAAAACTATGTGCTGGCCGCCAACCGCACTCTGCGGCGGGACCCAGGCGCAGGCTTCGATATTGAGGACGAGAGGGAGCGTGCGCTGCTCATTGGAGTGGAGGTGAGCGGCAGCCGCGGCGGCATCGATCTTGAGGAGTCCATGGAGGAGCTGGCCCGGCTGGTCGAAACGGCTGAGGGCGAGGTGGCCGAGGTGGTGACCCAGCACCGGCCCCAGATCGATCCGGTCTTTTACGTTGGACGGGGCAAGCTTCTGGAAATATTGAAAATAATCCAGAATAAGGATATCAACCTGATTGTGGCCAACGATGAGCTCAGCGCCAATCAGATCGGCAATATCGAGGGTATTACGGGCGTCAAAACCATTGACCGAACCACCATCATTCTCGATATTTTCGCGCGACAGGCAAGAACCAGAGAGGGTAAGCTCCAGGTGGAGCTGGCCCAGCAGAAGTACCGGCTCAGCCATCTGAAGGGCCTGGGCATTGTGCTTTCCCGTACCGGCGGGGGCATTGGCACCCGCGGCCCGGGTGAAAAGAAGCTGGAAACCGACCGCCGCCATATCCGCAGGCAGATCGATGAGCTGGAGCGCAAAAACGCCAAAATCAACCAGACCAACGAGCTGAATGCCAAGGGCCGCCAGAAAAACAATATCCGCACGGTTTCCCTGATCGGCTATACCAACTCAGGCAAGAGCACCCTGTTTAATGTGCTTACGGAAAGCGATGCGGTCATTAAAGATGGGCTGTTCATCACCCTGGATTCAACCATCCGGAAGGTACGCCCCGAAGCCGGGGATTATCTGGTGTCCGACACGGTAGGTTTTATTGAGAAGCTTCCCCATGAGCTGATCAAGGCTTTTAAAACGACACTGAAAGAGGTGGAAACCGCCGATCTGCTTCTGCATGTAGTGGACGCCTCCAACCCCAATTATAAGAGCCAGATCGAGGTGGTTAACCAGGTGCTGCGGGATATCGGCTCCGGCCATAAGAGAGTGCTGATGGTTTATAACAAGATGGACAGGCTGGTGCCTGAGGAGCGGGAGCGTTTTGAGAACAGGGCCGCCCGGGCTGGCGACGCCATCTGCATTTCCGCGAGGGAGAAGTGGCATATTGAGGCGCTGACAGCGCTGATTGAGGGCGACCTTAAGGGCATGTCGCTTGAAAAGACCTATTGTATTCCCTATGAGGACAGCCGCGCCATAGCCGTGCTTCATGAAAAGAGTACCGTTCTGGATACCCGTTACGATGAAGGCGGCACAAGGGTTCGGGTTTCCATAGACAGTGAGTTCCCGGCGCATCAATATGAAAAGTATGAAGTGGAAGCTGAGTGACAGGAGGATAAAATGGAACAGCAAGATTATCTGACAGTGCTCACCCCCTTTGAGACAGAGCTTGAGATTAAAAAATCCCGCTTTATCGGGCGCGTTTATCCTGTCCGGGATGAAACCGAAGCCGACACAATTCTGGCCAGGGTAAAAAAAGAGCATTACAAGGCCACCCATGTTTGCTCTGCCTGGGTTTTAAACACGGTTCCGGCCCGCCAGAAGGCAAGCGACGACGGCGAGCCCTCGGGGACAGCCGGGAAGCCGATTCTGGAGGTCATCAACAAGCGCGATATTAAAAATATCCTAGTGCTGGTTATCCGCTATTTTGGCGGGATCAAGTTGGGCGCAGGCGGCCTTATCCGGGCGTACAGCGGTACAGCGGCCGAAGTGCTGAACCAGTGCGAGGTGGTCAAAAAGCAGTTTTCGGATATTGTTACCGTTGAGATCGACTATACGAGCTACGGCGGACTGATGAACGTGCTGGCGGCCGAGGGCTATAAGCCGGCGGCCGAAAGCTTTGGCGAAAAGGTGGGTCTGGATTTTGAAATCGAAATAAAAAAAACCGAGAGCTTCCTGGCGCTGATCCGGGAAACCACCAATGGGCGCTTTGATTACGCGGTCATGGAACAGCGCTATGTGGATATACCTTTTTTTAAATTAAGCGTTGATGAACCGAAACGTGTATGATACAATTAATAGTCGGAACAAGAATTTATACAGAGCATTGACAATAAAGGCGTATGACGCGCTTTATTGCAGTGGTTATTGAACTTTAAACGGAGGAATAATATGTCAGGACATTCAAAATGGGCCAATATTAAAAACAGAAAAGGAAAACAGGATGCTGCCAAGGGTAAGGTTTTTACTAAAATGGCAAAATACATCGCTGTCGCAGCGCGTGAAGGCGGATCAGATCCTGAAATGAACGCGAAACTGCGCGACGCCGTGGCAAAAGCAAAGGCTGCCAATATGCCCAATGATAACATTGACCGCGCCATTAAAAAAGGTGCCGGTGAGCTTCAGGGCGCTGTATACGAAGAAATTACCTATGAAGGCTACGGCCCCTCAGGCGTGGCGGTTATTGTGCAGTGTCTGACGGATAATAAAAACAGAACCGCGGGCGATGTGCGCCACGCTTTTGATAAAAACGGCGGAAATCTTGGAACCAGCGGCTGTGTAAGCTTTATGTTTACCAAAAAAGGCCGTATCATGATTGAAAAAAGTGACGCCATCGATGAGGATGAACTGATGATGGTTGCCTTGGACGCAGGCGCAGAGGATATGGAAACCTCAGATGAAGGATATGAAATCTCCACCACCCCTGAGGATTTCGCGGCAGTTATGGACGCCCTGAGAGATAACGGTATCGAGGTGTTATCCGGCGAGGTTGCCATGATCCCATCAACCGAAACCTCGTTAAGCGATGCGGACGCCAAAAAAATGGAAAAAATGCTGGATATGTTCGACGACAACGACGATATTCAGGAAGTATGGCACAACTGGAACGAAGAATAGAAATAAATACCCGCGGGCCGATTTGGAGGTACCCAGATGAGTAAAAAGAAAAAAAAGCCGGTAAAAGAGCCAAAGGTTAAAAAGCAGGGGAAGGGTAAGGACTTTCTGGTCTTTATCATCATTGCTTTCGTCATGGTCTTTTTAACCTCATCCTTTATTGTGGAGGATGTCTATAATTATGCGGACCGTATTGTCATGACACCAGAAGGTGTGAAGGAAGTATACGCGGCCAGTATAGGCCAGTCAACCTTTGTGGAAGAAGTGAAGGAAAAGAACAATTCGAGCACGACCATACAAAAAGCACAGCCGACAGCAGAGCCGACGGCAACGCCAGAGCCGACTCCAGCAGCGGCGCCGGAGGCCACCCCGGAGGAAAATCCGACCCCGGCCCCGGCAGAGAACCAGTAAAAATAAAGGTTATTTAAGAGAAGTAAGGACTTTCATTGGTTCTTACTTTTTTATGCTTTACAAGACGTTAAAGTCTGATATAATCTAATCATCTTAAGATATAAAGACACCCGGCCCTTATGAAAAAAACGCGTTTGCGCGTACTGCATTTACAGCTTACAGGCCGGAGGATCGATAAAGAAAAGAGGACTAAAATGAAGGTGGTAACGCCACAGGAAATGGCACAAATGGACCAGAAAACAATTGCTTCCGGTATCAGTGGAATTGATTTGATGGAAAAAGCCGGTACCGAGTGTACCCGGGTGATTGAAAGCACGCTGAAAGAGGGGATGCTGATCTGTGTGATCTGCGGTCCAGGCAATAACGGCGGCGATGGTCAGGTCATTGCCAGACAGCTCAGCGAAAAGGGCTTTTCGGTTCAGGTGTTCTTCACCGAGCCGGCGGATAAGATGTCTCCGGAAAGCCAGACCAACTACAGCCGTCTTCGGGAGAGCAGTGTGGCTGTTCAGTTTTTATCTCACGAGGCTGGTCTTGAAGGCTTTGAGGCCTCACTGGCCGGAGCAGATCTGGTGGTGGACGCTGTTTTTGGAACAGGGCTTAAGGACCGCCCGCTGGGAGAATGGTACGAAACGCTGCTGAACGCCGTTAACGCATGTGGAAAACGCATTGCCGCCATCGACATTCCTTCTGGCCTGCGGGGAGATAATGGGCTGACACTCGAGGCCGCCGTGGAGGCAGACCAGACCATCATTATCCAGAACTATAAGGTGGGCTGTCTGCTGAACGACGGTCCGGACTGCGTGGGCGAGCCAGTACTTGTGGACATCGGGATCGATGAAAACTGCGTTGAAAATAATAAATATTTTGTGCAGAAGCAAGATCTGCGCTGTCCGGTAAAACGTAAAAAGAATTCCCATAAATATGATTACGGTTCAGTGGTGATTATCGCAGGCTCAAAAGGGATGATCGGCGCGGGCCTTCTGGCAACCGAAGGCGCCCTGAAGAGCGGTGCGGGCCTGGTTACCAGCTATGTCCCGCTGGAGGTATATCTGCCAGTGGCCGCCCGCTCTCCGGTTGAGGTCATGATTAAAACCTACGACTGCAATATTACCGGGGAGGATATCGAGCACGACCGAAAACGCGTGGTGCTCATAGGGCCTGGTATTGGCCGTAAAAAGAATTACAGCATTATTTTAAACGACCTTCTTTACAATACCACGGTTCCGGTGGTCATCGACGCTGATGGGCTTTTCCATCTGTCCAGAAACCTGGACGTGCTCAAGGAGTCCAAAACACCAGTGATCCTGACGCCTCATTTTGGAGAATTTTCGACACTTACCGGCGTAGACCGGGAAGAAATCCTGAAAGACCCCATTGGCCACGGCCGGTGTTTTGCAGAGGAATACCAGGTAGTACTGGTGCTTAAGGGCTACAGAACCATGATATTCAGCCCAGAGGGCGAGGTCTTTTTTAACTCAACGAGTAACCCGGGAATGGCGACCGCCGGTTCCGGCGATGTACTGGCTGGGATGATCGCAGGCTTTGCGGGGCAGAGTGTGGACCTGCTTGAGGCAGCTAAGGCCGGCGTTTTTTATCACGGCGCGGCCGGCGATTACTATGCTGAGCATTATGGTGAAAGCACCCTGACGGCAAGAAACATCATCGATTCGTTTAAATACGTACTCAAATAGGAGGGTTAATGAATAAGACATATAAAATAATGACCTTTGGCTGCCAGATGAATGAAAATGATTCTGAAAAGATTTCTGGCCTGCTGAAAAATATGGGTTATACGCCGGAGGAGGATGTCCATAAAGCAGGAGTTGTTATCCTAAACACCTGCAGTGTGCGTGAAAACGCAGATGTGCGTGTATTTGGAAATCTGGGCACCTTTAAATCCGTTAAAAAAGTAAACCCCGATCTTGTGCTGGCCGTGTGCGGCTGTATGATGCAGCAGCCAGAGATCGTGAAAAAAATAAAAGAAAAATATCCTCAGGTGGATCTGGTTTTTGGAACACACAATATACATCACTTTCCCCAGATGCTTGGAAATTATCTGCAAAAGGGCGAGCGGATTTTTGAAATCTGGGATGACAGCAGTGAGATTATCGAGGATCTGCCGGTGGACCGGAAATACCCTTTTAAAAGCTTTGTGACCATTATGAACGGGTGCAATAATTTCTGCACCTACTGCATCGTTCCTTATACCAGGGGCCGCGAGGTCAGCCGCCAGCCCGAAAAGATCATCGAGGAGGTGCGTCGTCTGGCAGATGAGGGCTGTCTCGAGGTTACGCTTTTAGGACAGAATGTCAACTCCTACGGCAACGACCTGAAAACAGGATACCATTTTGCCAATCTGCTCAGAGATCTCAACCAAATTGAAAAAATTAAGCGCATCCGTTTTATGACATCTCATCCAAAAGATCTGACCGATGAGGTCATTGAGGCCATCGCCCAGTGTGACAAGGTCTGCCCGGCGATTCATCTGGCCATCCAGTCCGGGAGTACCCGGATCTTAAAGGCCATGAACCGCCGTTATACCAAAGAGCAGATCATCGACCTGGTGAGCAGGGTGCGGAGCAGAATACCAGACGTGGCCATCACGACGGATATTATCGTGGGCTTTCCGGGGGAAACCGAGGAGGATTTTCAGGACACATTAGAGGTGATGCGTGCCTGTAAATTCGATTCAGCCTTTTCATTTATTTATTCCATAAGGACCGGCACCCCGGCCGCGACCATGGAGAACCAGATTCCGGACGAGGTTAAACATGACCGGCTAAACCGTCTTCTGGACGTTCTTCGCGATATCAGCTTTGGCTTGAACAGTAAATACGAGGGCAGAGTGCTCCCGGTATTGGTGGAAGAGCCCAGCAAAAACAATACCGACCGTCTCAGCGGCCGTACCGAAACCGGCAAGCTGGTCAATTTTGAGGGCAGCTTTGATCATATTGGCAAAATCGTCAACGTAAAAATTACTAAAGCCGGCAGCTTCAGCCTGACTGGAGAGGAAATAGTTGACAGTGAATAGTGGATCGTTTTAGTACAAATTTGCAGATGCAAATTTGATTTAAATCGAATCTGTTTAACGGATTCGTACCATAACGATCAACTAAAAACGATCCACTATCAACTGAATTTAAGAAAGGGGTGATCATTTGGGTCTGACACCGATGATGCAGCAGTATTTGGAAACCCACGAGAAGGTAAAGGACGCGATTTTATTTTTTCGGCTCGGGGATTTTTATGAAATGTTTTTTGACGATGCCTTAAAGGCCTCAAAGGAGCTTGAGATCGCCTTAACCGGCAGAGACTGCGGGCTGGATGAGCGCGCCCCTATGTGCGGGGTGCCTTATCACGCGGCCGAAAGCTATATTACCAAGCTGGTGGAAAAGGGCTATAAGGTAGCGATCTGCGAGCAGATGGAGGACCCCTCGGCGGCAAAGGGGATTGTCAAGCGCGAGATTATCCGTGTGATTTCTCCAGGCACCATCTCTGAGGGGAAGCTGCTGGAATCAAAAAAAAATAACTACCTGATGTCTCTGTACCAGGAAAAAAACACCGTTGGTCTGGCTTATCTGGATATTTCCACCGGAGACTTTTTTGTCACGGAAATTTCAGGAAAAAATACCCTGGCTCTGCTGATGGATGAGGTTGGAAAAATCGGACCGTCAGAAATTTTAGTCAACCCGACGCTTTTTAAGGATACTGAGACCATTAAAACGCTGGAAGAAAAATTTGGAATTATGACGAATCTGTACCCGGCCAGATATTTTGAGTTCAAGGCTTCAGAGTCAAGGCTCAAGGAACAGTTTGACGTTTATTCCCTGACAGCTCTGGATCTGGAGCGCCGGGAGCACAGCGTGCGGGCTGCCGGCGCGCTCCTGCGTTATATTGATGAAACCCAGAAGCGGGTACTTACCCATATTAACCATGTATCTTATTATAAAAATGATGAATACATGATTCTGGACCTGTCCACAAGACGGAACCTGGAGCTGACCGAAACCATACGCTCTGGCGAGAAGAAGGGAAGTCTGCTCTGGGTTTTGGATAAGACGGTCACCGCCATGGGCGGGCGAATGCTGCGAAGATGGCTGGAAGCGCCGCTGCTCGAAAAAAAGGCGATTGAGGCCAGACAGGATATGGTGGAGGAGCTTTACCGCCATCCAGGAGCTCTTAAGGATTTGAAAAGTGTTTTGGGAAAGGTCTACGACCTTGAGCGTATCTGTGGAAAAATATCTTTTGGGACCTGCAACCCCAAGGATATGCTCTCGCTTAAGCAGTCTGTTTCTGCCCTGCCGCTATTGCAGGACTTTTTCGCCGGCATTGATGCTCCAGTATTCAGGAAACGCTACGGAGAGGCAGATCTGTTAACCGATATCTATGAGCTGATCGAGAAAAGCATTGACGATAACGCGCCCTTTGCCCTAAAGGATGGCAAGGTCATCAAACACGGCTATAATGAGGAAATTGACGGCTACCGTGAGGCAAGCGAAAAAGGGAAGGACTGGATACGTGACCTGGAGCTTAAGGAACGGGAGCGCACAGGCATCAAATCACTGAAGGTCAAGTACAACCGTGTGTTTGGCTATTTCATTGAGATTACCAAGACCAACCTGAGCCAGACGCCAGAGGATTATATCCGCAAGCAGACCCTGGCCAATGCGGAGCGCTTTTTTACCCCAGAGCTCAAAGAAATGGAAACCAAGATTTTGGGATCAGAAGAGCGGCTGGCACAGTTAGAATACGAGCTTTTCCAGGATGTCCGGGAAAAAATCATCGGTCAGATATCCAGAATCCAGAAACGGGCCAGGGATGTAGCCGAAATTGATGCCCTGTATTCTCTGGCACAGGTGGCCATAGCGGGCAACTATGTAAAGCCCGAGATCACAAACGGACCGGAGCTGGAGATTGAAAATGGCCGCCACCCTGTGGTGGAGGAGATTATCGGGATCAACCATTTTGTGACCAACGGCTGCCATTTTGACGGAAAGGATCTCAGGATGATGCTGATCACCGGGCCCAATATGGCCGGGAAATCCACCTATATCCGCCAGGTAGCGGTCATTGCTCTTATGGCTCAGATCGGTTCCTTTATCCCGGCAGACAGCGGGAGAATTGGCATTGTCGACCGGATTTTCACCCGCGTCGGGGCTTCTGATGATCTGGCAACCGGACAGAGCACCTTTATGGTCGAGATGACCGAGGTATCCAATATTCTTAAAAACGCCACTCGAGACAGCCTGGTCATTCTGGACGAAATCGGCCGGGGAACAAGCACCTTTGACGGCATCAGCATTGCCTGGGCAGTGGTGGAATACCTTTGGGATGAGCAGATTATCGGGGCCAAAACGCTTTTTGCCACACACTATCATGAGCTTACAGAGCTCGAGCATCTGAAGCCCGGCATAAAAAACTTCAGTATCGGCGTCAGGGAAACCCCGGACGGGGTGGTCTTTTTAAGAAAGATCAAGCCTGGAAGCGCGGATCAGAGCTATGGGATTGAGGTCGCCAAGCTGGCAGGCTTCCCGCCGGCGGTCACCAACCGCGCCAGAGAAATTTTGAATATCCTGGATCAAGGTGAGGACACCTACCGTGAAGGGATGATCGCGGCCGAAAAGCCATCCTTTGAGAGCGCGCAGGTGAATTTCTTCGATATGGTTCCGGCCATGTCGGAGGAAGAAAAAGCAGTGCTCAACAGCATAAAGGACCTGTCTATAAATGAGATGACCCCAATGGAGGCCATGAACCAGCTTTATGGCCTGCAGAGCAAGCTGAAGGACAATTGAGGCCAAACAGCCAAGAGGTGAAACATGAAAATAAAAATGCTCAATAATGAGACCATCAATAAGATCGCGGCCGGAGAAGTGATTGTGAGGCCCATATCGGTTATCAAGGAGCTGGTGGAAAACGCCATTGACGCCGAATCCACCCGGATTTCCGTGGCGGTGGAGAAGGGCGGGAAAACCAGCATCTGCGTGACAGACAATGGCGTCGGCATCGCCTATAATGAGGTGCCGCTGGCCTTTAAACGCCACGCGACCAGCAAGATATTAAAGATTGAAGACCTCGAAAGTATTGATACCCTTGGCTTCAGAGGCGAGGCTCTGTCCAGCATTTCTGCTATTGCGCGGGTACGGATCACCACAAAAACAGCGGAGGAGGAAATCGGCAGCCAGAGCTTTTTTGAGGGCGGGACTTTCATTAATCAGCGCGTCTGCACCTATGACCGAGGAACCGAAATCATGGTGACAGATCTTTTCTATAACACACCCGCCCGGCAGAAGCATCTGCAAAAGGATAAAAACGAAGAAAAGCTGATCCGTGATATTTTGGAAAAGCTTTCGCTTTCTCATCCGGAAATAAGCTTTACCTATAGCAGTGATGGCCGTGAGGTGTTTAAAACGCTGGGCACAGGGAATCTAAAGGATGTGATCGAGAGCCTGTATGGCCGGGACTTTTTTAAGGGCCTCCGGGAGCTGGATGTGGAAAATTCCCCCATGCGCCTGAGGGGCTATATCAGCGATCTTACCCTGACACGTTCTACCAGAGAAGAGCAGATTTTCTTTATCAATAACCGTTTTGTGAAAAATAAAAGCCTTTCACGCGCCTTTGAGGACGCATATGAGGGTTATATGATGGTGCACAAGCACCCGGTCGGCATTGTATTTATGGACCTGCCCGGCCGCATGCTGGACGTTAATATTCATCCGGCTAAGACAGAAATCCAGATTTTGAATGAAAGTCTGGTATCCATTTTGTTCAAGCAGGGGATCCGGGATTGCCTGAAAGCGCAGAATCTGGTGGTGGATGTGAGCGAGGTGACCACTGCGCCGGAACCGCCCGAGGAGGCAGCCCGGCCGGGGATTGTGGAGGAGCCCGTCAGCTTTCTATCGGGAGAGAGCAAAAACTTTACCCCGGTCGATGAAATAAACGAGGTGCAGGAAGCCCCTCGCCCCGTGTCTCCGCTCCCGAAAGCCGAAGCAGTGCGGCAGGAAGCCGTGAAACCCGAAGCGGAGAGGTATGGGCATGCAGTGCCGGCGGCTGAAAAAATGGAAGCGTCTGCCCCAGTGCCTGACGCCCCCGCGCCGCGTCAGGTGCTTACTCCGGCCCGGTCTACAGCGGCCGAAACGCCAAAGGTTGCAGAGCCCACACCAGAATACCCGCGCCGAAGGGGGCCGGATTTTAAAAATGCGAAAATTATCGGTCAGCTTTTCTCTACTTATATTTTACTTGAAAAGGGTGATGAGATCATCATGCTTGATCAGCATGCAGCCCATGAGGCCTTTTTATATCAGGAGCTGAAAGAGCGCTTTGACCAGAAATCGGATTTCCCGGCTCAAAGCCTTATGGTACCCCAGCCTGTGGAGATATCTGTGCGTGAGGCGGATCATTTCGATGAGCTGCAGCCTGAGCTCATGCGCTATGGTTTTGACTGCGACCTTTTTGGCGAAAATACGCTCATGGTCCGCAGCGTCCCCATTATTTTGGGAGAGCCCCAGGACGTATCTCTTTTAAAGGCCTTCATTGAGGGGCGGGTTTATGAGGATGCTTCTGATCCGAGAAATCTTATCGAGCGCATTATCACCATGTCCTGTAAGGGAGCGGTAAAAGGGCATCAGGAGCTGTCGCGAGAGGAAATCGAAACGCTGCTTGACGGAATGAGCCGTCTGGATAATCCTTATACCTGCCCCCATGGCCGGCCGATTATCCTGAAGCTGCGGGAATATGAGCTTAAAAAACTATTTAAACGGGTGGTGTAAATGACAAAACCAAAAATTGCCGTGCTGGTGGGACCAACCGCCTGCGGAAAAACAGACACAGCTGTTGAGCTGGCCAAAAAGCTTGACGGCGAAATCATTTCAGCGGATTCGATGCAGATATACCGCCAGATGACCATTGGCACCGCCAAGCCCACTGAGGGAGAAATGCAGGGGATTCCTCACCATCTCATCGATTGTGTGGACCCGGACGAGGAGTACAGCGTCGCGCGGTTCAAGGAGGAGGCCCTCGGGAGGATCGAAGAAATTTTGAGCCGCGGCAAACAGCCGATTGTGGCTGGAGGAACCGGGCTTTATATCAATGGGCTTACACTGCCCTGGGGCTTTCGCGAAAAAGATACAGATGAAAAGGTTCGAGAACGCTTAGCCCAGGAGGTGGAGGAAACAGGTAAGGAGGCGTTTTATGAGCGCCTGAAAGCCATCGACCCTGTCACAGCCGCGACCCTGCACCCCAACAATGTCAAGCGTATGATCCGTGCCTATGAAATTTACGAGGTAACCGGAAAGCCTAAATCCTGTCTGGACATGGAGGCTGCCAAAGAGGAACTGCCCTGCGATTATGTATTGATGGGAATATCCATGGACCGGGCGTTGCTTTACGAACGCATAAACCGCCGGATCGATTTGATGGTGAGGGCCGGACTGGTGGATGAGGTGAAATCCCTTTTAGACCAGGGCTATACCGAGGAGCTTCTTTCCATGAAAGCCATTGGCTATAAAGAAATTTTCCCTTACCTTAGGGGAGAAATGTCTTTAGAGGAGGCACTCTATATCTTGAAACGCGATACCCGTCATTTTGCCAAACGCCAGCTGACATGGTTTAGAAAGGATGGGCGGATCCGATGGTTTGCGGCAGAAAATTACGACACAAAAGCTGATATGGCAGAGGACATGAGCCTTTATTTTTGGAGCACTAAAACACAGTTTACTTCTTTTTAAGGAATGTTTGATATCCTTAACTCAGGGTATATGAAATGATACAATGATGAAAGGAGTGAACAGTAATGAAAAAACTGAGAACAATATATCTGGCCGGCGGATGTTTCTGGGGCCTGGAAAAATTTATGGAAAATATTACCGGCGTGGTTGAAACCCGTGTCGGCTATGCCAACGGCAATAAGGAAAAGCCAACCTATAAGGAGGTCTGTACTGGACGTACCGGCTTCGCAGAAACCGTAAAGGTCGTCTATGACCCTGGTGTTATCAGCCTGGAGGCTTTGCTAATCGCCTTCTATAATGTCATCGACCCAACCAGTGTTAACCGGCAGGGCCCCGATGTAGGCTCCCAATACCGCAGCGGCATTTATTATACTGATTCGGAGGATTTGCCCGTCATTGAGCATGTGACAACCATGACCTTCCGCAGGCTTGGAGGCCGTAAGCCCCTCGCCACAGAGATCAAACCCTTGAAAAACTTTTATGACGCCGAGGAATACCACCAGAAATATCTGGATAAGAATCCCGGAGGCTACTGCCACATTCCAGAATGGAAAATGGGATCTTTCAAAGACCGGGAGCTCCGCGCTTCTTAAAAATGCAAAAAGACAGTGAGAACTTGATTTTCACTGTCTTTTTTTATTGTCAGACTTTTTAGAATTGTAGTAGTGAGCACCTTTTATATGACTTTACGGTATACATGTACTGCAATAGCTGCGGATATAAAATGGAAAAGCTTATCCGCTCCTATTTCTCCCATAATACGGGGGAAGGAGCATGTGAAGTGTGTCAGGGCCTGGGCACAAGCCTTGAAATAAATAAAGCTGAGGTTATCCGTGAAACGCTGTCTCTGGAAAATGGCGCGGTGGACTTCTGGGAAGGGCGGTATAAGGCGTATCAAACAGATATTTTTAATTGGGCCTGTGCCCATTGTGGAATACCGGTCCCAAATCAAAACACGCCGGTTCACGCCTTCACAGAGCTGCAAAAAAATTTGTTGCTCAATGGCGTTGAAGATGAAATGATCAAAAAGAATTTTCCCGAGACCGCGTGGCCAAAAACAGCTGCTGAAGGCCGTTTTGAGGGAGTCTATCCTATCTTATGGCGTCGGATCTCTGAAAAAGGAGAGCTGGCGGGAAAAAACGAGAAATATTTTAATACCCGTACATGCCCGAAATGCGGCGGAGAGCGGCTGAACGCGCTGAGCCGGAGTGTAACCGTCAATGGGACAAGACTGCCGGAGCTTTCCACCCTCCCGCTGGAGGCGCTGAATCGCTGGGTTGCCGGGCTGGAAAGCAGCCTGAAGGGTGAAAAGCGCAGGATAGCCGCGCCCTATCTGCTGGATCTGAAAACAAAGCTGCGCCGCATTATCAATGTGGGCCTTGGCTATTTAACCCTGGACCGCCAGGCTATGACGCTGTCCGGCGGAGAGGCCCAGCGGATAAAGCTTGCGGCAGCACTGGATGCCGAAATTACCGGTATTATCTATATTTTGGACGAGCCAACCCCCAAAGGACACAGAGGGAGTCATCCGTGTTTTGCAGGCCCTGAGGGACCAGGGCAATACGGTCATTGTCATTGAGCATGATCCTGACGTCATGGCGGCGGCAGATCACATGATTGATGTGGGGCCCGGCGCGGGCATCCATGGCGGACAGGTCGTGGGACAGGGAACCCTGGCGGAGATCCGGGGGCAATCTTCCTCCGTAACCGGGCAATATCTGAAAAATGAAAATCCCGAAATCAACCATAATCCCAGAAGCTTTACGGAAACAATAAAGGTACAGGGTGCCAGACTTCACAATATAAAAGGCCTTGATGTGCGTTTTCCTATCCGTGCGCTGACCGCTGTTACCGGCGTTTCAGACTCTGGAAAGTCTACGCTGGTGTTTGATATTCTGGGTGAAAATGGAGATGGTGGTACCGGAAAAGTCTCTGGCCTCGAAAATTTTGACGCGGTGGTTACGGTTGAGCAATCCGACATCGCCCGGATGAAACGATCGAACGTAGCGACGTATTCTGGCGCTTACTCAGACATCCGAAAGATTTTCGGATGTCTGGAGGCAGCGAAAGAAAAGGGAATGGCGGCAAAGCATTTCTCCTTTAACACCAGAGGCGGCCGGTGTGAAAACTGTGAAGGACTGGGCCGTATTGTCAGCAATATGCTTTTCTTTGAGAATATTGAGACCGTCTGTCCGGTTTGCGGCGGCAGGCAGTTTAATGAAGAAGTATTGAGCGTTAAGTTTAAAGGATGTTCCATTCATGAGGTTTTAAAACAGCCTGTCGAGAAAGCATTAAAGACCTTTGAAGGAAACAAAAAGCTGGAGGGGGTCTTAGGGCTTTTGCAGGATGTGGGATTAGGCTATCTGGAGCTTGGGCAGACGCTGACCACCCTTTCGGGCGGTGAAGGACAGCGCCTGAAGCTGGCCAGGGAGCTCATGCAAAACCAGGGGAAACGAAGCCTGTATCGGATTGATGAGCCAACCACGGGGCTCCATCCTCTTGATATAGAGCATTTTATTGTTCTGTTAAACCGTATGGTGGACAATGACGGCACCGTCATTGTTGTGGAGCATAACGCTCAGCTTATCAGGCAGGCTGACTGGATTATCGACCTGGGACCTGAAGGCGGCGACAGGGGAGGGAAGGTTATTTTTGAGGGCACCCCCGCCCAGATCATTGCGTGCAGAGACTCTGTCACAGGGCCTTTTCTCTAGTTTGAAAGCTGGTCTTACGGCGATTAGTGACATTTTCTGTCAATGCCTTGTTTATTTTTTGTTTTATGTTAAGATAGTATAAAGAAAATGAAAAATCACATAAAGATTGCATAAAAATAATGTAAAAGCGACGGAGGAATGGAATGAAAATTGTCGTTGTGGGAAATGGTAAAGTCGGCACCACACTGACGGTTCAGCTAGCGAGAGAAGGACACGATATTATTATCGTCGACAACGATGAACGGGTAATTGAGAATGTTGTCAATGCCTATGATGTTATGGGGATCTGCGGAAACGGCGGCTCCTACGATGTGTTGCAGCAGGCGGGGGTAGCAACGGCAGATCTTTTTATAGCTGTCACCTCCGGCGATGAGATGAATATTTTAAGCTGTATGCTGGCAAAAAAAATGGGTGCCAAGCACACCATCGCGAGGGTTCGTAATCCTCAGTACACAAAGCTGCTGGTTTATATGCGGGATGAGCTGGGGCTCAGCATGTCCATTAATCCGGAATTTGAGGCGGCTAATGAAATTTTTCGTGTTTTAAGGCTGCCACAGGCCCTGGAAGTCGACTCTTTTTCAAAGGGCAGAGTCGATTTGGTAGCGGTGAGGATTCAGCCAAACTCAAAGCTGAACGGGAAGGCCATTGCCGGGCTTCAGAGCTTTTTTAAAGCAAATATTCTGATCTGTGCGGTTGAGCGCAATGGCGAGGTGATCATACCGGACGGTGATTTTGTCATGCAGTGCGGGGACAAGATTTTTATTTCGGCTACTTCCAAAGAGCTGGATCTCTTTTTTAAGGAAACAGGTATTATCAGCCATAAAATCCGCAAGGTTATGATCATTGGCGGTGGAAAAATCGCTTATTATCTGGCCAGACAGCTGATAAGCCTGAAGGTCAATGTTAAGATTATCGAGTTGAATAAGCAGAGAAGCCGGGAACTCAGCGAGCTTTTGCCAAAGGCGACAGTGGTTTATGGAGACGGAACAGACCAGGCGGTTTTAACCGAGGAGGGAATTCGCAATGTGGATGCCTGTGTGGCGCTGACCGATAACGATGAAGAAAATATTATTCTTTCCATGTACGCAGGCACCCAGAAGGTCGAAAAGATTATTACCAAGGTCAACCGGATTCCACTGCTTAAAATTATGCAGGACGTGGGGATCGAAAGTGTAATTTCACCCAAAATGCTCACGGCCAACCATATTGTCCGCTATGTAAGGGCTATGGAGACCACAGAGGATAACAGCATCCGAACCCTGTATAAAATTGTCGACGGACAGGCCGAGGCCATCGAGTTTCCGGTAACGCGGGATTCGGGCTTTGTGGGCCACCCTCTGCGTGAACTTAATATCCGTAAGAATAACCTGATTGCCTGTATTATCCGCAAGGGACGCATTATTTTCCCGAACGGCGATGCCGTCATGGAAGCCGGGGACAACGTGGTGGTGGTCACTACAACCCAGAGCCTGAAGCATCTGAAGGATATACTGGACGGCAGGGAATAGGACGGCAATATGAATTATCGAATGGTTTTTTACGTCATTGGGAATATGATGAAAAGTGAAGCGGCGCTGATGCTGCTGGCCATCATTGTGGCCGTTGTCTATGGCGAGACCGACACCATCGTCTGGTTTGTTATCCCTATGTTTATTCTGATATCCCTTGGCTTTATACTCAGTAATAAAATGCCGGAGTACCGGAATTTTTATGCCCGTGAGGGCTTTGTGGTGGTGGCGCTTTCGTGGCTTGTCATGTCTTTTTTCGGTGGGCTGCCCTTTTTTTTAAGTGGGCAGATCCCTTCGCTGACAGACAGCTTTTTTGAAGCGGTTTCGGGTTTTACCACAACCGGCTCCACCATTTTGACGAACATAGAGGCCCTGCCCAACAGCATGCTGTTCTGGCGCAGCTTTACCCATTGGATCGGCGGCATGGGGATACTGGTTTTTGTTCTGACCATTATGCCCAAAACAGAAGGGAATTCTATCTATCTCATGCGGGCGGAAATGCCTGGTACCTCTGTGGAAAAGCTGGTATCCAAGGTGCGCCCGACGGTAAGAATTCTGTATGGGATTTATCTGGGAATGACAATCCTGCTGATCCTTTTGCTGGTGGTCGGCGGTATGCCATTGTTTGACAGTATTATCAACGCTATGGGGACAGCCGGTACCGGCGGATATTCTTTGAAAAATGACAGCATTGCCTACTATAACAGCGCTTATATTGATGTGGTCCTGACGATTTTTATGCTTATGTTCGCTGTGAATTTTAATCTTTACCATCTGGTATTTATTAAAAAGGGCAGGGAATTTTTTAAAAGTGAGGAGCTTCGTTGGTTTATCGGCATTGTGGCTGTGGCCATTGCTTTGATTACCGTTGACCTTCTGCCGCGGTATGGGAACAATATTTTAGAGACTTTGAGGTATTCATCCTTTCAGGTTGCCTCTATAATCACAACGACAGGCTTTGCCACGACCAATTTTGACTTATGGCCGAGCTTTTCAAAATATATTCTGCTCTTTCTGATGTTTATCGGCGCCTGCGCCGGCTCTACCGGCGGCGGGATCAAGGTCTCCCGCTGGCTGATTATTGTTAAAACAGCGGGTAATGAGCTCAAGAAAATGATCCGTCCCCGCCAGGTCACAACGGTTAAATTTGAGGACAAGCCCCTTGGGGCACAGGTAGTCGCCAGCGTTTACACCTATCTGGCTGTCTATATCTTGATTTTTGCGGCTTCGCTGCTGGTGCTTTCCCTTGACCAGTATGATTTTCTGACAAACTTTTCAGCGGTGGCGACCTGTATTAATAATGTCGGTCCGGGTTTTAACGCTATTGGGCCCATTGAGAACTTTTCGGATTTTTCAGTGGTATCCAAGCTGGTGCTCTGCTTTAACATGCTGGCCGGACGCCTGGAAATCTTTCCGATTTTAATGCTGTTTGCGCCGCACACATGGAAAAACTAAAAAACAAATAAAAAGCATGGACTTGGGGGAGTCCATGCTTTTTTAATCTTTAAGGGAAAGTAGTATGCTAAATTTAAGTTATTCGAACACGACGATGGCTTCTCCGTTTTTAACGCGAAGTGCAACGGTTTCGAGAATTCTGAAATGATGATTCAAATCAACCAGCTCGAGATAGGAAGCAGCCATATCCTGACCAACGGCCAGATCCATATACTGTGCTTCGGAGCAGACCAGAAGGGCTTTGCCTGCCAGTGTATTGCTCTTAAATACACGGCCGCCTAAAAGCTCGCGGATACGATCGATTTCCATCATTCCGGTGCCTGGCTGGATGCGCTGCAACTGGTAGTATAAATCAGGACCCATAGCCAGAGAATAACGGCCGATGATGCCCTTTTCGTCTAAAAGGGAGGCAGCGGCAGCAATATTTGAAAAGGCGTTTTCGCCGGTGCCCCAGTCTTCACGTTTCATGGTGGTAATACCCTGAGCGTTTAAAAGACCTTCGAGGCCTAAGGCTTTGTTGCCAAAGAAGATCATTTTATCTTCAGCTTTTGCTAAAGCCTGTGCGGCTCTGGCAACAGCAGACAGATCGATGGGGGTACCCATTCTCTGGCTGGCTTCCAGATCGCGCCATAAAATCATAAAATCGGCGTAAAGCTGTGGCAGCTCCACAAATTTTCTGCCGGTAGTACGCACGAAGTCATCTTCAAATTCTTCTTCTTTTGTCTGGGCATCAACATTAACGCCCTGTATTCCGGCGCCCAGAGGGCCGTAGAGCGGTAAAAAGCGGCGGCCGACAATGCATTTCTTGGCGGCTTCCACTACGGTATTGTCAATCTGTTCCCAAAGGTCATCTCCGAAGGGAGCAGTTGTTCTTGCTAAATAATCCATGTAAAACGCCTCCTACTCAATGAGACTGCCGATGGTAGCACCTTCAGGGGATTGTGCATCACTGCTTCCGGTTGGGATGCCTAAATCCTCCATCATTTCGTGTACTTCTTCTGCACCATCTTCAAAAAGTTTTGCTTCTTCAGGATCTAAGTAACGCATCAGAGTGGTTAATTCTCCAATGTGGGCTTTTTCTTCATCGCGAATATCGGCCAGTACCTTTTTGGCAACGACATTATCAGTTGCCTGTACATGAGCGTCATATAAATAAATGGCTTCCAGTTCTCCTGCGAGATCAAGACGGATGGCCTGTGCCAATTCCTTCTTGGTCATTTTTCTTTCTACGTTTCCTGCAAACGGATCTCCAAATGCTGGCATAATCTGTTCACTCCTTTCAATTTATCTGCAATGATATATACCCTCTCTTATTTAAGAATAACCATTTATCAAAAAAGTTTTTTGTGTTATAATCAGGTTGTTGTTAATTTGAAAATTCCAACGGCTCCGAAAGCCATTGGAATTTTTTAATGCTGGAGTGGAGGGAGAATTTATGGAAGAGACAAGACAAGTAAGCACTGGTTACCTGATCAAAAGGTTTGCACCCTATTTTAAGAAGTACCGCTTCGTGCTGGTGCTGGATCTTTTCTGCGCAGCGCTGACGACGATCTGTGAGCTGGTACTGCCATTGATCGTGCGCTTTATTACAGACAAGGGTATGAACGATATGGCCAGCCTGTCCGTAAAGCTTATTCTTTATGTGGGGCTTTTTTATCTGATTTTGAGGCTGATCGACGCGGCTGCCAACTATTTTATGGCAAATATTGGACATGTGATGGGCGCGAAGATCGAGACAGACATGCGGCGGGATTTGTTTGAGCATCTTCAGAAGCTTTCCTTTTCCTATTACAGCAATACAAAAGTAGGCCAGATTATGGCCAGGATTACCAGCGATTTATTTGACGTAACAGAGTTTGCCCACCACTGTCCCGAAGAATTTTTTATCGCCGCCCTCAAAATTACTGTGTCTTTCATCATTTTAGCCAATGTGAACGTGACACTGACCCTGATTATCTTTGCGGTAATCCCCATTATGCTGTTGTGTTCCATCTGGTTTAACAAGCGGATGCGCCGGGCTTTTAAAATGGGCCGTGTGGTGACCGGGGATATCAACGCGCAGGTAGAGGACAGTCTGCTGGGGGTGCGGGTCGTTAAATCCTTTGCCAATGAAGCCATTGAAGAGGAAAAGTTTAACGAAGGCAACGCGGGATTTCTGAATATTAAAAAGATGATGTACCGCTATATGGCGGGCTTCCAGACCATGACCCGTCTGTTTGACGGGATCATGTATATCGTGGTGGTAGTGGCCGGCTCGTTGTTTATGATCGGCGGAAAGATCACGCCAGGGGACCTGATGGCTTATCTGCTCTACGTCACAACGCTGCTCACCTCGATCCGCCGGGTCGTTGAGTTTACCGAGCAGTTCCAGCGGGGTATGACGGGAATCGAGCGCTTTATCGAGATTATGGACGAGCCCTTGGAAATTGTGGATACGCCGGGCGCCAAAAAACTGAAAAATGTTAAAGGCGATATCCGGTTTGATCATGTGGGCTTTATGTATTCCGATGATCATACCGAGGTGCTGTCAAACATTGACCTGCATGTGGAGCCCGGAAAGAACATTGCTCTGATCGGACCCTCTGGAAGCGGCAAAAGCACGCTTTGCAACTTGATTCCACGTTTTTATGATGTGACCTCTGGCCGGATTCTCATTGACGGGCAGGATATTAAAGATTTAACCCTGCATTCACTTCGCTCTGAAATCGGCATGGTGCAGCAGGAGGTTTATCTTTTTGCGGGATCGGTATTTGAGAATATTGCCTACGGACTGCCCGGGGCCGACAGAGAAGCGGTTGAGACCGCAGCGAGACAGGCGGGTGCCCACGATTTTATCATGGGCCTGCCTGAGGGCTATGATACCTACGTTGGCGAGCGCGGCGTTAAGCTTTCCGGCGGTCAGAAGCAGCGCATCAGTATCGCGCGGGTATTTTTGAAAAATCCGCCAGTTCTGATTCTTGATGAGGCCACCTCAGCGCTGGACAATGAAAGCGAGCGGATTGTTCAGCAATCCCTCGAGAAACTGACGGTGGGCCGGACAACCTTTACCATAGCCCACCGCCTGACCACCATCCGTAATGCGGATATTATATTGGTGCTCACTGAAGACGGCATTGTGGAGCAGGGAACCCACAGGGAGCTGATGGCAAAGGGCGGCATTTATCACGACCTTTATCAGCTTTATACGGAAGACCGCGATCTCAACGAAGAATTTTAAAAGGGACTACACAAAAAACTGAAAATATGTTAGACTGAACTGAGAATTTGGTTCAGAGTACAAGAATGAAGGAAAGTATGGAAAACATTAAAAACGCTTATTTAAAAGAAGAATTTAATATTTCAGAGGATGTTATCTGTTTTGTCGATGCAGTGGAGGCTGCAATAAAGACTCGCCTGGCAGAGCTGGACGAAAAGGCAGAGTATCATCAGTATAAGGTCATCAAGGCTATGCAGCGCGCAAACCTAAGCGACCGTCATTTCCATCCCGCTACGGGCTATGGCTATGACGATGTAGGCCGTGAAGTAGTGGAAACCATTTATGCCGATATCTTTGGTGCAGAGGATGCTCTGGTAAGGCCTCATATTTCATCGGGGACCCACGCCATTTCGCTCTGCCTTTATGGGGTTCTGAGACCCGGTGACGAGCTTTTATCCATTACGGGCAGCCCCTATGATACCCTGCGGACCGTTATTGGCATTGAGGATGCGGACGTTGGTAATGGTACCCTTAAGGATTTTGGGGTAAATTACAATCAGATTGAGCTGACAGAGGATGGAAAAATTGACGAGGAAAAGGTTCTGTCCAGCATCCATGAGAATACAAAAATGATCTATATGCAGCGCTCTACCGGATACAGCTGGCGTAAGGCGCTTAAAATTTCAGATATGGCGGAAATCATCACGAAAGTAAAGGCAGCCAAGCCTGATGTGGTGGTATTTGTGGATAACTGTTACGGTGAATTCCTCGATTATAAAGAGCCGGTGGCAGTGGGCGCAGATCTTATGGCCGGATCGCTTATCAAAAATCCAGGCGGCGGCCTGGCTCCAACTGGCGGTTACGTTGCGGGAAAAGAAAAATATGTCTATATGGCAGCCTGCCGTCTGGCAGCGCCGGGTGTTGCCAAGGAAACCGGCGCCACGCTGGATATTAACCGTACACTACTCCAGGGCCTGTTTCAGGCTCCGACAGTGGTCGCGCAGGCCATAAAAACCGCTGTACTTATGGCAGCGGTCTATGATAAGCTTGGTTTTGGGGTCTGCCCTGGTGTGGAGGATTACCGCAGCGATATTATACAGAGTATTAAGCTCTGTACCCCCGAGGCGGTTAAGGTATTTTGCCGCGCGGTCCAGGAGGCAGCGCCGGTGGACTCCTTTGTGACACCGGAGCCCTGGGATATGCCGGGCTATAACTGTCCGATTATCATGGCCGCAGGCGCTTTTATTCAGGGATCGTCCATTGAGCTCAGCGCTGACGCACCCATGCGTGAACCATACATCGCTTATTTTCAGGGCGGGCTTACCCATTATCATGGAAAGCTCGGTCTGCTGCTTACCCTGCAGCGCTTAAAGGAAGCGGGGATTATTGAAAAATTACAGGAGGACTAAGATGATCAATAAAGATAAAATAGAACGCATTAATTTTTTGGCAAGAAAGAAAAAGGCCGAAGGCCTGACCACAGAGGAGCTGGAAGAACAGCAGAGTCTGCGCGCTGAATATCTGGAAGCGGTTCGGGCAAATTTGAAAAGCCAGCTGGACAGCATTGAAATCATGAGCCCGGATTATGAAGAAAGCTATACGGAGGAAGATAAGACACATATTGCAGAAATGAATGAAAAACTGGCGGTCGAATATGAGGACGCTCAGCGCAAGGAAAGAATGTCTGTTACTGAAGCGGGCAACCCAAGAAAGCCCCAGGGTGAAGCGGGCAAAATGATGATTGAGCGCATGAATGAAAGCCATGCAGAGATGACGGCCTGGGCGCTCGATAAACTGGATTTAAAACCAGAAGATAAAGTGCTGGACGTTGGCTGCGGCGGCGGAGCTGCTCTGAAACGCCTCTCTGGCCGTATTGACGGCGGAAAGCTTTACGGTATCGACTATTCCGAAGTATCCGTTGAGGCCTCGAAGGAACTGAACAAGGCGGATATTGAAAGCGGAAAAATGGAAATTCATCAGGGCTCTGTGTCTAAAATGCCCTTTGTGGACAATCTATTTGACGCCATCATTACAGTAGAAAGCTACTATTTCTGGCCAGATCTTGAGGAAGATATGCGTGAGGTGTTCCGTGTCCTAAAAGAGGGCGGTACCTTTATGCTCATTGCGGAAATGTATTTAAATGACGATCTGGATGAGCACCACATCGAAATGGCCAAGAAATTTGAACTGCGCAACCTGAGCGTCGACGAGTTTAAGGCACTCTTTGAGAAGGTCGGTTATAAAGAAACAAAGATCCATTTAAAGGATGGAAAATACTGGATTTGCGTAGAAGGCAAAAAATAAGAAAAGCGGCCTCGCCGCTTTTCTTATTTTAATTTAATAATGTCCAGATCGTCCGGAACGTAGATTTTGCCCTTAAAATATTTCTTTCCCTCGGCCTTATACCGTTTCTTTCGGTTTTGCAAGTTTTTTTCCTCGGTATGCCAGAGAACCAGATTGGCAATTTTCATCTCCTCGGCCAGCTCACAGGCCTCCCGGACCGTACTGTGGTGTTTTTTATATGGGTCAAAAATATCCCGTTCACTGTAAAGGCAGAAAGCCTCACTGAGCAGCCAGTCTGTATCCAGAACATATCTTTTACAGATAGGATTAAAGGGCTCATCGCCAAGACAGGTCAGCTTTTTTGTGTTTTTCAGCATGGTGGTAAAACCGAACTGTTTAAGCTTGGTGGAGTGAATATCAAAAAAGGTGATATAATAATCAAGGATTTTTTCGGTCTGCCCGTCCTGAACAGGGATCAGAAGGATACGGCTGCCAAAGAGGGCTGTGAGCTTTTTCTGCAGAGTCAGATCACAGATGGTCACCACAGTTTTAATGAGCTCGTCATGGCAGTAAATTTTGAGGGTGCCCTTGTATTTTTGATCCAGCATCATCGAGGCGATCTGCCGTATGAGCCAGACCACGCCAAGCACATGGTCGGTATGGCCGTGCGTGATGAAAAGATGATGAATATGCGCGGGGTTGATTGATGCTTTTTTCAACTGCCTGAGGATGCCATTTCCACCTCCTGCGTCTACCATAAAATATTCTTTTCCACTTTTAATCGCAAAGCAGGTATTATAACATTCGGTCACCATGGCGTTTCCAGTGCCGAGGACAATCAGTTTTTCTGTTTTCATGTCGTCACTTCCTTTTGAATTTTCCTTAACCAGTTTATCATAGAAGTTTTTTTTCATCAATTGGGACTTTACCTTGCTCGTAACAAAAGGTAAAATAGGGTTAGACAAAACTTATAAAAGGAGGTTCATTTATGAGCAAAGATAAAGAAAGTAAAGCAAAAGAACTCCAGAAATCCCTGACTAAAAAGTTTGAACTGGCGTGGCACGCGCTGGAAAACGATGAAAAGACAATGGTCGATGATTTTTGTGAAAGCTATAAAGAGTATCTGACCGTTTCAAAAACCGAGCGTTTGTGCGCGGCTTATACCGTTCTTCTGGCAGAAGAAAAAGGTTTTAAACCTCTGGAATACTACCAGGCTAAGGGTAAGGTCGTAGCTGGAGACAAAATTTATGTTGTTTTCAGAAAGAAAACCGTTCTGTTGTTTGTTGTGGGCGAGGAGGCCCTGGAAAACGGCATGTCGATTATTGGCGCCCACATTGATGCGCCAAGACTCGATTTAAAGCCGGCTCCTCTGTATGAAGAATCCGATATGGCTTATTTTAAAACTCACTACTATGGCGGAATTAAAAAGTATCAGTGGGTGACTATGCCGTTGGCCCTTCATGGCACAGTTGTCAAAAAAGATGGTGAAGTTATTAATATTTCATTGGGGGAAAAGGATGAAGAGCCTGTTTTCTGTATTACCGATTTGCTGCCTCACCTCTCACAGGAACAGAATCAGAAAAAAATGGCAGAAGGGATCAAGGGCGAGGGCCTGAATCTTATTATCGGCAGCATTCCATATTCGGATAAGGATATAGGCGATGCCGTAAAACTGAATATCCTCAAGCAGCTCAATGACACCTATGGCATTATCGAAGAGGACTTTGCCAGCGCAGAACTGGAGGTTGTACCTGCCGGCGCTGCCAGAGATGTGGGCTTTGACCGCAGCTTTGTGGGAAGCTATGGACAGGACGATCGTGTATGCGCCTTTACAGCGACAATGGCAATCTTAAACCAGGATGATGAGAAACCGCCTAAACGCACATTGTGCACGATTCTGGCCGACAAGGAAGAAATCGGCAGCTATGGCAGTACGGGCATGCAGTCGAATTTCTTTGAAAATGAAATGGCAGAGCTTATCGATCTGACAGAGGATCATAAGCCTGAGCTGACCTTAAGGCGCTGTCTTAAAAATTCGGAGTTTTTATCCGCAGATGTTACGGCAGCCTATGATCCGAATTTTTCAGGAACACATGATCTGTACAACGCGCCTTTTGCGGGCAAAGGACTGGTCATTTCAAAATATGGCGGCTCCAGAGGGAAGTCCGGCTCTAATGACGCGCACGCTGAGTTTTTAGGAAAACTGCGCGAGTGTTTTAACGCAGCAGATGTCACCTGGCAAATGGGCGAGCTTGGCCGTGTGGATCTTGGCGGCGGCGGCACCATCGCTTATATGCTGGCAGAATATGGCATGGATGTGGTGGACTGCGGTCCGGCATTGCTGAGTATGCACTCTCCCTTTGAGCTTTGTTCAAAAGCGGATGTTTATATGACCTATAAAGGTTATAAAGCATTCTTCGACCATTGCTGAGACGCGTAAATCTTGGAAGTCAAAGTTTCCGCTGGTAAGTGGAAATTTTGGCTTTTATTATTACCTTAAAGCAAGAAATCTTTATTAGACTACTGATAAAATTTCTTCTTGTCTTTAGTATGGTAAAGGTGTTAAAATAGATTACATGTAACATAAAGTTAAAAAAAGAAGCAAGAGGTGTGTGAATTGGAATTAAAGGAAAAACAAAAAACGTTCCGGGGTGGAATCCATCCACCTTACAGGAAAAAGAGAACGGCATCCGTCTCGGTTAAAGTTGCAGCCGAACCTAAGGTTGTAACGATTCCAATGTCCCTTCATATCGGTGCGCCCTGTACACCGGTAGTGAAAAAGGGAGATATGGTTTACCTCGGCCAGAAAGTTGGAGAAGCAAACGGTTTTGTTTCAGCCCCTGTGCACTCAAGCGTATCCGGTACGGTTATCGCGGTTGAGGAGCGGGCGCATCCCAACGGGGAGATGATCATGTCTGTGGTCATTGAATCTGACGGTAAAAACACGGTTGACCCTTCGATCAAGCCCTACGGCAATTTCAGAAAGTATGAGCCTAAGCAGATTATTGACATTATCCGCGAAGCCGGAATTGTCGGTATGGGGGGCGCTACCTTTCCAACGCATGTTAAGCTGAGCATTCCACCGGATAAAAAGGTGGACAGCGTGATTTTAAACGGCGCGGAATGTGAACCTTACCTGACTGCTGACCATCATCTGATGCTGGCCCGGCCGAAGCGTATTGTCCAGGGGCTGAGAATCGCCATGCGGGCAGTCGGGGTCGACAAGGGCTATATTGGCGTGGAGAGCAATAAGCCAAACGCCATTGAAAAACTTAGAAAGGCCATCACTGAGAAGGATAATATCGAGGTAGTGGTTTTAGAAACAAAGTATCCGCAGGGAGCAGAAAAACAGCTGATTAAGGCGGTTACTGACCGCGAGGTGCCATCCGGCGGCCTGCCGGCCGACGCAGGGGTCGTGGTGATGAATGTAGGCACAGCCTGTCAGATTGCCATCACGTTTGAAACCGGTTTACCTCTGCATAAACGGCTGCTGACCTGTACAGGCAACGCAGTAAAAAATGCAAGGACAATGGAGGTTAAGGTGGGCGTGCCATATCAGGAGGTTATTGACCAGTGCGGCGGATTTGCAAAGAAACCATACAAGGTTATCTCCGGTGGCCCGATGATGGGAGTAACCCTGTTCAGTACCGATGTCCCAATAATGAAGGGAACATCAGGAATCCTGTGCCTGACAAAGGGCGCGGCCTATATCCCCGAGCCTTCTAACTGTATCCGCTGTGGAAAATGCGCGGAGGCATGCCCGATTCATTTGCAGCCTCTTTACCTGGCCGCCTACTCAGAAAAGGAACGCTGGGAAAAGTGCGAGGAATACCATGCTCTCGACTGCATCGAATGCGGCAGCTGCTCATTTATCTGTCCTGCCAAGCGGACGCTGGTTTCATCGATTCGTGTGGCAAAACGTCAGATAACAGCATTAAAACAGAAAGAAAAGAAATAGGAGGAGCATCAATTGAGTAAATTAGATTTAACACTGACTGTATCCTCATCACCACATATACGCGCAAAGCATAATACGTCCAGCATTATGCAGAGTGTTATCGTTGCGCTTTTACCGGCGCTCGCAGTTGCCGGATATGTATTTGGCATGAGAACCTTCCTGATCGTGGCGCTCTGTGTCGCCAGCTGTGTTGTGACGGAAGCAGTTATCCAAAAGCTGATGAAAAAGCCCATTACTGTCAGTGACTGGAGCGCCGTTGTTACGGGACTTCTGCTGGCCTTTAATCTGCCTATCACAGCACCGTGGTGGATGTGTATTATCGGTTCAGTTTTTGCCATCGCCCTGGTTAAGCAGTGCTTTGGCGGCCTTGGACATAACTTTATGAACCCGGCTTTGGCGGCCAGGGCTTTTCTGGTAGCGTCATGGCCAACCCACATGACAGGCACAGCCTATATCCCGCTGGCAGATACCTTTACGACGGCGACACCGCTGGGAATTTTAAAGGAGGGCCTGGATCTGACCGCGCTGCCCAGTAATCTGGATATGTTTCTTGGGATCAATGGCGTCTATGGCTCCATTGGGGAAATCTCCGCGTTGGCGCTGCTGATCGGGGGCATTTATCTGATTGTCCGCGGTGTTATCAGCTGGCGTATTCCGGCGGTTTATCTTGCGACAGTGGCGGTTTTATCGCTTGTATTTGGTCAGGACCCAATCTTTCAGCTTTGCTCTGGCGGTTTAATGCTGGGTGCCTTCTTCATGGCAACGGATTATGTCTCATCTCCGAGCACTCCGGTTGGACAGATTATCTTCGCCTTTGGCTGCGGCTTGATTACTATGATTATTCGAATGTTCGGCGGCTATCCTGAGGGGGTATCTTACTCTATCCTTCTGATGAATGTGGCGGCTCCGCTCATCGAACGGTTTACCCGTCCGCGTATTTACGGAGCACCGAAAAAGGAGAAAAAGAACAAAGAGGTGGAAGTGAATGGCTAATAAACAAAAAATATCCATCGACTGGAAAAACGTCATCAAGCTGGCTGTTATTCTCTTTGTCATCACGGCGATCGCATCTCTTTGCCTCGCAATGACGAATTACGTAACATCTGATGTTATAGACCAGCGCAATGAGCAGGCCAATACTGAGGCAAGACAGGCTGTTTTGCCGGATGCCGATAAATTTGAGGCCGTAGATAATATCGAAGCGATTGCGGCCGCTGCTGCCCCAAATGAAGCCAGTATTATTAAGGAAGCCTACGTTGGCTATAAGGGAAGCGACTTGGCGGGCTATACCGTCAAAACAGCTCCGAGCGGCTATGGCGGAGCGGTTGAAGTACTGACCGGTATCGATAAAGATGGCAAGATTACAGGCATTACGATCTTAAGCCAGAGTGAAACACCGGGGCTTGGCGCAAAATCTACTGAGCCGGCGTTCCAGGAACAGTTTAAAGGAAAAGACGCGAAAAAGGAGATCGCGGTTATTAAAAGCGGAGAAGCTTCAGACAATCAAATAACCGCCATTACCGGCGCGACAATCACTTCCAAAGCTGTTACAACAGGCGTCAACGCATCTGAAAAAGTCTACGAAGCGCTTGCGAAGGAAGGAGGCGCACAATAATGGGTAATTTTAAACATTTTACAAATGGGCTGATCAAGGAGAACCCAACATTCCGCCTGCTGCTGGGGATGTGTCCGACTTTGGCAGTTACGACCTCGGCGATAAACGGTCTGGGCATGGGGCTTGCGACCACTGTTGTTCTGATCGGTTCAAATGTTGTTATTTCAGCTTTAAGGAAAATCATTCCGGACAAAATCCGTATCCCGGCTTTTGTCGTCATCATCGCATCTTTCGTAACCATTGTCGGCATGCTGATGAAGGCTTATGTGCCGGCGCTGGATGCCGCGCTGGGGATTTATATTCCTCTGATTGTTGTCAACTGTATTATTCTCGGACGTGCGGAAGCCTTTGCGTTTTCTAACCCTGTTCTGGCATCTTTTGCGGACGGCGCAGGGATGGGCCTCGGCTTTACACTGTCCCTGACCGTGCTGGGTTCAATCCGCGAGATCATCGGTGCAGGCGCGATTTTCGGTCTGAGCATTTTCGGCGCTGGCTATGAACCGGTTCTTATATTTATCCTGCCGCCAGGAGCCTTCCTGACCTTGGGTGTTGGCATTGCAGCCATCAATAAGATTACAGAAAAACTAGAAGCGAAAAAATCAAATAAGGAGGATAGCCTGTCATGACCAATATACTCCTGATTTTAGTCAGCGGCATTTTTGTCCAGAACTTTATTTTGTCAAAATTCCTCGGTATTTGCCCTTTTCTCGGCGTTTCTAAACAGATTGAAACAGCTGTGGGGATGGGGATTGCCGTTACCTTTGTAATGGCCATGGCTTCGGCGATTACCTATGTGGTGCAGTACGCTATTCTGGACCCGTTAGGTCTTGGATATTTACAGACCATTGCCTTTATTCTGGTTATTGCGGCCTTGGTACAGTTGGTTGAAATGATTATTCAAAAAACCAGCCCGTCTCTTTATCAGGCGTTGGGTGTCTACCTTCCGCTGATCACGACCAACTGTGCGGTACTGGGGGTTGCGCTGTTAAACATCCAGTATGGTTACAATTTTATCGAAACAGTTTTCAATGGGATTGCCGGGGCCCTTGGCTTTACACTGGCGATCGTGCTGTTTGCCGGTATCCGGGAACGTCTGGAGCTGTCCGATATTCCAAAGCCCTTTGAGGGATTCCCGATCGCGCTTGTTACAGCGGGTCTGATGGCCATTGCGTTCCTGGGATTCTCCGGAATGCTGTAAGGAGGTGCCGGAAATGTTAATGGAATTACTGATTCCTGTAGGTATTTTAGGTGCCATGGGATTGATTTTCGGAGCTGGTCTCGCCATCGCCTCAAAGGTATTTGAGGTTAAAACGGACGAGCGGGTTCCTTTGGTGAGAGATGCCCTTCCAGGGGCAAACTGCGGTGGCTGCGGCTTTCCAGGCTGTGATGCCCTTGCGGTGGCCATCGTAAACGGTGAGGCGGCGGTGAATGCCTGTCCGGTAGGCGGCGCGGCCACAGCCATGGCCATTGGAGAGATTATGGGAGAAAGCATCGGCAGCAGCGAGCCGATGGTGGCCTGTATTCACTGCAACGGTGATTGTACCCATTCGCCGAACCGTGCGGATTATTATGGTATTCAGGACTGCCGCCAGGCCATGATTGCGAGCGGCGGCGTAAAGACATGCCGGCATGGCTGTATGGGGCTTGGCACCTGTGTCAGCGCCTGTATGTTTGGTGCGTTATCCATTGGTGATAACGGTCTGCCCGAGGTGGACGTTGATAAATGTACGGCCTGTGGTAAATGCAGGGATGCCTGTCCAAAAGGCATTATCGATTTGATTCCGGCAGACCAGCTGGTGCATGTGGACTGCCGTAATACAGACAAGGGCAAGCTGGTACGCGCTGTCTGCGATATAGGCTGTATTGCCTGTAAAGCCTGTGTGAAGGTATGCCCAGTGGAAGCCATTACGGTTGAAAATAATCTGGCATCCATCGATTATGATAAATGTACCCAGTGTCAGGCTTGTTTTGAAAAATGTCCGACAGGCGCCATTACACTGGAACAGCGCATTGTCATTGGCGATGAAACCACCGTTATTGAGCTGGAACCAGAAAAGGATCTGGATGAGGAAATGGAAGCGATCATGCAGGTCGATGCTGAGCCAGCAGAAGAATTTGTAGAAGTCAGCGGAGAAATCGAAGTTTTAGAAACAAGAGAAAATATGGAAGAACCCGAAAAAACAGTTGATCCTGCAGAAGAACATCCAGAAGATGAAAAAGATAAGGTCGAGTTTAAAATAAGCGATCTGAAATAGGCTTAAGGAGTGCCGCTAAGGTTGCGGCGCTCCTTTTTTGAATTAACGATAATTTCCAGCAGAAAGAACTGGAAAAAGCATTGGGTTTAGGCTATAATAGAGATTCATGGGCCAAAGCGCCATATTTTTCAAACCAGAGGAGTATAGAAGTTACAGAATGATTACAGTATCTGATTTAAGTTTAAATTTTGATGGAAGCAATTTGTTTTCAAACGTTAATATAAAATTCACACCGGGAAACTGCTATGGTATTATCGGTGCCAACGGAGCGGGTAAATCCACCTTTTTAAGAATTTTATCTGGTAATCTCGAGCCGTCCAGCGGTGATGTCATTATGCCTAAGGAACTGCGCATGTCCGTATTGAAGCAGGATCATTACGCTTTTGACGACTATTCAGTGCTGGACACCATTATTATGGGAAATCAGCATCTTTATGACATTATGAAGGAAAAGGACGCTATTTATGCGAAAGAGGATTTTTCCGATGAGGATGGCATCCGAGCTGGAGAGCTGGAGGGAGAATTTGCCGATCTGGGCGGCTGGGAAGCCGAATCTGACGCTTCTCGTCTGGTGCAGGGGCTTGGGATGGATGCCTCCATCATTGACGCGCAGATGGGCGGTTTGACCGGTAATGAAAAGGTCAAGGTGCTTTTGGCTCAGGCCCTTTTTGGAAAGCCGGATATTATCCTGCTTGACGAACCGACTAATAACCTGGATATCCAGGCAGTGGTCTGGCTGGAAGAATTTCTCATGGATTATCCCGGCACTGTGATCGTGGTGTCTCATGACCGCTATTTCCTCAATAATGTGTGTACCCATATCGTGGATATTGATTTTGGAAAAATCAAGCTGTATGTCGGGAATTATGATTTCTGGTACGAATCCAGTCAGCTCGTTCAGAGAATGCTGAAGGACCAGAACAAGAAAAAAGAGGATAAAATAAAAGAGCTGCAAAATTTTATCGCCCGTTTTTCAGCCAATAAGTCCAAATCCAAGCAGGCAACCTCCAGAAGAAAGCTGCTTGATAAGCTGGCTGTTGAAGAAATGCCGGCCTCATCCAGAAAATATCCCTATGTTGGTTTTAATATGGACCGCGAACCAGGAAAAGAAATATTAGAGGTAGAAAACCTTTCTAAGACCATCGACGGTGTGAAGGTTTTAAACAATGTAAGCTTCAGAATTAACAAAGAGGATAAAGTCGGTTTTGTCGCTGAAAATGAAATTGCCATGACGACCCTGTTTAAAATTCTGATGGGGGAAATGGAGCCTGATGAGGGCAGCTTTAAGTGGGGGCAAACCGTTTCGACCTCCTATTTTCCACAGGATAATACTTCCTATTTTGAGGGCTGTACTCTTAATATAGCAGAGTGGCTGAAACAGTTCACCACCGAGGAAACAGAAACCTACCTGAGAAGCTTTTTAGGACGTATGCTTTTTTCAGGGGATGATATCTATAAAGAGGTGCGCGTGCTCTCCGGCGGGGAAAAGGTACGCTGCATGCTGTCCAGAATGATGATGTTCGGCTCTAACGTATTGGTGGTAGACCAGCCGACCAACCACCTGGATCTCGAGTCCATCACCGCGGTTAACAACGGATTGATGGATTTTAAAGGGGTAATTCTTTTTGCCAGCCATGACCATCAGTTTATGCAGACGCTGGCTAACCGGATCATCGAGCTGACAGATGACGGCATTATTGACCGGTTATCGAGTTATGATGAATTCCTGGAATACAAAAAACAGATGAACGCATAATAAAAAAGACACGGATCACATACGATGTTTCCGTGTCTTTTTTTATTTTATTCGAAAGCGATCCGCAGTGATCCGACACCACCGTTTATCTCTAAGCTGTTGGGGGCTCCGCTGTTTCTGAAACGGTCTTTCGTATAGCGTGATCCATCCACTGTAAGCTCACCAAGCCCAGGCTCACCTTTTATGTCAAAATCCGCGGCATTGCCATTGATGGCAAAGGTCGTCTCACCGACGCCGCCGTCAATTTTATTTTTTCCAGTGAGAGAGCCTTCAAAGGAAACCTTACCCACACCGCATTCCATATCCATGTCGTTTATCTTCATATCTGAGAGAATAACTTCCCCTGCGCCGTTATTGAATTTGGCATTATCAGCGATGATGCTGCTCATCTCAACGCGCCCAACGCCCATATCCACCTTCAGACGGCCTGTTTTAAGGGTATCAATGCTGGTGTCTGAGGCGCCAAAAGCCAGCTCTACCTCTTTAAAGGCAGTACCCTCAGGGATGGTGACAGTGAGATGAGGCTTTTTAGAATCCGACAAGGCATTTAAAAAATTCACTGGGTCTTTAATGCTATCTTTAATTTTCAAGGTATCAACCTTTTGCTCGGCAGTAAAATTACTCGGGAGGTTGTAACCTTCGACCTTAAAAACATCGCCCTTTTGAATTTCCAGATATCCAGCAGAAAAATCAAGGTCAAGCGTTGTGACGCCATTAAATTCCTGAGAAAATTCCTTATTTGTCACAACACTGCCGGCGGTATTGTTGCCGAAGTGTCCAAAAGCGCCAAAGAGACTCAGGGCGGTTTTAACAATGACAGATATGATAAAGATCGCCAGAATCAGCCCAAGGGCGATAGCAACGTATTTTACGACTTTACTGGTGCTTCTCATAAAATATCAACTCCTCCAAAGATACAGACACTGTTGAGATAGATAGTGGGCGGGTTTGCAACGGCGGGGCGGGGCGTTTTATCAGAAACGCCTCCGAATATCGGGGTGCTGGAGACATCCACCCGCACATTGGACGGTACATTAATATCAATACCGCCGAAGATGCTGGTCGTGGTGATGGTGATGTCCTCTGTAATAAGCGCGTCCCTTAAATCAAGGTCAATACCTCCGAATACAGCGGTCAGCGTTGCGCCTCGAAAGGACTCCCCTGGAAAACGCAGCTCCTGTGAGCCAAAAATGGCGGTATAGTCCTGTGTTTCTCCCTGGGTAAGAAGCTTAACCTCACGGGAACGGCGGCTGCCTCTGCCGCGGAAGATAATGCTGACACCAATAATCACCAGAATTAACGGGAAAATGAGCTCACCGATTAAATGTCCGTTAATAAAATCCTGTTCGCCGAGCAGTAATAAAACGCCGATGGCCAGCACAATACAATTGCCTGTTCTAAAACCGTTTTGAACAATGCTGATAATGCTGGGAATAATAATGATTAAAGTCCACCAGCCGCTGAAAAATAATGAAAAATGCCAGTATCCCATGACCTGTCCGCCAAAGCCGACGCCAAGAGCTATAAAGAAAATCCCCCAAAGGGCATTACCGAGTGAATGTCTCATTTTTATTCTCCTTGCTTTGTAGTGACTTCATTATAACGGATTCTAAGAGCATTTAACAGCAAAATATAAAAGTGGTGACAGATGTAATATGAATATGATAAAAATCACGGTAAAAAAGGATTAAAGCCGCGGACTGGTAAGAAACGGTAATTTATAAAGAAAAAGAGAGACTTTGCTTGATGATTTAAAGGTTTTGGGTATATTATAATAGATAGTTAAAATCATATGATTTAATAAGGAGATGAGACCATGGCATTACAGGAAGTTAAAAAGTTTATTACTTACATTAAAGACAACCGCGAGGCTTTGGAAAAATATAACGAAAAGCTTCTGGAAACAGGCAGTTACATGTTTATGGACCCGGCATTGATGACCGAAAGCTACACACCGTTAACGACCATTCCAGATAATCCGGAGGATGATATCTTAGAAGAAATCATTCATATTGATGATAAACAGCAGGAAGAGGCTGAAAAAGAAGCAAATCCAGCCCCTAAAAGAGAAGGTCTTGGCGAAAAGATAGCGAACAAATGGGACGAGTTTGTTGAGGGAGTCGTATTTGATGGAAAATCAAAAGAAGAACGCCTGGAAGAAAGACGCCATCACCTTTTTGGAAAACTCGCAGAGATAGCAAAGGACGAAGATTTTGACGTTACCCAGGATGATCTGGAGTACTATATCGGGCAGAGTGTCGAAAAACTGATCGAAGAAAATCCGGGCGATGATTCTGTTCAAATATTAGAAAAACTTTTGGATAGCTTTGCGGAGAAACAAAACAAAGAAGATTACTAAAAAAACCGGCTTAAGCCGGTTTTTTTAGTCTTCAGTGATATAGAAGATTTCAGGTTTTTTATAAATGCCTGCGAAATTACTTTCAAGGAATTGAACAGTGGCCAAAAACGGTGGTGCCGTAAATTTGCGGGCTTCGACCGGGCAGATTTTTACGCAGGCACAGCAGCGGATGCAGAGGTCCGGGTCGGTTTGGGTCGGGTCATCTGGATTAATGGCCGCAACAGGGCAAACCGGGATACACTCGCCGCATTGGGTACAGTCCTCTGATACCTCGGGTGCCAGAGGTGTATAGTTCATGCCGTCTTTATAAGGATAGTTGCCCTTTACGATCAGCGTTCCCTTACAATCTTTTTTTCGCAGATATTTTTCGCGGATCGTACGGCCCAGATTCCCCATGATTTCAAGGTCGTTTTCATCCGGCCGGCCGCCGGCAAGCTTGTCACTGTAGGAATGAACTGCCAGAAAAGCGGCGGCAGCTACAGGAACAAAGCCATTCTCAATGGCAAGATTTTTCAGCTCCAGCAAAGCATCATCATACTCGCGGTTTCCATAGGTTACAACCAGGACAGCAGGGGTGTCGTCGCCTTCAATACCTTCAAAAATATTTTCCGGCCTTGGTGGAATACGCCCAGCGTAGACAGGGCACCCAAGAATGACAAAGCTGTCTTTTGTAAAATGAAGTTTTTCTTTGCGGCCCTGCGGATAGGTTCTGTCATGCTCAATTACCTGGGTTTTGGCCCCGGCGGCGATGGCCTGGAGTGTTTTACGGGTATTTCCTGTAGGACTGAAATAAACGAGATCAATATCTTTCATAAATGCCTCCCTGATTTTAGATTTTATTAAGTTAAGCATACGCCTTAAAATGCCTCCTGTCAAGAAAGAGGCAGGCATTAAAAAAGCCCCCTGGTTTGATCAAACCAGGGGGCTTTGTAGATAAATTAAAGGCTGCGTCTTACCTGGCGGACAACGCCGAGAATACGCGCTTTTTCTTTACTGGTATTTGCGTAAAAATCGCCGCGTTTTGAAGGAACTAAAGGTTGTACCAAAACGCCGTTTGGCTGCATGAAAACATATTTGATTTCTGCATCATAGCCGCTTACCTGTACCAGGGCAATTTCTCCATCTTCGCAGTTATCGCGAACTTCGATGATCAGAACATCGTCCTTTAAAAAGACAGGGGCCATTTCATCATCAGAAACTTTGAACCCGACATAAGTTTTGCCGTTTTCAAGCATCTTAACGCCCAATTCTTCATAACCAGCCCGTTCTTCAATATTTGCCCATTCAACACCTGCCGGTACACGGGTGTAAACAACGATTTCATTGTCCTTTTTCAGACGACTTGAGTCTACGCCAAGCAGGTAATCAGTGGTAACAGAATAAATATCTGCCAATTGTTTAATTGTGTTAATATCCGGATAATTTTTATCCGTTTCCCACTGGCTGACAGCAGTCTGTGAAACACCCAATCTTTCGGCAAGATTTGCCTGGGACAAGTTGCGTTCTTTTCTGAGTTGTCTGTACTTGTTCATTCTTCCAATCTCTCTCTCTTAACATTTTTTATTGCTTTGATTAGTGCTCCAGTTAATCAAAGATAATATTATCTTATAAGTAAATGAAAGAAAAGTAAATAATAAATTCAAAACATTTTAAATTCAATTAAAAATATTTAAATAAAAGACACTAAATTGCTTTTATTTTTTAATTATATGAAAACAGTTCCACAATTCTTAATGGTTTTAAAGAAGTGGTCAACCTCTTCTATTGAAAAAATGCAAAGAATGGTTCATAATAAGAAATAGTTTATAAAAAAGGAGGAGAGAAAAATTGAAAGCGATCAGTATTCATCAGCCATGGGCAAACTACGTTGTTTTGGGGTTAAAGCAGTATGAAACCCGTTCCTGGCCTACCAAAATACGCGGCAGGGTTGCGATTCACGCGGCTAAAATTAAAAATTCAGAATATGAGGAGGGAATGGCGTTAGGTGCAATTATTGGAACTGTCGAAATAACCGACTGCTGCCCAGTAGAGCTTTTGAGAAATTCTCTCTCAAAAGATGAGATAAAAAGGGGTGATTTTTCTGATGGGCGCTATGCCTGGGAGCTGAAACATCCAGTTTTTTTTAAAAAGCCGATTTTGCTGCGCGGGTATCAGGGTTTTTGGAATTTAGATGATAATTTAGTGAAACAGATTGAAAAGCAGAGCGGAGCATGTTAAAATAATCAAAAATACGTTAGGTGGTACCAATGATTTTATCAGATAAGAGCATTTATAAATATTTAGACAGCGGTGAACTGGTTATTGATCCCTTGGAGAATGGACAAGTTCAGCCAGCCTCGGTCGATATTCGGCTGGGACGTAATTTTCTGAAATTGGATGAAAATAAGTTTGAGGCAATGTCCATGACGGATGAGATCCAGTATGTCCAGTTTGAGAGTGATTCAATTATTATTCCATCCAATTCCTTTCTGCTGGCTACAACGATGGAGTATATCAAGCTTCCCTGTGATTTGACGGCTTTCGTGGAGGGTAGAAGCTCCATCGGGCGTATGGGCCTGTTTATCCAAAATGCGGGATGGGTCGACCCTGGCTTTGAAGGTGAAATTACCCTGGAGCTTTATAATGCCAATCGCCTGCCCATTAAGTTGGAGGCGGGACGCCGCATCTGCCAGCTGGTGTTTGCGCAGATGGATGAGGAAGCGCTTAACCCTTATGCCGGAAAATACCAGGGCCAGCGCAATGCCGTGGGCAGCCGTATCTTTTTAGATAAAGAGCTGAAGGCACAGTAATAGAGCAAAAATTGTTATGGAAATTTAAATCGGACAATTCGTCCGGTTTTTTTATGGTATTTCTTGAGAGACGGCTGCCGGTAGGGTATAATAGAGAGCAGACTTGAGAAATTGAATTTGAGATCAGGTGATGAGAGTGAACGAAATATATTTAGACAATTCCGCAACAACGCGTCCCCATCCGGAAGTTGCGAAAGAGATGATGCGCTATCTTACAGAGGATTATGGAAACCCATCCTCCTTATATGACCGGGGAATTGTGGTCGAGAAGGCCATTAAGGATGTGCGTAGCCGCATAGCCGGCGCGATTCACTGTAATCCAGAGGAGCTGTATTTTACGTCTGGAGGAACAGAGGGCAATAATACGATCATTAAAGGGATCGTTGAAAACCAGCGTGTTGAGGATATAAGAATTATTACAACGCAGATTGAGCATCCTTCTGTCATGGAGGTTTTTAAGTTTTATGAGGACCATGGTATGGATGTGGTGTACCTCAGTGTGGATCATGAGGGATTTATTAATATGGGTGAGCTGGAAAAAAGCATCAATGAGCATACCGTACTTGTCAGTATTATGGGAGTTAATAATGAGACCGGAACAGCGCAGGATCTGGCGGCCATTGGAGGGCTTATTAAAAAATGTAACCCCGACTGCCTCTTTCATACCGATTATGTCCAGGGATTTATGAAACTGCCCGTAGATGTGAAAGCCTGTAAAATTGACGCGTTAACCTTGTGCGGCCACAAAATATGCGGTCCTAAGGGAATTGGAGCGATCTATCTTAGAAAGGGAGTCAGAATTAAACCGCTGATTATTGGAGGAGGTCAGGAGAGCAACCTTCGCTCCGGCACAGAGAATGTTCCTGGAATCATGGGGCTTGGCAAGGCTGTTGAAGTGCAGCAGGCCTGCGGTTCTGGCCAGCTGGATAAAATGCGTGCCATACGAAGTGAAATGATCAGCTGTCTTAAAGAAAATATTGAAGACATGCGGGTAAATGGGCCTGAAAATGGCTGCCCCTATGTTCTGAGTCTGTCCTTTAAGGGGGTCAGGGGTGAAGTGCTGCTTCATAGCCTGGAGGCTCAGCACATCTATGTGTCGACTGGCTCGGCCTGCTCATCACATAAAAAGGAAAAGCAGTATGTTTTAAAGGCTATTGACCTTCCCGAGGAGTACAAGGAAGGTACCATCCGTGTCAGCTTTTCAATGATGACGACTAAAGAGGAAGTGCTGGAGGCTGCAAAGGCCATAGAAAATGCGGTAGGCCAGTTGCGCAAGCTTTTGCGCCGAAAAAAATAAAAGTGAGGAATGAATTGATGAAACATGTCATTTTAGTAAGATATGGTGAGATTAGTCTGAAGGGCTTGAACCGGAATTACTTTATTGATTTATTGGTGAAAAATATCCGAAATACCCTGAAGCGCTTTACGAGTGTAAAGGTCCAGAAAATACAGGGGCGAATTATCGTCCACCTTTCAGAAGAAGATCTGGAAGGGGCGCTTGAGGCAGTGACAAAGGTCTTTGGGATTGTATCAGTCAGCCCGGCCATTGTAGTGGAAAGTGATATTGATGTCATTGAAAAGGCTACGTTGGAACAGGCCAATGCGGCGGATTTTAAAACCTTTCGTATTACGGCCAAGCGCGGGGATAAGCGTTTCCCTATTCAGTCTCCAGAGCTGGGACGGCGGCTGGGAGCTGTAGTGCTGCGCAATATTCCGGATATTAAGGTGGATATGCACACGCCGGAGATGAACTTATGGGTCGAGGTCCGCGAAGAGACTTATATTTACCATAGATTTATTCAATGTAACGGCGGCCTGCCTGTAGGGTGCAGCGGCAAGACGGCTTTGCTGCTCTCTGGTGGAATCGACAGCCCTGTGGCTGGTTATATGATGGCCAAAAGAGGAGTGGAACTGATCGGTGTTTATTTTCACAGCTTTCCTTTCACCAGTGACCGTGCAAAGGAAAAGGTCATTGATTTGGCAAAGATTGTGTCGGGTTACTGCGGAAAGGTAACGTTGTATGTCGTGCCCTTTACAGAAATCCAGACAAAAATTGTTGAGGTATGCCCGGAACGTCAGACGACCATTATTATCCGCCGGTATATGATGCGGATCGCCCAGGAAATTGCCAGACGCAACGGAGCCATGTCATTGACTACTGGGGAAAGCCTCGGGCAGGTAGCCAGCCAGACACAGGAAGGGCTGGGAGCAACCAACGCAGTTGTAGACCTTCCGGTTTTCAGGCCTCTGATCGGAATGGATAAGCAGGAGATTGTGGCTATCGCGGAAAGAATCGGCACCTTTGAAACCTCTATTTTACCATACGAGGACTGCTGTACTATTTTTGTTCCCAAGCATCCTGAGACAAAGCCCAAGCTGGAAGCCGTTGTTAAATCAGAAAGACCTATGGAAGAAATTGCGGGACCTATGATTGAAAAAGCAATTGAGGATGCAGAAATTATAAGAGTTTAATAAAAACATTTTAAAGGCAGAAAAACAAAGGCAGAAAAACCAAACCGGTTTTTCTGCCTTTTTTAGAGCGGGAAAATACGGACAGTGTAAATTTATTAAGTGAAAGCTAGAGTACACTCTATTGTTTTCGTTTAAAAAATTACAGCTTTCTTGATGATAAAACGAAACTTAAAAAAATCTTAAATATAAAAAAGAACGATTCTTATATAATTGTATACAAAAAACGAAAAGCGCTCGGTTAGAAAATGTTGAGAATTAGCTGATGTAAACGGAATAATAATTTTCAGTAAAAATGTAATTTACACTTTATTGAAAATTATTGTAAAATTAAAACAAAAACGCTTGACCTAGAGTGCACTCTAGAGATTAGAATATAATCAAGTTAAAGGAACAGCCCAAGACAAGAATGAAAAATTATACTCCTATAATCCATTAAAAGAATTAAGAGAAAAAGCATTGAAAAGTGTTAAGTAATTAAAACTGGGTAAATATATTTAAAGATCAGAAAATGATAATTTCCCTAAAATTATCATCTGAAATATAACTAAACTTGAAAGAGGTGAAAAGAAATGATGTACTACAACCCATTAAAAGAAATGATGGAAAAGGCTTTAAAAGCTTCCAAATAATCTTACAATCTCCCTCCAATATTTGATAAATTAAAATATAGAACGAATTACATATTAAACTAAATAATCCTCCCCTTAGATTATAAATTAGTTTGATCTCCTCAAACCCCTTATTAAATAATCTTTCAAAAACAAAGCAGGAAACCTTCCCCCTAAAGTTTCCTGCTTTGTTTTTTATTGGCCGTCTCCGGTGTATGGCATTAAAAACCAGTAGGTTTCAAGAACGTCATGACAACCGATCAGCCCAAATGCTTTGAGAATAACATTCAATGTCTCAAGGGAAGGCGTCAGCTCGCTTTCGTTGCTGACAGCATAATCATATCCATCTTCTTTTAAAAGCTTTTCGACCATTTCATAATCGCCGCTTTCCGGTTGAATATCCTTCTCGTCGAGGTGTTTTTTGAAAATCCCTGTAAAGTAGACGGAGTCGCCGTATTGGATAATCGGCTGTTCTGTCGCCAGACCGCTGGCCTGCAGCAGTTTTAGAAAGGAGTCCTCTTCTAGGGAAAACGAATTTTTGTTTTCCTTTAAAAAAATATCACGGACCTTTGGGTATTGCGCCTCGATGTCAGAAATCTTTACTTGGTTTAAATCTTCTGCGCTGATAAAGTAACCAGTGCCATTATATACACCCATTGTTTATTCCTCCAGTTATAACAAGTTTATTATTATAGTATTATATCACAGATGAGTAAAGCGGGAAGACTGTTTTTTGACCTCTAAAAAGAGAGCGATTGTACTATTGTACAATGGAGGAATGTTTTTTCTGTACTTGAACCCTATTGTATTGTGCGTGAAAAAGGTTTACAATAAAAACAATTAAATGGAAAGTTAGCAGGAGGTATGCAAATGGCAACATTTAAAACAAACGATAATGTTGAGCTTTATTACGAGGTCAAAGGCGAAGGAAAACCGGTCTTAATGATTCCGGGATGGACCTGTACCACACAGTTTTTTAAAAAGAACAGTGATGTGCTGGCAGAAAAATGTCAGGTTATTCTCCTGGATTACAGAGGACACGGAGAATCTGAAAAAGTTATGCATAGCCACCGTATTTCACGTTATGCGATGGACGTAAAAAATCTTCTGGATCATCTGGACGTTGAGGATGTAACGGTTTTGGGATGGTCCATGGGAGCTGCTATTCTGTGGAGCTATATCGAGCTCTTTGGAAAACATCGTATCAGCAAGCTGGTGTGTGTCGACCAGGCGCCGCTTCAGTATACAGGCCCGGATTGGGTTTGGGGACAGAACGGCTGTTATGATGTGGAAATGTTTATTCGTACCTGCTACGATATTAAATATGCCCCGAGAGAGAGTGCAGAGGGGCTGGCAACTGCCTGCCTGCACCATACGCCATCGGATGAAGAGGTGAAATTTATTGCGGATGAAATCTCAAAATGTCCGCCCTATGTAAGAATCGAAGTTATGCGTGACCATACCAATCTGGACTGGCGCGACTTCCTTCCTTTTATCGATATGCCTACGCTGGTGTGCGTGGCGCGCCACAGCAATGTTTTTGACTGGCAGGGAAGCGCCTATGTCGGCGAAGTGATTCCAAATGCGAAAACCGTATTTTTTGAAGAATCCGGCCACATGCTTTTCTGGGAAGAACCAGATAAATTTAATCAGACATTGCTGGAATTTGTAGAAGCATAAAAATTTTGATAAAATAACATGGAAGAAAATTTCCATGTTATTTTTCTTTTTTAGGAAAAATTGTCAGGAGGATAAAATGAAAATTATCATAGCGCCAGATTCATTTAAAGGATCACTTTCTGCCGAAGCTTTTTGTAAGGTGGTAGGCAGGGAAGCCGAAGAAGTATTTGAATCGGCAGAAATTATAGAGCTTCCGGTATCCGACGGCGGAGAAGGAATGGTTGACAGTCTGCTGGCTGTAACAGGGGGAGAGAGAATTACTAAAAGGGTAAAGGGCCCTTTGTTTGAAGAAATTAACGCTGAATATGGAATATTAGAAGGCGGCGCCGCAGTGATTGAGATGGCCGCCGCATCAGGGCTCCCGCTGGTTCCAGAGGAAAAAAGGAATCCCATGGAGACAACGACCTACGGTACTGGCGAATTGATGCTGGACGCGCTGGAAAGAGGATGCAGGGAAATAATTCTGGGCATTGGCGGAAGCGCGACAACCGATGGGGGAATTGGCGCGGCGGCGGCCCTTGGTGCACAGTTTCTGGATGATAAGGGTCAGGAAGTGCCCTTATCGGGTAAAGGTCTGGAGAAGATAGTCACCATTGATTTTTCATCTGTTGACAGACGCTGGCAGAAAATAAAGATTACCATTGCCTGTGATGTGGTTAATCCTCTTTGCGGCGCATTAGGCTCTGCTGCAATCTATGGTCCTCAAAAAGGCGCGGATGATGAAACGGTCAGCCGGCTGGACAGGGGATTAGACCATTTTGAAAGGCTCATCGCCGGGCAAAGGGGAGAAAAATTTCGTGATCTGCCTGGAATTGGTGCTGCTGGAGGATTGGCCTTGCCCTTTGTGGCGTTTATGGGGGCAGCGCTGAGACCGGGGCTTGAAATCGTGCTGGATGTCCTGGAATTTGACCGGCATCTGCAGGGGGCAGACCTTGTTGTAACCGGGGAAGGAAGAACCGATGAGCAGAGCGCGATGGGCAAAGTATTGTGCGGTGTTTCTGGAAGGGCCGCGGCTCAAGGAATACCGGTTGTAGCTCTATCCGGAGCTCTGGAGAAAGGCTACGAACCGTTGTACGGAAAAGGACTGACCGCTGCTTTCTCAACCTGGAAGAGCGGCGAAGGACTTGAATGGCAAATGGCCCATACAGAAGAGAATTTGTCAAATACGGCTCGAAATCTGTTCAGGCTGGTTCAGGCTTTTAATTAAAAAAGGGGATAAAAAGTAATGCTCGATTCAAAAACGGCTCAGAAGATAGCGGATGAGGTAATGAACAGCCTGGGCTATAATATAAATGTCATGAATAAAAACGCGATTATTATCGGCAGCGGCATCGTTGAGCGTATTGGCACCTTTCACGAAACAGCCATGCAGACAATTCGGGACTGCGCTATTTATGAAGTGACTGAGGAGGACGCCGCCCGGCTACAGGGGGTAAAGCCTGGTATCAATATGCCCATTGTCAGCAAAGATGGGAAAGTGCTGGGTGCTGTGGGGATTACCGGGAAACCTGACGAAGTCCGCAATATTGGAAAACTGGTGAAAATGACGGCTGAACTGATCATCGAACAGGAAGAATCCATGAACCAGTTTTACCGTCATCGAAACGATAAGGAGCTTTTTGTGACAATGCTGCTCAGTGACAGCCCTGGTATGTCATCAGAGGAGATGAAGCGTTGGGGGCAGCGAATGGGTTATAATATGGAGCTGCCAAGGGTTGCCTGCATCATTTCCATAAAAGCCAGACCAAACACAGGCGGGTATGAAAGGCTTCTGGACCGCATAAAGCGTTCAAAAAGCCATTCGAAGCAGGACCTTTCTGTGGTAATGTCCGCCGGATATATCTTGGTTTTTAAAAGGCTGGATCAAGCTGAGCCCTGGAGAATTGAACAGACGTTGAGAAATTATCAGGAGCATATTTTAGAACATCTGGACAAGGAGGACCAGCGGGCCATTCAGTTTTTTATCGGGGGCTATCACACGGGGATCAATGGCTATCGAAAATCTTATGAGGATGCTGCGGCAATGTACCACAGTGTTTCACTTCCGCAGGATACAGCATTGTTTTTCAGCCACCGTCACTTAATTGAAGGCTTTTATAACCAAATGGAGAATGAGGCCCGGGAAAGAATTTTAGATCCCTATATCAGATTGATGGAAGATTCTTTTGGAAAGGGCGTAATGGACGCGGTATGGACCATGAAGCATCTCATGGAAAACGGCTTTCGATATGAGCAGACAGCCAGTGAGTTGTTTTTACACAAAAATACGGTTATTTTCAGGAAAAAGAAGGTAGACCAGTGCCTGGGGATAGACCCAAAAGGAAATATGAACGATTTGCTGCTAATACGGCTGATCATCTGCCGGTATCTTGAACAAATAAAAGAATAAACATCAAAAATCCTCCTAAAATATAAAGAAAATGTAAAGCTTTTAAAAGAAGCTGTTAATTCGTCGTAAATTAGGTTATAATGGTTTCAACATAAGGGAAAGGAGGCGTTCATATGGAAGGTATCAGTATGGTCACAGTCTGGATTGTACTGCTTGTTATATTTTTGATAGCAGAGATTTTAACTGTGGGTGCTCTGGTTTCCATTTGGTTTTGCTTTGGCTCCGGCGCGGCCTTGATTTGCGCGCTGGCAGGTGGCGGAGTTGGCCTGCAGACAGGTCTCTTTATCGGTGTCTCCCTTATTCTGCTTTTGTTGACCCGGCCTTTTATCAAACGATTTATCAGGCCAAAGGAATCAAAAACCAATGCGGACCGGATCGTTGGTTTCAGAGCCATTGTTCTGGAGGAAATTGATAATCTGCACGGTACCGGGAGCATTGAGGTAGACGGTAAGATATGGACAGCCCGCAGTGTGGTGGATAACGATATTCTGCCGGCCGGTTCCGAAGTGCTGGTAGAGCGGATCGAGGGTGTTAAAGCCATGGTCCGTAAGTACAAACTTTAAAGGAGGACAAAATGGGTTTTATTTTTTTATTAATCCTGATTATTGTGGTAGTGGTGCTGGTGGTGCTCAATACCCGGATTGTGCCGCAGGCACACGCCTATGTCATTGAGCGTTTGGGCGCTTATCATGCGACATGGGAAACTGGCTTTCATATGGCAATTCCAATTATTGATAAAATTTCTAAAAGGATCAGCCTGAAGGAAAGCGTTGCGGATTTTCCACCACAGCCGGTTATTACCAAGGATAATGTTACGATGCAGATTGACACAGTAATCTATATGCAGGTGACAGATCCTAAATTTTATATGTATGGCGTTGATCATCCGATGCGCGCCATTGAAAACCTGACGGCCACGACCCTTCGTAATATTATTGGGGATCTGGAGCTGGATCAGACCCTGACTTCCAGAGATACCATCAATTCGCAGATGCGGATCATCCTTGACGAAGCAACTGACCCCTGGGGGATTAAGATTAACCGCGTCGAGCTGAAAAATATCATGCCGCCGACTGAAATTCAAAACGCCATGGAACGCCAGATGAAGGCAGAGCGTGAAAGACGTGAAAAAATTCTTCAGGCAGAGGGCGAAAAGAAAAGCGCGGTGCTCGTAGCAGAGGGTGAAAAAGAAGCGCTGATTCTACAGGCCCAGGCTCAAAAGGAAGCGGCGATTCTGGAAGCCGAGGCAGATAAGGAAGCCCAGATACGCCGTGCCGAAGGGGAAGCAGAAGCGATCCTTAAGGTGCAGAAAGCAACGGCTGAAGGGGTTAAGATGATGAACGAGGCCGAGCCGATTAAAGAGGTCATCGCCATCAAAAGCCTGGAGGCTTTTGAAAGGGCAGCTGATGGAAAAGCGACGAAGATCATTATTCCATCAGAGATACAGGGCCTTGCAGGGCTAGCCGCCTCTCTGAAAACACTGGTAGAGGATGACAGCAAGCCTAAAATTGCGCCTCGTCAAAAATAATAAAGAGGCAAAAAGTTAATAGAGAGAAAAGCCGGCAGAAAAGCCGGCTTTTTAAATGCGAAAATAATAGTATAAATAGATATCTAAGAGCTTAAACAAAGAGATTCCGGGTCCAGAAGCGTAATTTCTCCGCGGGAGAGCTGAACGAGCCCTTCGGCCTGAAATTGGTTGAGCAGACGGGTTACGACCTCGCGGGCAGTTCCTAAATCCCGGGCCAGCGCATCATGCGTTAAATGGAGGGTTCTGCTTTTTTCCAGACGGTAGTGTTCTAAAAGGGCATTGGATAATCGGTTGCGCATACTGGAGAAGGCAAACTGATTAAACCGTTCCATGATAATGGAAAAATTGTTGGCGACCATGCCGAGCGTAAAATCCTTCACGCTTGGGTTTGTGTCGCTGATGGCCTTAAAAATATCTTTTGGAATGATACAGCTTTCAGTATCCTCCTCATAGGCGATATCAATATCAAAATTCAGATTGTGAATCATGCAGGCGGCACTGAGAATACAGACCTCTCCTTCAAGCAGGCGGCATAAGGTGATCTCATCCCCTTCGGGTGAGGTGATAAAAATACGCGCGCGTCCCTTTTGAAGAATATTGAGACCGATACAATTGCCGCTGTATTGATGGACCACAGTCCCTTTTTTATATTTCTGGATAAAAATACTATGGTTGATGGCGGCCTTTTCTGAATCGGTCAGGGCATCCCAGAAAGGAAGAAAGGAAATAGATTCAGACATAGTGAACCTCCGGTTATTAATTTTAGTAAATTCATTATAACAGTTTATTCTAAAGTTAGCCATAAAGTGCCTCAGTGACTTTGTCACCGACACAGAGCCTTTAGTGAGATATAATAGTAAAAAAATGAGGAGGTTTTCAATGAACACGATATTCAAAGCGACAGCAAAAAAATTACCGGAAGGCTTACAGGTTGAGACAACAGCGCGGAATTTTAAAATTCTACTGGATGAACCAGAAGATCTGGGCGGAACCAATAAAGGTTTAAATCCTGTGGAAGCAGTATTGAGCGCGCTGGGTGCCTGTCAGACCATCTGCGCATATGCTTTTGCAGGGGCCATGCACATTGATTTAAAGGACTTTTATGTTGAACTGGAGGGCGACCTGGATCCAGACGGCTTTATGGGGTTGAATAAAGAGGTGCGAAACGGCTTTTCCGAAATTCGTTTTACCATGCATATGACAACCGACGCATCGCAGAAAAAAGCTGAAAAACTGGCAGATTTTATCGAATCACGCTGTCCGGTAGGCGATTGCCTGGAAAATCCGGTAAAATTGGTAAGAACGGGTGTGGTGGTGCATCAGGAATAATAGAAGGCCAGTGAAAGCTGGCTTTTTATTTTGGTAAAAAAGTGTTTGATTTGGTAAAATGATCGATAATAATGCCGCGCTGTTTTATAATAAGGACTGCATGTTTTCTATTTGCCCATAGTTTTTTGAAAAATGTATTTGCATTTTATTTTCTTTATAGTATAATAGACCAGTAGCAAATGCGCCCGTAGCTCAGGTGGATAGAGCAATGGTCTCCGAAGCCATGTGCCGTTGGTTCGAATCCAATCGGGCGCACCATATAATATGTGTTTTCAAAGCTTGATCTCTAACAAAGAAATCAAGCTTTTTTTATACTATGAATTTTATTAATAGCTGAACTTTATTTTAAGCTGGCTAATTTGTCTGTTATGGTATATAATCATTATAATATACTTGAATGAAAAGGGAGAGAAGTATGAAAAAGAAAATTGGCATTTTTTCACTTGCCACGCTGCTTGTTTTATCGGTTACACTGGCGGGGTGCAGCGCATCACCGGCGACAAAGGTCAAGCTGAGCCCTGATGATCCGGTGTCACTTGAAGTATGGCATTATTACAACGGTCCGCAAAAAGAGGCCTTTGACGAAATGGTAGCAGAGTTTAACGATACCGTGGGTATGGAAAAGGGGATTACCGTTGAAGCTTTTAATAAGGGGAACGTCAACGAGCTGACCGACGCGGTGCTGGCATCCGCCAATAAAAAGGTTGGTGCGGATGAGGTGCCGGATATTTTTGCCGGCTACGCAGATACGGCGTACCAGGTCGACAAGCTTGGAATGGTCGCTTCACTGGATAGTTATCTGACTAAAAAGGAAATTGAGGAGTACATCCCGAGCTATATTGAAGAGGGGCGTTTTGACAGTGAGGAAAACCTGAAAATTTTCCCCTTTGCCAAGTCAATGGAAGTCATGATGATTAACAAGACAGACTGGGACAAGTTTGCTTCTGCCACAGGCGCTTCACTGGACAGTTTAAATACAATTGAGGGATTGACCGATACAGCTAAAAAATATTATGACTGGTCTGGCGGTAAAGCCTTCTTTAACCGTGACGCCATGGCAAATTATATGATCATTGGTTCTAAGCAGCTGGGCGTGGAAATTTTCGAGGTCAAAAACGGAGAGGTGACCTTTAATCTGGATAAGGATGTGATGCGCAAGCTTTGGGACAACTATTATATACCTTTTATTAACGGGTATTTTGCTTCCTACGGGCGCTTTGCTTCTGATGACGCCAAAACCGGTGATATTATTGCACTGGTTGGCTCGTCCTCCGGTGCGACCTATTATCCTTCTAAGGTAACCGTCAGCGATACCGAGAGCTATCCGATCGAAACAGTGGTAATGCAGGCGCCGGAATTTAAGGACGGCGAAAAGGTAGCGGTACAACAGGGGGCCGGTATGGTCGTCGTTAAATCGGATGAGCGCAAGGAATATGCATCGACTGTTTTCCTTAAATGGCTGACCGAGGCGAAGAGAAACATTGACTTTTCAATCACTTCTGGCTATCTGCCTGTAAAGAAAGAAGCGAACACCCGTGAAATGCTTGAGACGGCAATGGAAGAAGCCGGTGGCAACGCTATTTCGGATAATCTGGCTAAAACCCTTCCGGTAGCTGTGGATATTACCAATAATAATGAGCTATACACCAACAAAGCCTTTGAAGGCGGTACGAATGCCCGTAATATTCTCGAGGCTTCAATGAAAAAGAAAGCCATAGCTGATGCAGAAGCTGTAAAAGCCGCCGTTACCTCCGGAACAGCTAAGGAGGCCGCCGTTGCAGCCTATAATACCGATGAAAATTTCAATCAATGGTATGAAAACCTGAAAAAAGAACTGGAAGAAACTCAAAAATAATGCTCGACGAGGTGTTCAATGGCAAAGCATAAATTTTTGGACTGGGGTAACCGGTCCATTATTCGAAAAATTTTCACTCCAATGATCATTGTCATGGTGATACAGACAATTCTATTTTCCTTTGTCATCCTGTGGGGTGGAACAATTGAACAATTAAATAACAACGCCTTGGACATCCTCAACGAAAGAGTCATTAACCGGAAAAATTACCTTGAGAATGAAATGATTCAACGCTGGTCCAATGTGGATGAGTCGGTTAAGAGCATCAACAGCACTGTCGAAAGTGTGCTGAAGGAAAAAAATGCTTCGGTGCAGGATATGGGTACAAACCCAGCACTGCCCGAAGCCATCATTTCTTCAAATACCCGAAATCTGATTTATCTGCTCCGAAAAAATTTTGTGACAGGCGCCTTTATTGTTTTGACAGGCAATGACACAAATTATGAACTGGAGCCTGGGCAGTCTGCGCAGAAGACCTCCCTGTACATCCGGGATTCAGACCCGGGGAATGACGTTGTGGACAATTCAGACCTTTCACTGGAGCGGGCGCCAGTCGATGTCACAAAGGCCACGAATGTGACCATGGCAACGGGCTGGGCGCCGCTGCTGAACTTCTCGGGGGATGACCCGGAGACGTCGGCTTTTTATTACAAGCCGCTTGAGGCCGCGGCCAAGAACCCCGAGCTTGCCTATTCAGACCTTGCTTACTGGAGTCATCCTTTTAAGCTGAATTCAGACGAAAGTGATGTGATCACCTATTCGGTACCGCTGAGAACAAACGATGGAACGATTTACGGGGTGCTGGGCGTTGAAATTTCAACGGATTATCTTCAGAAGATCCTTCCGAATACGGAGCTGGATTCCAATAAAAATGCCTCCTATCTTCTGGCGGTGGACGCCAATCATGACGGAAGCTTTCAAAATGTGGTGACGACCGGGACAGCCTATAAGCGGCTTGCCGGAAATGCCGACCATACAACCTTTGAAGACGATCCCTATTACAAAAATATCTATGGTATAAAAAAGAATGAGCGGATCACAGAGGATGCGCTCGGCGCGGTTCAGTACCTGAATCTGTACAACAGCAATACGCCCTTTTCGGGAGATAAATGGGCCCTTGTCGGTGTGACAACCAATAAAAGCCTGTTTGCCTTTTCGGATATGGTCATGCGGATGGTTATGATTGCGCTGGTTATTTCTCTTGCCATTGGACTGATCGGGATTCTGCTCGCTGGTATCCATTTTACCAAGCCCATTACAACGCTGGTACAGCAGGTTAAAAAAAGTAACCCGAGGATGCCGGTAAATCTTGACAAAACAAATATTACAGAGATTGATGAGCTGGCCGGAGCCATTGAGACCCTGAGCCAGGATGTGGCCAGTTCTGCTTCTAAGCTCTCGCGCATTATCGCCATTGCAGGAATACCGATTGCCGCTTTTGAAATTAATAAGGTGACTGAGGAGGTCTACTGCACGGACAGCTTTTTCAAGATGCTGAATATAACCCATGCGAAAAAGCCAGCTGATGGTCTGGACAGAGAAGACTTCGAAACCATCATGCTTGGCCTTAAAATCCTGAACCAGGATTTTGACCCTCAGACAAATGTGACGGTTATTGAAATTATGGACCAGAACAAGCAGAGCAAGTGGATTGAAATTAAGCTGGTAGAGGACGATATGAACATTCTCGGCGTCATCCGGGATGTGACGATTGAGACGCTGGAACGGTTGAAAATAGAGCATGAACGTGATTATGATATTCTGACCAATCTGCTGAACCGGCGGGCTTTCTATGCCGCGCTGAATGAGCGGTTTGAGGCGCCTGAAACGCTTAAAACTGCAGCGGTTCTCATGCTTGACTTGGATAACCTGAAATACATTAACGATACCTATGGTCATGATTTTGGGGATGAGTATATACGCAGCACAGCTAACATCCTCAAACAGTTTGCATCTGCCAACGCGATTTTCGCGAGAATATCCGGCGATGAGTTTTATGCCCTGATTTATGGCTATGACAGCAAGGATCAGATACGCCCGATCATATCAGAGATCCGGCAGAGGCTTTTGAACACAGCTTTTCCGCTGCTGAATGACCCGGATCTCAAGATAAGAGCCTCCGGCGGTGTGGCCTGGTACCCGGATGATTCATGCTCCTATGAAGCGCTTTTAAAATATGCTGACTTTGCCATGTACCAGATTAAAAACTCTGTCAAGGGCGAGTTTTGCGAGTTTGACTCCAAGAGTTACAGCGAAAACGCCTATCTGCTTGAAAACAAAGAGGAGTTGAACAAATTTATTGACGGCAATCTGGTTGATTACCATTTTCAGCCGATCGTTGATATACACGATGGGCAGATTATCGGTTATGAGGCACTCATGCGCTCCAGACTCTCGACGCTGAGAACTCCGATGGAAATCCTGGCGCTTGCCAAGTCACAGTCCAAGCTTCATCAGATCGAGTGGCTGACCTGGTTTAACAGCCTGAAGGCACTCAAAGAAAATCGGGAAGCCTTTGGCGGCGCGCGGATGTTTATCAACTCCATTTCCAACCAGCTGCTCTCCAGCGATGAGATGGAAGAGCTGGAACAGCTTTACCAGCCCATTCTGGGACAGGTCGTTGTCGAGCTGACAGAGGAAGAACGTACAAATGAAAGCTTCACGCGTAAAAAACAGCGCTATATAAGAAACTGGGGAGCCGGCTTAGCTCTGGATGATTTTGGAACAGGCTATAACAGTGACGCGAATCTGCTGTTTATGACGCCGGATTATGTAAAGATTGATATGTCGATTGTTCAGAATATTGATGAGGATATTAACCGGCAAAAGCTGCTGCAAAACCTGGTAACCTATTTTAAGGAAAGAAAAATTAAGATTATTGCCGAAGGGGTGGAAACCGCCAGTGAGCTGCACGCATTGATCCGCTTTGGTGTGGATTATGTTCAGGGCTACTATCTGGGCAGACCAAATATACAGCCACAGAAGCTGACAGATGAACAGGTGGCAGAAATCCTGCGTTTAAACAAAGACGTTAGAAATGAAAGATAAAAAGAAAACCCGGAATCGATATCCGGGTTTTCTTAATGGTTGCAGTAATTATAGACAGAACCGACGCTCAGGCCAAAGTTTTCCGCAATTTCGGCATAGGTGCAGCCTTTTGCGCGGTAGCTCTTAATAAGTTCAATATCCTTGCTGTTCAGCTTGCGCTTTCTTCCGGCGCCACGGCTGTTCTGCGCCTCAAGCTGTGCCTCAAGCTTGGAAATATATTCTTTTTTTGTCTGGAGCTGATCCTCCAGCAGCCGAATCTGTTCATATGGGTCCATGAGAACGACTCCTTTCAAAAATTAATTTATGAATATATTATAACGGATATTTCTTAAAAATTCAATAATTAATTTTTGAAAAACACAGATATTTGTGAAAAGCGTTTCTTTTCGCTTTAAAAAATGTCTGGAATAGTATAGAATAGAGGAAATAGGAATGAAAGAGAGAAAATGTTGTGAAAAATCTTCTGAGCGGCAGTATCGAAAAATTATTCAGCAGACTTGAGGAAAACCGCATACTGACAGCTGTACGTGACGGAATGATCCTGGCAATACCATGGATTATGGCCGGGTCCTTTGCACTGCTGCTTAAAAGCCTTCCGATACCGGCCTATAAGGCTTTTTTAGAGACGTTTTTGAATGGCTTTTTCTTGAATATGCTTTTGCTGATCAACGACGCGACCCTCGGCATTATCTCATTGATCCTGCTGTTGACGATCAGCCTCAGCTTTGAAAAGCAGACGAGCACAGAAAATCTGGGCCTGCTGCCTCTGATCAGTCTCTGTGCTTATATTGCCTTTGCCTACAATATCGAGACGGGCTTCACCTTTGAAATATTTCAGAGCACCTGGCTTTTTAACGCGGTGGTAGTCTCGATTGTGACCTGCCTGCTCTATGACAAATTATCCAATCTTTTTTCAAATACTTTTAAATCCTATTCTGAGGGGGCGGACAATCATTTTAACCAGGCGCTGGCAGCCCTGGTGCCGGGTGGGATGATTATCTTCCTGTTTGCCCTTCTGAATAATCTGATGGTTATGGTTTTTGGCATTCCTAATTTTCAGATGCTGATATCCAATTATCTTTTCGGGCTTTTTCAGCATTTGGGAAGAGGACTGGGCAGCGCGCTGTTCTTTGTGTTTATTATGCACTTCTTGTGGTTCTTTGGCGTGCACGGGGCGAATATGCTGGATGATGTCGCCAAGACCTTTTTCAGCCAGGGCCCATGGATTGCGACCAAAACCTTTTTCGATACGTTCATCTTCTTTGGCGGCTGCGGCGCGCTGCTGTGCCTGGTAGCTGCCATTTTTATCGGAGAACGCCGGAAAAGTGTGCGGGAGCTCTCTGCCATTGCGACCTTCCCGGTCTTATTTAATATGAATGAGCTGATCCTCTTTGGCATACCAGTGGTCTTTAACCCTGTTTATTTTATTCCCTTTATCCTCACGCCGCTTGTGCTTACGCTTATCAGCTATGGTGCTTTTTATTTTGACCTGGTGCCTATGATCACAAGCACGGTGGAGTGGACAAGCCCGATTTTTCTGAGCGGTTACGCGGCCACGGGCTCCATTGCCGGGAGCCTGCTCCAGCTTCTGAACCTGGCGGTAGGTATAGGGATATACCTGCCCTTTGTGTACCTGTCCCAGAGGCAGCAGCTCAAAACCCTGACGCGCCAGATTGAGGAGCTCAGCGATGTGGTCAGAAGGGCAGAGGAGAGCGGAGAGAAGCCGGTTTTACTTAAACGCACAGGAAGACTGTCAACGGTGGCTAAGAGCCTTGTCAGTGAATTGCGGCGTGATATTCGAAGCCGGAGCATCAATCTTTATTATCAGCCTCAGGTTAACGCAGAGGGAAGGGTGATCGGGGCGGAGGCGCTGCTCAGGTGGAAGCACCCTGTGGCAGGGTTCCTTTATCCGCCGCTGGTCATCGCGCTGGCAGAGGAAGCCGGTTTGCTCGAAGAGCTTGGCCGGATCATCACGGAGACGGCCTGCGGCGATCTGGAGGGGCTCCAGCCCCTGATTGACGATCGGTTTATGATTTCAGTCAATCTGACCGCGAGCCAGCTTGATAACCCCAAAATCTATGAGCAGATGAAAGCGCTGATTGACCGTCACAGTTTCGGCCCCTGGCAGCTGGGCCTTGAGCTGACCGAACAAATGGCACTGTCCAGTTCACAGGCAATGACGGACCGTTTGATGGCGCTTCACGAGATGGGAATGCCGCTGATCATGGATGACTTCGGAATGGGGCACAGCTCGCTGATGTACCTGCAGAATAACCAGTTTGATATGGTCAAGCTTGATGGCTCGCTCGTAAAGCAGCTGATGAGCAATCAGCGCAGCAGCGATATTATTGCCTCGATCATTTATCTGTCCCACTCCCTTAAATTTGAGGTGCTGGCAGAGTTTGTGGAGACTGTCGAACAGCGTGACACACTGCTGGCGCTGGGGTGCAGAAATTATCAAGGCTACCTTTACAGCCCGGCCATCCCCATTGACGCGCTGAGGCTTTTTATACAGAAAAACGATTGAAATGCCGCCGGTAACGGAGCGGTTACCGGCCTTTTAAAATGGGTACAACTGTTGTAACAGCAAGGAGAAATAAGCAATGAAACTGAGCAGTATTAAAGCACCAGATTACAAACAATTGAAAAGCTGGGCGTCTTCGCCTCACAAGCCCTCTCCCAGTGACCTTGTCCCTTCTTTTCTGCCGGAGGAAGACTTCAATAAAGCGGCGGATGTTTTCTTTATTCATCCAACGACCTATCTATGCCAGAAGCATGGCCGGTGCAGTATTATGCTTGACCGGACAGAGATGAACCGGATGAGGGCCAGAGCCAACGATGAACCGTGGAACAGCGATACTGACGACACAGCCCTTAACGCCTTTACCGACCGGGGAACGATCCGGATGCAGGCCAGTGTGTTTAACCGATGCGCCAGAGTTTTTGCGCCGAGGTACCGCCAGGCCCATGTGAAAACTTTTTTTCTAAAGCCCTCAGACGCGGTTCAGGCCGCCTTCGATATGGCCTACTCGGATATTCGCAATGCCTTCAGCTATTATCTTGAACATGAAAACAACGGCCGGCCAGTGATCATCGCAGGACACAGCCAGGGAAGCTTTCACGGGCTTCGGCTGCTGAGAGAATTTTTCGACGGCACCAGCCTCCAGAGGCAGCTGGTGTGCGCCTATCTGCCGGGCTTTCAGATTCCCCATGGCCAATTCAGACACCTTCCCTTTGCCAATACGCCGGAAATGACCGGTGGCTATCTGGGCTGGAGAAGCTATCAGCGCGGCACTGTGCCAGAGGACCTGCCCGCTGAAAAGGGAGACTCCCTGTGTGTTAATCCCTTTGTCTGGAACGATACCATTTTCAAAATATCACTGGGAAAAAGGGTCTGTGGGATTGAGGACTGTACCCGTGTGATGCCTCAGGGAATGGCGGCTGCCATTGAGCCCAGAACCGGGGTGCTGCTGGTAGATTTGCCGGATGCGGCGCCTGAGAAGATGAAACGGCATCAAAATCTGCATTTATACGATTATAGCCTTTTTTGGCTCTGTATTCGGGAAAACGCTGGGCTTAGAGTGCAGGAATTTATTGATAAACAATAAAAAATATGGTATCTTAAGGGTAAAGAGGAGGTTCTGTTATGTGGAATGAAACAAAAAGCCTGGCGTTGTCCAAGCTGTGTGTAAGGCTTTTTATGGCGCTGCTCATAGGCTTTGGTGTCAGCGCGCCGTTCTGGTTAAGAAGCCTTCTGGCCTTTTACTCAGAGCTGGGACTGGAGGCTTTTTACGCCTATTTTTTGATGACCATTTACGCCTGCTGCGTCCCGGCGGCACTGCTTTTATACCATTTGTACCGGCTTTTAAACAACATTGGGTTGGACCAGGTTTTTAACGATGAAAATGTCCGCCACCTCCGGGTTATCTCCTGGTGCTGTATTGCGGCTGGATTGATCTGCCTGATTTCAGGGCTTTACTATCTTCCGTGGCTCTTGCTTGCTGTAGCGGCAGCCTTTATCGGGCTAATCCTGCGGGTGGTAAAAAACGTGATTCAGCTGGCTGTGGTCTTAAAAGATGAGAATGACTACACAATTTAGGGGGAACAAAGATGCCGATTGTTGTTAATATTGATGTTATGATGGCAAAGCGTAAAATGTCAGCCGGTACACTGGCAGAAAAAATTGGCATTACCCCTGCTAATTTGTCGATTCTTAAAAACAATAAAGCCAAGGCAGTGCGCTTTACAACGCTTTATGCCCTGTGCAGGGCGCTGGACTGCCAGCCGGGAGATATTCTTGAGTACATACCTGATGAAGAGATGGGTAGCAGTGATTAAAAAGGACGACCGTCCGAAACAGACGGTCGTTCTTTTTTGATGTTTATCAATTGATAATTATCGAAAAACAATAAAAACTACTTGAAAAACAGAAAATATCATGTTATACTGTCCTCAATGTAAGAAGTGTTTTGAGAAATTAAGAGCTCAAAGCGTGCATGCAGCTTCTGCACAGGAGGACTTACAGTGAAAGAAAATACAATTTATCTGAAAAGCCAGGAAACGCAGCAAGTGTCTGTTGACGAAAAACTTTTGGCGTCAATGTCGCTGTTCATGGCCTATCTTTTTGTACGCTGCTTTATTCCGGGTTACCAAGGATTTTTAGGAATGACCGTAACGCTGTTCACAGTAGTGTTTGCCTTGGCGGGCATCCTGTATTTTAATAAAAAGGGGCTCGTTTTTACAGGGGAAGGGCTTTATTGGCTTGTGATGGCATTGGCTTTGGGAGCTAGCTATACGCTTTTTATCAACCAACGCTTAAGCGTGCTGATGCTTCCAGTCCTTTTTGCCATGCTGGCCTATTGGGTAATGAGCGCCGCTGGCGCGAGAACCGGCAGTGGGCGCTTCTTCCTGTCCGATCTGTTTAATGCATTTCTGGTGCTGCCGCTCTTTAATTATACGAGGGAATGGCATGTTTTTAAAAAAATGGGCAGCGGAAGCAGCGCAGGTCATGTCCTGAAGGCTGTTTTGTTAGGGCTTGTCATTGGCGTACCGGTTCTTTTGGTGGTGCTTTATCTGCTGGTTGAGGCTGACGCGGCTTTTCAGGCAATGATCGGGCGCTTGTTTTTTAACGTACCTCAAATGCTGCTGGAGGTTTTGAGGCTCGCGTTGGCACTGGTTTTGTCAGCTTATTTCTTTGGGCTGTTTTACGGCGCGTGCAAAAAAGAAAAAACAGCATTTGATGCTGCGGCTCTGGAAACAGGGAAGCAAAAGGTGAAAAAGCTGCCGGCGGTCACAGGCTGCACAGTTCTTGGCCTTTTGTGCCTGGCCTATTTTATGTTCTTTGCCGCCCAGGGTGGCTATTATTTCTCAGCTTTTTGGGGAAGCCTGCCGGGTGGAGGCATAACCGCAGCCGAGTATGCCAGACGCGGTTTTTTTGAGCTGTGCCAGGTTTCAGTCATCAATCTTTTGGTAATGGGGGCAGGGCAGCTTTTTTTAAGAGAGGCTCAAAAGACTGCCCGCATACTGCTCAAGGGCCTGAATGTAACGCTGTCTATCCTTACATTGCTGCTCATCGCCACAGCGCTCAGCAAAATGTTTTTATACATCGAGCGGTTTGGTATGACACAGCTCCGGGTTTTTACCAGCTGGTTTATGCTTCTGCTGGCCCTGTTCTTTATTGTGCTGATCATTCGCCAGTTCAGGGACTTTGCAGTTATGAAGACCTGTGCGATGGTGGCAGGGGTCATGGTCGTGCTGCTCAGTTATACGAATATGGACAGGATGATCGTTTCCTACAACCTTTCAGCTTACGAAAAGGGCCAGCTCCAGGAGCTGGATATGGCTACCCTGGCGGCCTGCGGCCCAGCGGCGATTGAGCCGGTAAAGGCCTTTTATGAGCAGACTGAGGATACCGAGGCCAGAGAACGCATCGAGGCTTACCATCACGCTGAGTACGCCTCTTATCTGGCAGAAGCACGTTTTTACGGCTACAGTCTGGAATATGAGAGGGCGTCTGCGCTTTGGAAAATGGATTGGAAGGCCGCGGAATAAAAGGCTGATTTAAAAGATTATTGACATATGCCCATAATAACGGTATAATAAAGACAGATGAACCACTGAGGGAGGAATAAAGATGCCAAGGCCAACGAAACGCAGGCGGATATGCGGACTGCCTGAGGGAAAAATATTTGTCTGTGCAGACGTGTGTGAAAAGCAGGCCGAGCCAGTGGTGATGACGCTGGAGGAATACGAGACCGTCCGGCTCATTGACCATGTCGGCCTTAATCAGGAAGAGTGTGCAGAACAGATGGCAGTGGCCCGGACAACGGCCCAGCGCATTTATAACAGCGCCCGGTCTAAGCTGGCGGAGCATCTGATTACAGGCGCGACGCTCAAAATAGAGGGCGGAAGCTATGATATCTGTACCAACCGGGAATGCGGCTGCAGAATGCGGCAATGTGGCAAAAGACAATGTGGCTGTCATCAGGAAAAGGGACACTGTCCTAAAAAAAACGAAAAAGAGGAATGAGGTATTAACATTGAGAATTGCAGTTACTTACGAAGATGGACATGTATTTCAGCATTTTGGGCATACCAGCCAGTTTAAGATTTATGATGTCGACGCAGACCAGATTCTGGCCTCGCAGGTCGTGGACACCAACGGTGTTGGACACGGGAGCCTGGCGGGCTTTTTAAAAGACGAGTCCGTCGATTTGTTAATCTGCGGCGGCATTGGCGGCGGAGCCCAGAATGCCCTGATGAACGCGGGTATTCTGTTTAAAGGCGGCGTAGCCGGCAATGCGGATCAGGCGGTTCAGGCTTATATGAACGGCACACTGGACTATAACCCCAATGTTCACTGCGACCATCACGACCACGCCCACGGCGAGGGCTGTGGACACCATCACGAAAACGGGGGCTGCGGCCAGCACGGCCATAGCTGCGGGCATCATCATTAATCGAATAAAAAAGGCGATGGTTTTATGCCATCGTCTTTTTGTTTTGGCCAAAGGCCAGAATGCCGCCCTCGATAAACTGGTTAAGGGCATGATTGACCGTTTCCGGCGAGTAGATGTCCCGGTGCTGCATACAGTTTTGGAGAACACCAGCGCAGCCGTAGGTGATAAAGGTGGTGCAGATCTCCTGGGACAGGGAATCGCCTTCAAATATTTTTGTATAGCTTTCATTGGATAGAAGCTTTTCCTTAAAGACCTTGTGAAGCTTTTTAAAAAACATTTCGGATTCTCTGGAGTTGAGAAGTCTCTGGCTGAGCTTAATATCCTTGTTCAGATAACAGTCGATGGGGTACATCATATCTCCGATGTTTTCAACCGAATTGTTCAGATTGTCAAGAAAATGGCTGAGGTTTTCGATGGCCTCATCCTCAATCTGCTCGAGGACGTCATAAACGTCACGGTAATGGGCGTAAAAGGTGCCCCGGTTGATGTCGGCCCTGTCGGCAATGTCCTTTACCGTAATTTTTGAAATCTCTTTTTCAGCAGCCAGCTCCATAAAAGCTGTTTTTATAAGCTTGCGCGAACGAATGGCGCTTCGGTATTCTGCTTTACTTCCTATGGATTAAGCTCCTTTTAAGTTGAATTTTATAAAATCAAACAAATTTTCTTTAAATGTTCAATTTTGGACAAAAGTCGATGTATTGTTTATTGAAAGAAGTAATTTCCTTTATTATAATACAACCAACGTACAAAAATCAACATTTGTTTAATTTTATTGGAGTGTTTAAAAATAATCAAAGGAGAAAAAATGGAACAGAAAAACCCCCCCAGAAAACCCCTTATATTTTATTATCTGATCGGACTGGTTATCATCATGCTTCTCAATGCGCTGGTATTCCCATCGCTGATGAAGGAGCAGGTAACCGAGGTTGATTACGGAACCTTTTTATCTGCCATCGACAGTGGAACCATCGATGCGGTTGAAATAAATAACGATGAAATTGTGTATAAGACAAAGGACGGCAGCGGTAAGGAGACGATTTACAGCACTGGTAAAATGGACGATCCGGACCTGGTCAACCGTTTGTCTGCCGCCAAGGGCACCAACGACCAGGGCAAAATTTCCTTTACCCAGATTGCACAGCAGAGGACATCCCCCATTATCAGCTTCCTGCTCACATGGATTCTGCCCTTCCTGCTGATCTTTGGAATCGGACAGCTCATGGGCAACAGGCTTCAGAAAAAAATGGGCGGCAATGCCATGACCTTTGGCAAGAGTAACGCGAAAATATACGTCGAGGCCGAAACGGGCAAAACCTTTAAGGATGTGGCCGGCCAGGATGAGGCCAAGGAGGCCCTGACAGAGATTGTCGATTTTCTGCACAATCCTAAAAAATATGCCGACATCGGCGCGAACCTGCCAAAGGGCGCCCTGCTTGTGGGCCCTCCGGGAACGGGTAAAACACTTCTGGCAAGAGCTGTCGCCGGGGAGGCCAAGGTCCCGTTCTTTTCGATTTCGGGCTCAGAATTTGTGGAAATGTTTGTGGGTATGGGTGCGGCCAAAGTTCGCGACCTGTTTAAGCAGGCTACCGATAAGGCGCCGTGTATTGTCTTTATTGACGAGATTGACACCATTGGAAAGAAGCGTGACAGCAAAGGCTTTACCGGAAATGACGAGCGTGAGCAGACCCTTAACCAGCTGCTGTCGGAGATGGATGGCTTTGACGGCAAAAAAGGCGTGGTTATCCTGGCAGCTACCAACCGCCCGGAAACCCTTGACCAGGCGCTGCTGCGCCCGGGCCGTTTTGACCGGAGAATTCCGGTTGAGCTGCCTGATCTCAATGGCCGTGAAGCGATTTTGAAGGTTCATTCTCAGGATGTCAAGATGGATCATAATATTGACTATAACGCCATAGCCCGGGCCACTGCCGGGGCCTCCGGCGCGGATCTGGCCAATATCATCAATGAGGCGGCTCTCCGGGCAGTGCGGTGCGGACGCAACATGGTGAAGCAGAATGACCTTGAGGAAAGTGTTGAGGTTGTCATTGCGGGCTACCAGCGCAAAAATGCGGCTATATCCCCCAAGGAAAAGGAAATCGTGGCTTACCATGAGGTGGGGCATGCCCTGGTGGCAGCAAAGCAGACGGACTCGGCGCCCGTACACAAGATTACCATTATCCCGCGTACTTCTGGAGCCCTCGGCTACACCATGCAGGTGGATGAGGGTGAACACAACCTCATGAGCCGGGATGAGATATATAATAAGATCACCACCTTTACAGGCGGCAGAGCGGCTGAGGAAATTATATTCAACTCAGTAACCTCCGGCGCGTCCAATGACATTGAGCAGGCCACGCGTCTGGCGCGGGCCATGGTGACCCGCTTTGGCATGAGCAAGGATTTTGGCATGGTGGCTCTGGAGACAGTGGACAATCCGTATCTGGGCGGCGACACCTCGCTGGCCTGCTCCGCTGAGACCGCTGCCCGTGTGGACCGGGAGGTCATGGATATCATCGGTAGCGCCCATGAGAAGGCCATTGGTATCTTAAAGGATAACCAGGAAAAACTCCACGAGCTGGCCCGTTATCTGCTGGAAAAGGAAACCATCACAGGAGAGGAATTCATGGAGATTCTGAACCGTTAAGACAACAAAACGGTGACCGTACGAAACGGGCGGTCATCGTTTTTTTATTTTTTGAAGTGATCAAACGGTTTTTGGCAGGTGCTTATGGGATTTTACCGAAAAGGCCTCTTTAATACGGTTATTGTAATCGAAGATTCGGCGTGATTGTGATATAGTAGGATAAAGATGAATAATTAAATTTTCAGGAGGAATCAGATGAGTATTCAGGAAAAATTCAGCGATGCGATGGAACGTATTAAGTCAGATCCGAATCTGGCCAACGAGTTTAAGGAAGATCCTGTTAAAACAGCCGAATCTGTTTTGGGGGTGGACTTGCCGGACGAACAGGTCGAAGGCTTTATCAATCATATCAAGGACAATGTGGATTTGAGTGAAATTAAAAGCCCGTCAGACCTTTTTAACTCCATTAAGCATTTATTCTAAACTAAAAAACCAACGGCGTACAGCACCGTTGGTTTTATTTTTTTCTTTATCAGCGTTTAAGAACATCGAAGAGCCCGCGTACCAGGCTTTTTCCAACCTCGCGGCCAATGGTGGACAGCGCGCTGTCAGCAGCTTTTTCAAAAGAGGATTTCTGGTGTCTGGGCGTGGCCTCTCTGGCTGGCTTTTTTTCTTTCTCTGCCGGGGCGGCTTCCTGGGCTGGGGCCTCAGCCTGCTGCTGGAGGTCCTCATAGGCAGATTCGCGGTCAATGGTGTCCTTATATTTGGCGTTAAAGGGGCTCTGCTCGATCAGGCCGCTCCGGGTATCGGGGGCGGCGGGACCCATGTGGCTCTGCGGCGGGAGGATAAAGCAGCGCTCGACCACGGTGGGGCGTCCCTCTTCATCCAGGCAGGATATCAGGGCTTCGCCAGTGCCTAAATCGGTGATGGCTTCCTCGGTTTTAAATTCCGGGTTGGGCCGAAAGGTTTCGGCTGCGGTCTTGATGGCCTTTTGCTCGGATGGCGAGTAGGCCCGGAGCGCGTGCTGAATGCGGTTGCCAAGCTGTGAGAGGATGGTGTCCGGCATATCGGTTGGGCTTTGTGAGATGAAGTAGATGCCCACCCCCTTTGAGCGGATCAGGCGCACGACCTGCTCGATCTTTTCGAGGAGAACTTTGGGCGCGCCGTTAAAAAGCAGATGCGCTTCGTCAAAGAAAAAGACCATCTTGGGTGCATCCAGGTCGCCGGCTTCAGGAAGAACCTCAAAAAGGTCGGACATGAGCCAGAGCAGAAAGGTGGAGTAGAGCGCCGGGGTCTGGATAAGCTCGACGCAGTCCAGAATATTGATGATGCCCAGGCCGTTTTCATCGGTTTGAATCCAGTCCATGATATCTAAAGCGGGTTCACCGAAGAACTGGTCGGCGCCCTGGTCCTCCAGGGCCAGGATGGCGCGCAGAATAGCGCCGACGCTCTGGGAGGAGATGTTGCCGTATTCCATTTTCAGATCCTTGGCGTTGTTGCCAACATACTGGAGCATGGCTTTGAGGTCCTTAATGTCAATGAGCAGCAGGTTTTTCGCGTCGGCTACTCTGAACACAATGTTCAGAATACCGGACTGGGTATCATTAAGATTGAGGAGCCGTGACAGCAGCAGAGGCCCCATCTGGGATATGGTAGTGCGGATGGGGTGCCCCTGTTTGCCGAGAAGGTCCCAGAAGCGTACTGGGTAGGGCTTATAGTCGAACTGGTCGCCCAGACCGAATTTTTCAATGCGTTTTTGCATATCCTCACTGTCGGTTCCAGGCTCACAGGTGCCGGAGAGGTCCCCTTTTACGTCTGCCAGAAAGACCGGAACACCGAGCTCGCTGAACGATTCGGCCAGCACCTTCAGGGTGATGGTTTTACCAGTACCGGTGGCGCCTGCCACCAGACCGTGCCGATTGGCCATCTTGGGCAGGAGATAAACAGGCTGTTCGCCTTTTGCAATCCAGATTTTATCGTCAGTATACATGTGCTTTCCTCCATAAGTAATCTATCTTAATTATACTCGAGGCAGAAAGTACAGCGGCGTTGAAAATGGTAAAAACAGGACGAATTTGGAAAAAATAAAAAAACAGCCCCGCGGGACTGTTAAAAGGCTAAAAGCATATCATACCAAACGGCGCCGCCGTGGGTCGAGCCCGAAACACCCAGGTTCTGATACCCAAAGCCTTCGTAAAAGGTGATCAGCTTTTCCTTGCAGGTGAGAATTAAGCCCTCTCTGCCGAAATCCATGGCTTTATGAATAAAATAGGTCATTAAAATGGTCGCGATGCCCTTATGCTGCCAGTCTGGCAGAACGTCCAGCCCAAAAATACTCTGGTAGCGGCCGTCAGGATTGTGGCGGGAGCTGTCCTCAAAGAGAATGTCCGAAATGGTTTCGTCATCGGTGACGCAGCCGTTAATCATGCCGACGATCTGTCCTTCGACCTCTGCGACAAAAAAGCTTTCCGGGAAGGTCTCGATGCGTTTTTCAAAGGCGGCGGGGCCTGCCGCTTCGGCAGGCGGAAAACAAGCGGCCTCCAGGGCAGCGATTGATGGAAGATCCTCAGGCCTGGCTTGCCGGATACGTATATTCATACAAAATTTACCTCACTTAATCAATGCTGAGATAAGTATACACCTTTGTTAATAAGAGAGCAAGGGGTAGGCCAAAGCAAATTTATTTGTTATAATTTATGATAAGCAAATAAAAAACAGAGTGAGGAAATAATGACAGAAAAAGAAAAAATGCTGGCTAGACAGCTCTACTGTGCCGAGGACGAAGAGCTGTCTTTTGAGCGGATGAGAGCGCATGAGCTCTGCCGCCAATTTAATCTGACAACAGAATATGAGCTGCCGCACCGCCACATGATTATCGGGCAGCTTTTCGGACGCCTTGGAAAGAACTTCACGGTTGAGCCGAGCTTTAAGTGTGATTACGGCTATAACATAACCGCAGGCGATAACCTGTATATTAATTTTGACGCTATTTTTTTGGATGTCTGCCCGATTACCATTGGGGACAACTGCTTTATGGCGCCCCGTGTCTGTATTTTTACGGCATGGCACCCATTGGTCAGCCATGAGCGCAACACCCTTCAGGAGGGCGGCAGCCCTGTGACCATCGGGGACAATGTGTGGATTGGGGGCAATGCCACCATCAACCCGGGAGTAACGATCGGCAGCAATGCGGTGATCGGCTCCGGCTCTGTGGTGACAAAGGATATACCGGATAATGTGGTGGCAGCCGGCAACCCGGCGAGGGTGCTCCGTGAGATAACAGATGCGGACAGAATGATGGCAGAACGCTAAAAAAAGCGCGCTCCTGTATGGAACGCGCTTTTTTAATGCCTGCATTACGACGCTTTCGGCGCCAGTTTCTGTATTTTTTTGACCAGGGGCAGTAAAAGCCGTTTGCCTGGCAGCAGGTCCAGCTCATCCTCGGTGAGAATACCAAAGAAAATAATCAAAAAGAAATAAATAACCGCAGCCACAATAATGGCGGCAAGAACCGAGACAGTGTTGCCGGTACGGGGCAGCAGAAAATTGTAGCAGCCAAGAGCCGACATGCCCATGATGGCCGAGGCGATAAAGGGCTTGACCAGCGTGCCGGTATAGCTTAGCCGGACGTGGGTATAGCGGCGGATAAACAGGAAATTGACGACCATCAAAAAGATAAAAGTCAGCATCGTGCTCAGGACAACCCCGTAGATGTTGAGCGCAGGGACGGCCATGAACACATAGCTGCAGCCAATGCGTACCACAGAGGCGCCCAGCAGCGCGATGAGCGGGATGATAAAACGGTCGATGGACTGTAAAATGCTCTGGAAGGTATTGGAGAGCATGATAAAAATGGTCGCGAAGGCATAGACTTCCATGATGGCAGCGCCGTGCTCGGAGCCGGGGAAGATCAGCGTGAAGATACCGTCTGAGAGCACAGACAGGCCGATGCAGCAGGGCAGAGCCACCAGCACGACCAGCCGGATGGCGGTGTTGATGCGCTCGTTGATGCCGGCCTGGTCCTTAAGGGCAAAGGATTCCGAGATGGCGGGGATCATGGCAGCAGCAAAGGTGGCGCTGATGCTTAAAGGAATGTTGATAAAGGTATCGGCATAGGAGAAATCCCCCATAAGAGCTGTGGCCGTATAGGAATCGAACCCTGCCAGCGCCAGCCGGTCCACATACATCATGGCGTCGGCAAAGGAGAAAAAGGTGATCATGGCAGAGGTGAGCGTAACCGGAACAGCGATGAGCACCAGGCGTTTCAGAATTTTTTTGCGCGTCAGAGGAACCCTGCGGCTGGTTTTGAGCAGCAGGGCTCTGTGCTTCCGGGTAAAATAAAAATGCCAGACAATCAAGAGCAGGCAGGCCGCCAGACTGCTGATGGTGGTTCCCAGGTAAGCGCCGCCGACGCCAAGGCTGACGTTTTGCAGCATGACCACACAGTACCAGCACAAAAAGACGCCCAGCACAATGCGGACAACCTGCTCGATTACCTGGGAGATGGCTGTGGGCAGCATATTCTGAAAACCCTGAAAGTAACCTCGGTAGACCGAGCAGACCGCCACGATCAGCGGGGAGAAGGCAATACCCTGGATGGCATAGATGCTCTCAGGCGGCCAGTTGGTCACCTCGATGAGCCAGCCGGCCCCAAAAAACAGGAAAAGGCTGGAAAGACCGCCCAGCACAAAGAGGGTGAGCAGGGAGACCTTGAAAACATTGGTGACAGCCCTGAAATCTCCGATGGCTACATTTTCTGAAATCATTTTAGAGACAGCCACCGGGAAGCCAACCGTGGATACCATCAGCAGAAGGCTGTAAATGCTAAAGACATTTGAGAAAATGCCGTTGCCGTAGCTGCCCACCAGATTGCTGATGGGAATACGGAAAAGGATGCCGATCAGTCTTACAAAGATACCAGCGGCGGCGAGAATAGCCGCGCCCTTAACCCAGCTTTTTTCTGTTTTACTCATATATTATATTCTCCTTGATTAATGTATGTCGTGACCGTACGAAACGGACGGTCGTCTAAAACGAGAGCAGCATTTTATAGAGCGTTTCCAGTGCCGGACCAAAGATGCCCTCGTTAAAATCAAATTTGGGATGGTGGATAGGGTAATTGGGGGCAGTGTCCTGGGCGGCAAAGAAGACGATGCGCAGGCCCGGGAGCTCCTTAAAATACCATCCAGCGTTATCGCCGACCAGAAAAGGCGAGCCGGAGAGGACACAGCGGCTGCCAAAGACTGTCTGGCCCGCAGCAAAGCCCTTTTGGATAAGGCGGGGATCGTTGATGACCGCAGGGGTTCTGTGAGACAGGCCGACACGGATCTGAGTACCAGTTCGTTTTTCGGTGTTCTCTGCCATGCGCCGGATGGCGGAGAGCAGGAGATCAAAGTCCGATTCTGTAAAGGCGCGCAGAGTCCCCTCCATGACACAGGCGTCAGGAATGACATTGGATTTAACGCCGCCATTGATGGTGCCAAATCCAATAATAAAAGGCCTCTGGGTGACGGCCGTGGCGTTGAGGCCCTCGATATCACATAATAATGAAGCCGCTGCGCTCACCGCGCTGTTGCCAAGGGAGGCTTCTGCCCAGTGGCCTGAGGAACCTGTAACCTCGATTTTGAGGCCCGCGACTGTGGCCGTAGAGGCCTCCTCCTGTATTTCCATGCCAAAGGGCTCAGAATTGGCGAAATGAAAGATGATGAGCTGATCAGGCTTCGGTGATTCCAGCGCCCCGCCATCCATCAGCAGCCTGGCGCCGCGGCCGGTTTCCTCGGCTGGCTCAAACAGAAAACGGATATTGGTGGACAGCTCATCTTTATGCGCGCTTAAAAGCCTGGCCAGCCCCAGAGTGAGGGCAGTGATCCCGTCATGGCCGCAGGCGTGGGATACGCCCGGCGTCCGGGAGGCGTAGGGAACAGCTTTTTCATCGGCAATGGGCAGCGCGTCAATCTCGGCCCGGATGGCGGTGGTAGGGTAACCGGGATTGACGATAAGGTCAGCGACCACACCAGTGGGCTCGATACGGCGGTGTGGGATGGACAGGGCGTCCAGGTGGGCCTCAATGCAGTCCGCGGTCTGGTATTCCTCAAGGCTCAGCTCAGGGTTCTGATGGAGCTGCCGCCGCAGCAGGATGATTTCCGGCAGCAGCGCGTGGATTTCAGTTTTAATTTGAGTCATTAAAATCCTCCGGTGGTGGGTTAAAAAGATGTTTTTTCAATTATACCATAAAATTTCCGCAATCCTTATAAATTCCTGAAAATTGCCTTATATACTAGAAGCATCAAAAAAGTAAGGAGTGATAACATGACTGAATATTTGTTGGAAACGCGGGCTCTGAGCAAGAGCTTTAAGAAAACAGAGGCTGTCAAAAAGCTGAACCTGAGGGTAAGAAAAAATACGATTTACGGCCTTCTGGGCCCCAATGGAGCGGGCAAGTCCACCACCCTCAAAATGATGACCGGCATGCTGCGGCCCACCGCCGGCGAGATTATTTTTAACGGGCACAGCTGGTCCAGAAAAGACCTTGAAAATATGGGAGTCCTGATTGAGTGGCCGCCCCTTTATGACAACCTGACCGCAGAGGAAAACCTGAAGGTCCGCACGACGCTGCTGGGTCTTCCGGAAAAACGGATCGGGCAGGTGTTAAAAATTGTTGACCTTAAAAATACTGGCAGCAAGCGCGCCGGGCAGTTCTCCATGGGGATGAAACAGCGTCTGGGGATCGCTCTGGCGCTGCTGGGCAGCCCGAAGCTGCTGATTCTGGACGAGCCCACCAATGGCCTGGACCCCATCGGAATCCAGGAGCTGCGGGAGCTGATCCGTTCCTTTCCGGGGCATGGAATCACAGTGATACTGTCCAGCCATATTCTTTCAGAGGTCGAGCTTATGGCCGATGATATCGGCATTATCAGCGACGGGGTGCTGGGCTACCAGTCAAAAATTCATAAAGGAGAGGACCTGGAGGCTTTGTTTATGCAGGTCGTTAAGAATAGCCGTGCGCAGGAGGGAGGAAGCGTATCATGCTAAAACTAATGAAGGCAGAGAACATGAAATTTAAACGGACATTCAGCCGTATGCTGATTTTTCTGGGGCCTCTGGGGCTCATACTTCTGAGCTTTACCTTTGGCTTTGGCTACTATCAGGTCAACGCCTTTAACTGGTGGTATACGCTGATCTACCCGGGCTGCATTGCGCTGTTCGCAGCCCTTTCCAACCAGAAGGACGGGAATAAAAAGCTTAAATATCAGAACCTATACGCAGTGCCGGTGGACCTCAGAGCGTCCTGGCTGGCTAAAATGGGTGTGGCTGCGTTTTATGTGCTTCTGAGCTGCGGTGTGGTGCTCCTGGGCATTATTCTGGGCACTGAAATCAAAGGCTTTTTCTGGGAGGGGACAACCCTGCCGCTTTCAGACACTATTTTACCCATGGTACTGGGGATGGCGGTGGTCTTTCTGACCAGTGTATGGGAGATACCCCTTTGCTTTATGCTTGCCAAAAAGCTTGGATTTCTGGGAGCAGTGCTGCTCAATGTGGGCGTGGGCACTGTCGGCGGCGTCATACTGGCGGAACAGGGCTTCTGGTTCATGATCCCATACTCCTGGACGCCCCGTGCGATGTGTCCGGTGCTGGGCATCAGGCCGAACAATCTGCTGGTAGAGCCTGGAAGCCCTCTGCTTGACGCGAGCGTGGTTCTGGTGGCGATTGTGCTGTCTCTGGTGCTGTGCGCGGCCCTGACCCTTCTCTGCGTGCGCTGGTTCAGCAAAAAGGAGGCGGCATAAATGAAAAGCTTTTTCAGGTCTTTAAAGGCCGAATCTCTTAAAATAAAACACACGCCCATTTTGTGGCTGCATCTGATCATTCCCCTTGTGGGGGTGTGCCTGTTTCTTTTTTACAGCGCCATATCGGCATGGAGCACTGAGGTTTTGGTGACCTTCTATTTCGAGGCGCTGGCCCTGGCTTTTCCGATGCTCATTGGGATTGTCTGCGGCATGGCCGCCTCCCAGGAGGAGCAGGCCGGCGGTTTTCAGAACTTGCTCGGGGTGCTGCCGTCCAGGCTGGTTCCGTTTTTAGGAAAGTTCGGGTTCCTTGCGGTTCTGGGGCTTGGCGCGCTGGCGGCAGCTGTCGGCCTTTACGGAGTGGGTTTTGCCCTGCTGCCGGGCCAGCAGGCTGTACCGGCGCTGCTGTATCTGAAGCTGGCAGGCGCTCTGTTTGCTTCTGATTTATTTTTATATTTACTCCACCTCTGGATCAGCCTGCGTTTTGGCAAGGGCGCGTCTATTTCTGTGGGGGTTGCGGGTTCGCTGGTGTCGGCGCTGATGCTGACAGGCCTCGGGGAAGGAATCTGGTATTTTATTCCCTGGGGATGGGGCGTGCGCTTCTGCGATATGGCTGTGATAAAAGCGCTGACGGCCCCGACGCCGGAAGGACTCATGTTTATCCAGAATGAGACTGCCGCAGGCTGGCTGGCGGCTGGCGGCGCCACACTGCTGCTCTTCGCGCTCTGCCTGCTTTGGTTTAAGCGCTGGGAGGGGAGAAGCGCCAGCGAATAATTAATCCTTGTGCACTTGGGCACAAAAGGCTATACTGATGGTAGAAATATGGAAACAACAGGAGGGGACGCGATGGCGAGAATATTGGCAGTTGACGATGAAAAGGGTATTTTAAATCTGGTGAAACGTGTGCTGGAAAAGGATGGACATCAGGTCAGAACCCTATCAGACCCGGGAGAGCTTTCCATAAACGGACTTGAGGCCTTTGACCTCATCCTTCTGGATGTGATGATGCCTGGAACCGATGGCTTTACCCTCTGCCGGGAGCTTCGGGAAAATGTGGACTGTCCCATCCTTTTCCTGACCGCCAAAACCATGGAGAAGGATATTATGTACGGCCTGGGTATTGGCGGCGACGACTACATTACCAAGCCCTTTGGAAACGGTGAGCTGAGAGCCAGAGTGGCAGCGCATCTGCGGCGTGAAAAGCGTGAAAAGCGCAGCATGCTGAGTCTGGATGGCATAAGGTTTAACCTCGGCGCCCATGAGGTGATGGCAGGAGAGCATAAGGTACCTTTGACCAAAAGCGAGTATGCCATCTGTGAATTCCTGGCCAGAAACCACGGGCAGGTCTTTTCCAAGGAACAGATCTACGAGGCGGTGTACGGCTACGAGGGTGAGGGAGACAGCTCTGCCATTGCGGAGCATGTCAAAAATATCCGGGCAAAGCTGAGTGTTTACGGCTGCGCGCCTATTGAAACGGTCTGGGGGATTGGGTATAAATGGCAATGAGAGCGCATCCTAAAAAGATCAGCAGGCTTATCTTAATCTATGCCTGTCTGCTCGTTTTGTCCTTTGTGGTGGTGCTGGTCATGGCTGCCGGCGCCCTGACTGAGATTATCACATCGGACCAGTTCGTCCCGGCCAACAGTGTGGAGAACGCGATCCAGGACCAGAAGGAGGCCATCCAGGCCGCAGAGCCCTTTGATGCGTCACTTGTCCCGGAGGGGAGCCGCTACGCGCTAATTGACCACGATGGTCAGGTGCTTGATACCGATATGGATCCAAAAATGCTGGCAGAGGCCCGGGAGTATGCCCAGAGAGGGCAGAACCTCTTTGGCGATCGGTTTTATTATCAGATTCCCCGGGCCGATGGGGTTTGTGTCCTTCAATACTATATCAAGGCGTCCTATAAGGACGAGGCACTAAACCAGAAGCTTCCCTCTCCGGAGTGGCTGATGAATGCGGTGATCATCACAGCGGCAGCGCTCTATATTCTGGTGATCTTTTTAGGCACCAGAGCATTCAGCAAACGCTTGAAAAATGAGCTGGCCCCGCTCATGGAGGCTACAAATGCCATCCGGAATCAGGATCTGGAATACAGGGCCAGCCCATCTGGTATATGGGAGTTTAACCAGGTGCTTAGCTCCATGGATGATATGCGCCTCGCCTTGAAAGAATCTCTGGAGCAGCAGTGGCGTGAGAAGCAGGAAAAGCAGGAGCAGATCAGCGCGCTGGCCCACGATATCAAGACACCGCTGACCATTATAAAAGGGAACAGCGAGCTGCTCGCCGAGGATGACCTGAGGGGGGACCAGGCCGAATGTGTCCGCTATATCCACGATAACGCCGAGGTCATTGAGGAGTACACGCGCCTCTTGATGGAGGTGTCCCAGGACAGAGCGGCCTGGAATCTGAGTGCAGAGGCCATCCCGGCCGCGGCCTTTATGGAGCAGATAAAAAAGCAGGCCGAGGGCTATGCTGCCGGGAAGCAGATACAGCTGCGCTTTGACACTGAGCACCTGCCGGAGGCCTTTGCCGGCGACCGTGGGCTGCTGACCCGGGCGGTCATGAATATCATTGCCAACGGCGCCGACTATACGCCAGAGGGCGGCAGCCTCAGCCTTAAGGCAGAGGGAGACGGCAGTGTGATCTCCATAACCGTCACAGACGGCGGGCCAGGGTTCAGCGCAGACGCGCTCAAAAACGCGGCCCGTAAATTTTACATGGGCGACAAAAGCAGGAGCGCCCAAAAACACTATGGTATGGGGCTCTACATTACAGACAGTATTATCAGGCAGCACGGCGGCAGCCTGTGTTTGGAGAATGATCCTCAGACTGGCCATGGCAGAGTGGTGATAAAATTGAAAGGTACAGGCAATTTTGGGATGTAGATAAATGTTATCATAAAAAGAAAAAGCGTTAAAAAGAAGCTTGACCAGTTGAAAGTTGAAGGTGGAAAGTGGAAAGTTCAGGTGCAAATCTGCCGCTGGGGCAAATTTGATTGGATGCGGCCTGCGGCCGCTAATGGACTCCTGGACTGTAATCTGTAGGGAACCACGCCCCCGTGGTTCCGCGGCATTTGATCTGCCCTGGCGGCACGATACCTGCTTCAGTTTGTCCGTAAGGCGGCAAGCTATGGGGCAGACCTCGAAGGCGTCGTCTCCTGCTTAATCGCTTTGGCGTCAGCCAAAGGGTTCGTTAACCTTCCACCTTCCACCTGGATTGCTTCTTGCTTTAATTTTGCATATGCATTTCAAATTTGACAACCCTTTAACTTTCGTCATCCTTTTGTCATACTTCTGAGGTATAATAGGCGTAAGGAAATTTATGCGAGGTAAAGAATATGGAAAAAATGCTGATTGCGGATGATAACAGGCAGATAACAGCAGTGCTCACAGCCTACGCGCGTAAGGAGGGCTTTGAGCCTGTTGTCGCCTATGACGGTGAGGAGGCCCTCGCCGCCTACAGGCGGGAAGCCCCGGCAGTTATTCTGCTGGATGTAATGATGCCAAAGCTTGACGGCTTTGAGGTCTGCAGGCGAATACGGGAGGAATCGGCCGTTCCGATTATTATGATAACAGCCCGGGGCGAAGACTTTGAGAAGATCATGGGGCTGGACATTGGCGCCGATGATTATATTGTCAAGCCCTTTTCCGGCGGAGAGGTTATGGCGCGGGTGCGGGCTATTCTGCGGCGGCTGTCCCGGGATGGCGGAGCCAGACATCAGTTTTTCAGCTATAAGGGCTTGACCATCGATCTGGACACCTATACCACAACGGTGGACGGCGAGGCAGTACCGCTCACTAAAAAAGAGACAGAGCTGCTCTGGACCCTTGCCACGAACCGGCAAAAGGTCTTTTCAAGGGACAACCTGCTGGACGCTGTGTGGGGCTATGACTATTACGGCGATAACCGTACGGTCGATTCCCATATCCGGCGCCTGAGGGCCAAGCTGGGAAAAAGAGAGCATCCCGGGTGGAGCGTCGCGACCATCTGGGGGGTTGGGTATCGCTTTGAGGTGAATGATGAGGAAGCGTAGCATTGCCTTTAAACTGGGTCTATATTTCTCTCTGGCCCTTCTGGTCTTTGCGCTGGTGGCCGGTTCGGTGTTTTTTCTGCTGTTTAAAAAGCAGAATGTCGCGCTGACCCAGAAGCAGCTGGAGGACCGGGCAGGCGCCATAGCGGATACCTTTGGCACCTTTATATCCGCCGAAGGCAGCAGAGACGGAAAGCATGGCGAGGGAAGCCGCGGGGCAGGGAACGGCAATGGCATGGGCTACGCGGCCTATATCCGTTTTTTGGACGATATCGCCATGGCGGATGTGTGGGTCGTGGATGCCGACCACAACCTGGTAACGCCATCCACCCACGAAGGCCACCAGACCCCGGCGTCTACCTATAACTACGCCGATCTGCCGGCCGATGCCGAAACGGTGGTAGACCAGGCTTTTGGGGGGCAGGTCACTGCGAGCGAGGGCTTCTCGGGCCTGCTAAACGCCCCGACGCTGACGGTTGGGGCTCCGGTCCGGGACAGTTCGGGCAATATACAGGCCGTGGTGCTGCTTCACTCGCCGGTGGAGGGGATTGAGAGCGCAGCCAATGAGGGCTTTAGAACCCTGGCCATCAGCCTGTGCGTGGCGCTGGTGATCGGGATTGGTTTTGCGGTGCTGCTGGCCCGCAGCTTCACAAAGCCCATGAAAGAAATGCAGGTAATGGCCGGGCGGCTGGCCGGGGGTGATTATACAGCCGCGAGCCACATCAAGCGGCAGGATGAGATCGGGCAGCTGGCCGGTTCGCTGGATACCTTAAGCCACCAGCTTAAGCTTTCCAGTGAGGAGCACGAGCGGTTCCAGAAAATGCAGCAGGCCTTTTTCTCAAATATCTCCCATGAGCTTAAAACCCCGGTGACAGTGCTCTGCGGCTCTTTAGAAGCTCTGGCCGGCGGCGTGGTGACGGATCCGGCTCAGGTGGCTGCCTATCATCAGGAAATGTACGCGGAAAGCCTGGCTCTTAAACGGCTGGTCAATGACCTGCTGGACCTGTCCAGACTCCAGAATGCCGAGTTCAGCCTTAACCTGGAGCAGGTGAATCTCTGTGATATCATCAGCGAGGTGCGGCGCAGTGCCCAGAATATGGCAAAGGAAAAGGAACTGACTGTCACCACTGAGGTGGACACGGGCGTTTACTTTATGCAGGGTGACTACCTGCGCCTGCGGCAGCTGCTCATGATTGCCATGAGCAACGCCATAAAATTTTCACCAGGGGGCGGACAGATTGAAATGTGCCTGTCTGAGCATACGCTTACCATTACCGATCATGGCTGCGGCATCAGCGCGGAGGATCAGAAGCATATTTTTGAACGCTTTTATAAAACCCTGTCCGAGGAAAATGCCGAGGGAACCGGTCTGGGACTTCCCATCGCCAAGGAGATCGCAGAGCGGCACAAAATTGGCCTGACGGTCACAAGCGAAGAAGGTCAGGGCACAACTGTGACGCTGGAGCTGCCCGGCAAAGAGAACACGACCGTATGAAACGGACGGTCGCAACAGAGTGTAGCCAAAATCCGCCGAAGGATATTCAGGTATGTGGCACAATCAGGGTACTCTTACCTCACAGCTTCGGCGGTCTGCGAAAAATGTGCAACCTTCTTTCTCAATGAGACCGCAGGCTCAGTTCGGTAAAGTACCCTGCTCGCGCCACACGGGGAGAATATCCTTCGGCTCCTCTACAAATGGTGGTTTTGCGGTGCAGCGCCTAAGAGTGAGAGGGCAGTATAAATCTTATCAAGTTTCACAGAGCTGTATACCAGTTTGTCAATTTTCTGAGGAAGCAATGGATTTTCTATCTGTCCCGCCGCAGAGCGCGGCACTTTACCGAACTGAGCCTATGGTCTCATGACCAGACAAATTTGTACAGAGTTGCGCAGACCATCGAAGCTGTGAGGTAAGAGTGCCGCGATTTGCGGCATCCTAAAGAAAATCCATTGCTGGTTCCTCGCTGCACTGCAACCACCGTCTCTACCACGACCGTCCGTTTCATACGTTCGTGAATGAAATACAGGTCGGGAGGAGTAGAAAGGATTAGCCTGTCAGGATAAATTTCTTTAGAGAATAAGAGAAATGACTAAGGTGCGGCCTGAATGGCAAAAGGCGTGAGGGATGAAGTGAAAATTCTTAAGAAAAGCTTTGGTGTTTTGTAAAAAAAGTGCTGGCTGGAGGCTTCCAACCGGCACTTTTTATTTTTATTATTAGGCGGAAGCGAGTAAATGGTGTGGAGCAGTTTTGGATACCAAGAGAGAAGTGCTTCCGCCTGATTTCACTGTGGGCAGAGAAAGGAACTGCCTCATAGATAGTGAACTTTATTATTTATTGATTGACATTAACTATTTTTCTTCATAATACCTTTAATGATGATACTAATAATAACACTCATCGGGTAAAAAGTCAACTCAGGGTATATTAGTTTATTATTAGAATACAAGCAAATGGTATTGTTATTAAAAACGCGATGGAGAAAAGCAAATGGTATATTTTGGATCAAAGCTCAGACAACTCAGACAGGAAAAAGGATATACACAGCAGCAGCTGGCAGATAAGCTGGGGATCACCAAGGGGAGTGTTTCGGCCTATGAGACCTCTGCAAAGTATCCATCGGTCGATGTACTGCGAAAAATAGCGGTAACTTTAAATACGTCGACCGATTTTCTCCTGGGCCTGTCCGATGAGCGCGTTTTTAATCTTGACTTTTTAACAGACGATCAGATTCATATCATTAACAGCCTGATCGCAGAATTCAATCATTTAAACAATAAAAACAATTAGGGGTAAAGCGATGGCTTTGCCTCTTTTAGATTGGAAAGGGCTTTACGGGCAATAGTAATTTGAGCTAAAAGAGGGTATAATGTTAAAAAGGAGGCGCATTATGTTTCAGATTACCGATTCACGTTTAAAGGATGCTCTGGACTTTGCTTCAGATAAACACGCGGGCCAGCTGCGCTGGGGTGGTATCCCCTTTATTACCCACCCTGTGGCGGTGGCGGCTTATCTACAGGAGCGGGGCTATAATGATAATACCTTACTCACGGCTCTTTTTCATGACCTGCTGGAGGATACGGACACCACCCAGGAAGAGATTTTAAAGCGCAGTGACAGGGAGGTGCTGGACGCTGTGATCCTGCTGACCAAGCCCAAACCCTACGACATGGCCGACTACCTGGGCGGGATTGACCGAAACGCTATGGCAAAGGATGTAAAGTGCGCGGACAGGATTCATAACCTGAGGACAACCGCGGATTCGAGCCGGGCCTTCCGGCAGAAGTACTACGACGAGAGCGTGCGCTGGTATGTTCCTTTTTTTAAAAATACCCGCTTTGAGGCTGACTTTCTGGAAGCGCTGGGACAGCTGGAAAGAATGCTTAAATAGCGTCAATTTTTTTTAAAGTAAAAATCTAAAAATCCATTGACAACGACCGTCAAATATGAGAAAATATTCACAAGTTAATACCTGTATATACAAAGTCATGAAGGCTTATTTTGCGGTTTGCAGACCGCTTTGGTTCTTCGTGGCTTTATTTTTTGTAATGAACAAGTAGCGTGATAATAATCAAAAGGGGACGTTAAAAATGGAGAATATTTTAGAGAGAGTCGAAAATTATTGGGAAGGCCGGGCAGACGGCTATTCTGAAGTAAACGAGGCTGAGCTGAACAGCTATAAAATGGATGTGTGGAAAGACCTGATCAACAGCTATAAGCCGGATGTGATCGGCCGAAAGCTGAAGGTGCTGGACATCGGCACAGGCCCGGGATTTTTTGCGATCACCATGGCCTCCTGCGGCTATGATGTTACCGCTGTGGATTACACCGACGCCATGCTGTATAAGGCTAAAAAGAACGCCGGCATTTATAAAAGCGCCATTGATTTCAGACGCATGGACGCCCACTCGCTGGATTTTGAGGATAACACCTTTGATCTGATCGTAACCCGAAACCTGACCTGGAACCTGGAAAGACCAGATGAAGCCTATGAGGAGTGGCACCGCGTGCTGGCGCCGGGCGGCAGAATGCTAAACTTTGATGCAAACTGGTACCTGCATCTTTACGATGAGGACAAGCGCCGGGAATACTTTGAGGACCGCAATAACTCTCAGGCCCAGGGTTACAACGACCACTACGTGTGCACAGACACCACAGCCATGGAAGAGATTGCCAGAAATTTACCGCTGAGCCGTACCATGCGCCCACAGTGGGACGCCGCGGTTCTGCTGAACATCGGCTTTAAAAAAGTGATGATCGAACAGGATATGGGAGACCGCGTCTGGGACGACGAGGAACAGGTGAACTACGCCTCAACCCCCATGTTCATGATCGCAGCGACCAAATAAGGCCGCGCATCATATCAAACGTTATGGATACGCCTTTACCATTTTACAGCGTCTGTGAAGTGGCAGAGGCGTGTTTGTTTAAAACACTAAAACCCATAAGGAGAAGAAAATGAAGCTTAAAAAAATTGCAGCGCTGTTCGTGACAGCGGTCATGTGCACCAGCCTTTTGGCAGGCTGTGGCAGCACAGGCGGCACAGATGTGTCCGGGAAGGATGAGATCAACTACGCCTGCACCAAGGATATAAGGGACATCAACCCACACCTGTACTCAGGAGAAATGTCTGCCCAGAACATGGTGTTTGAAGGGCTGACAAAGAATGAAGATGGTGAGGTAAAGCCTGCCCTGGCAGAAAGCTGGGATATCTCGGATGACGGGCTTACGTATACCTTTCATTTAAGAAAAGGCGTGACCTTTACGGACGGCGAGCCCTTTAACGCCCAGGCGGTCAAACAGAATTTTGACGCCATTATCAGCAACAAGGAGCGCCATGCCTGGCTGGATATGGTCAACGAAATCGCAGATACCGTGGTCGTGGATGACAACACCTTCAAGCTGGTGCTGGCCCATCCCTATTACCCGACACTGGTCGAGCTGGGCCTGACACGGCCCTTCCGTTTCATCTCCCCCAAATGCTTTGTGGATGGGAATACCAAGGACGGCGTCAGCGGCTACGCAGGAACAGGCCCCTGGGTGTTGTCGGAGCATGAAGACAACCAGTACGCCACCTTTACCCGCAACGATCACTACTGGGGTGACAAGGCCAGGGTTTCCAAGATTAACTGGAAGGTGATGCCCGATCCTCAGACCATTCTGCTGGCCCTGCAAAACGGCGAGGTCGATCTGCTTTTCGGCGCTGACGGCGACCAGATTGATCTGGATTCCTTTAAAAAGCTGGAATCAGAGGGCGCCTATGTGACCTACCTCAGTGAACCGGTAGCCTCGAGAGCGATTCTGCTGAACAGCAAAGCGCCGGTCACCAGTGATCTGAAGGTGCGTGAGGCTTTCGAGATGGCCATTAACAAGCAGAACATCATCGAGGGCATTTTAAATGGCTCCGAGGACCAGGCCGATACACTGATGGCGAAAACCGTACCCTACTGTGATATTGACTTAAAAACTTATTCCTATGACCCGGATAAAGCCGGAAAGCTTCTGGACGAGGCGGGCTGGGCCATGGGCTCAGACGGTGTGCGTGAGAAGGACGGCAAAAAATGCGAAGTGACCTTTTCCTACAACTCTCAGAACGCCCAGGAGGGAACCATCGCAGAATCCATCCAGGCCGATCTGGCCGCCGTTGGGATTAAGATGAATATTTTAGCCGAAGAAAAGCAGGCATTCCTGGACCGCCAGAAGTCCGGTGATTTTGATCTCCAGTACTCCCTGTCCTGGGGAACACCATACGATCCCCAGTCCTATGTCTCCTCATGGAGAATCCCGGCACACGGCGATTACCAGGCGCAGACTGGCCTTGAAAGGAAGCAGTGGCTTGACGATACCATCACTAAGATTATGATCGAGGCAGATGACAACGCCCGGGCGGGTATGTACAAAGAAATCCTGACCTACATCAACGACCAGTGCGTCTACGTGCCCATCTCCTACTCCAAGACCAAGGCAGTTGGGATTAAAGGCCTGCAGGGGGTAACGTTCAACGATTCTCAGTACGAGATTCCCTTTGAGAAGATGTACTGGAATTAATGCAGAATGTAGAATTGAGAATGGAGAATTAAAAGAACAAACCGGCTTTGCTGGTTTGTTCAGAAATTCTCCATTTTGCATTCTCAATTCTCCATTCAAAAAATCTTTCCTGATAGATTAAGATTATAACCTTTAAGAGAGACCTCAATGAAAAACTATATTATAAAGCGACTGCTCTGGATGATCCCGATTCTTATCGGGATCTCCTTCTTTGCTTTTATCCTCATTAATTTAAGCCCAAGCGATCCTGCCGAGGTGGCGCTGCGGGTCAACGAGGTGGTGCCGACGGAACAGAATATTGCGGATATGCGGGAAAAACTTGGCCTGGACGAGCCTTTTTTGACCCGCTATTTCCATTGGGTGGGGGATGCCCTTCGGGGTGATTTTGGCAACAGCTACGCGAACAACAAGCCTGTTGGCGCTGAGATCGCAAAGGCACTGCCGCCGACACTGTACCTGGCCTTCGTCTCCCTGGTCATCATACTGGTGGTCTCGGTAGGGGCCGGGGTGCTGTGCGCGCTTTACAGAGACAGCATCGGTGACCGGATTATCCGGGGAGTTATCTTTATCGGCACAGCTATGCCGGCCTTTTGGGCGGGTATTCTGCTCATGTGGCTCTTTGCTGTCAAGCTGAGACTGCTGCCCACCAGCGGTATGACCGTGCCGGGCTCAGTGATCCTGCCGGCGGTGACATTGTCGCTGGGGTATATCGCCACCTACGCCAGGCTGCTGCGCAATAACATGATTAAAAACCAGGGAGAGAACTATGTGCTCTATCTGCGGGCCCGGGGCCTCAGCCAGCGCACCGTCACCCGTCATGTGCTGGGGAACTCCCTGCACACCGCGCTCAACGCCCTGGGCATGTCCATTCCCAAGCTGATCGCGGGCACAGTAGTCATTGAGAATATCTTTGCCTGGCCGGGCATGGGCAGGCTCTGCGTGACCGCCATTTTTAACCGGGACTTCCCGGTGATCCAGGCCTATGTGCTCATCATGGCAGTGCTTTTTGTTGTCTGTAATTTTGCTGTGGATATCATCACCACGCTCATGGACCCGCGGATGCGGCAGGAGGTGTAACATGACCGGATTTTTCAAACGCTTTAAGGCTGACCGGCTGGCTGTGGCCAGCGCGGTATTTTTGCTGCTGGTCATTCTGGCCGCGGTCCTGGCGCCAGTCATTGCGCCCTATGATCCGACCGCTCAGAATATCGTCATGAAATTCCAGGGGCCGTCTCTGGCACACTGGTTTGGAACCGACCAGCTGGGAAGGGATACCCTTTCGCGTATTCTGTACGGCGGCCGGATTACCGTGCTCTTATCCATTGTCACCATGCTCTGCACCATTGGTATCGGGGTGGCGCTGGGTGTGATTGCAGGCTATTTCAGAGGCGTGGTGGACGAGGTGATCATGCGCGTGTGCGACATGATGCTGTCCTTCCCCAGCGAGGTCATGATTTTAGCCATTGTGGGGATGCTGGGTACAGGCATCTTTAACATTGTCATCGCCACCATCATCGCCAAGTGGGCCTGGTATGTGCGCATGGTCCGGGGCATTGTGATCCGTTTTATGGATAAAAATGACATCCGGTTTGCCCGTGTAGCGGGGTGCAGCACCGGCTATATTATCAGAAAGCATCTGATTAAGGGCGCTTTTGGTGAGATCGCTGTACTGGCAACGCTGGATACCGGGGCCATTATCTTAAACATATCCGCCCTGTCCTTTCTGGGCCTTGGGGTCCAGCCGCCCACCGCGGAATGGGGCATGATGCTGAACGAGGCCAAGAACGTCATGACCACCAACCCCGGCCAGATGCTGGCGCCGGGGATCGCTATTTTTCTGGTGGTGGCGGCCTTTAACTTTTTAGGCGACGGTATTGAGGAGGCCATGAATCCAAAGCTGGACAAAGGCTTTAAGCGCAGGCGCAGATCCATCTTCGCGCGCAAAAAGGCGGTGGTGTCATGAGCGGTCTGCTGCGTGTAAAGGACCTGAGTGTCACCGATGTGCGCGGTGGCGAGGTCATTGTGAACAAGCTGAGCTTTGAGCTGAGGGCGAACAGCTGCCTGGGCATTGTGGGCGAGAGCGGCAGCGGCAAATCCATGACGGCGAGGGCAGTGCTCGGTTTGTTAAATCCCTGGCTTAAGACCACTGGCTCTGCGCTGTTTACACAAAAGGACTGTGAGACAGAGCTGATCGGACTGGAGGAGAGCCGGCTGAGACATATCCGGGGACGGGAAATCTGTATGATCCTCCAGGACGCCATGACAGCTTTTGATCCCCTGGCACGTGTGGGCACCCAGATGGCCGAGACCTTTGCGCAGAATCTGAAAATGGACAAAAAGGACGCGAAAGCCCTGGCGCCTGAGGTGCTGGCAGCCCTGAATATACGGGACCCGGAGCAGGTAGTCAGGAAGTACCCGCACCAATTATCCGGCGGCATGCTTCAGCGCTGCATGATCGCCATCGCCCTGGCCATGAAGCCGGCTGTCATCATTGCGGATGAGCCAACCACAGCTCTGGACGCCGTAAACCAGCAGCAGGTGGTGGAGGCCTTTGAACTGCTGCGGCAGGAGACAGGTACGGCGCTCATCTTTATCTCCCACGATTTAGGCGTGGTCAAGCGCCTGTGTGACGATCTGTTTGTCATGGAAAAGGGCTGCGGTGTGGAGGCTGGAAGGGCAGAGGAAGTGTTTAGAAACCCTCAGAACGACTATACCCGGTATCTGATCGATACCCGGCTCATGATCACCGATTCCTTTAAAAAAGCCATGAAAAAGGAGGCGCGCCATGAAGAACCTGGTAGAAATTAAGGATGTGCACAAGAGCTACCTGAAGGTGGGCGAGGGCTTTAGCGGGGGCCGACTCAAGGTGCTGGAGGGCGTGAGCTTTAACATCGAGGAGGGCCTGTGCGTGGGCCTGATCGGGGAGAGCGGCAGCGGCAAGAGCACCCTCTCCCGCCTGATCCTTGGCCTTGAAAAAGCCGATAAGGGCAGCGGCGGTATTTTTATCGAGGGTAAGCCCGTTAAGACATGGCTCGCCCAGAACCGGGGCAAAATGAGCGTTGTCTTCCAGGACTATACCTCCTCGGTCAATGGGCAGTTCACTGTGAGGGAGGCCATTGCGGAGCCGCTGCTGGCCCTTGGAAAAAGGCCGGAGGACCAGCAGATCGACACGCTGCTCGAAAAGGTCGGCCTGCCCGAGGCCTTTAAGGAACGCTATCCCCACGAGCTGTCCGGCGGTCAGCTTCAGCGGGTGTGCATCGCCCGGGCCATTGCCACGAGCCCCCGGTTCATCGTTCTGGACGAGGCCATCAGCTCACTGGACGTGTCGGTTCAGGCCCAGATCATGACCCTGCTGCACACGCTGCGGGTCGAGATGAACATGACTTATCTGTTTGTGGCCCACGACCTGCAGGCCGTCGCCCACCTCTGTAATAAAATAGTCTTCCTATATAAAGGGCGCATTGTGGAGGAACGCATGAGCGGTGAGCTGGCTCAGGTACAGAACCCCTATGCCAAAAAACTGCTGGACTCGGTAATTCCCTTTGAAGTATAGGGAAATAGAAGGGGATTTTAGCTGGCCAGCCATTGACGTTTTCATGCAAAAGCGGTACAATATTAATCACATATTTAATTGATAGAACAAGTATGAAATCAGGAAATCAGGAAAGCAGGAAGAACCAGTGAGCAGAGAATTTAATCAATGTATTACGCCGCTGACCCAGGAAATGGTGGAGAGCTATCATGAGGATGACGCCTACACCACTTATACCTCCACAGCGCTGCCAAACAGAAACGAAATCATTGGCATTTTGTGTGATATAAGAGAGCTGTTTTACCCAAGGCATTACGGCAGCCGGGAGCTCTTTAACTGTACCATCCAATACTATATCGGGGATATTTTAATGCGGATTGAGGAAAGGCTGCACAAGCAGATCCGCCTCTGCCTCATGCGCAAGTATGAAAATTCCGAAAAATACCAGGTGCAGGCCGTGGCCGACGAGGCCGCGCAGATCAGCTGCGCCTTTATGAAGACCCTGCCAAAGATCAGAACCCACATGGCCCAGGACGTACAGGCAGCCTATGACGGCGACCCCGCCGCGGCGGATAAGGATCAGATCATCTTCTCCTATCCCGGCGTGTTTGCCATGATGGTCTACCGTGTCGCCCATGAGCTCTATCAGCTGGGCGTGCCGATCATACCGAGAATGATGACCGAATACGCCCACAGCCGCACCGGCATCGACATCAACCCAGGCGCCACCATTGGAAAATACTTTTTTATGGACCACGGCACCGGCATTGTCATCGGTGAGACCACCATTATCGGCGACTATGTCAAGCTGTATCAGGGCGTTACCCTGGGGGCCCTCTCTACCCGAGGCGGCCAGAACCTGCGCGGGCATAAGCGCCACCCCACCATTGAGGACAATGTGACTATTTACTCCAACGTGTCTATTCTGGGCGGCGAGACCGTTATCGGGCATGATTCCATCATCGGCGGGAACTGCTTTATCACCCAGTCTGTCCCGGCAGGCTCAAAGGTCAGCGTGAAAAACCCAGAGCTCCAGGTGGAGGGCGGTGAGCCCCAGGAGGTCGAGGAAAATTTTGACTGGGCAAATTAAGAGAAATTCAATGGAAAATTATGGTGTAAATCAGCCTTTGGCAGATTTGATGGGATAGAGCTTTCGCCATTATTTTGTAGGGAACCACGCCTCGTGGTTCCGCGCTATTTGATCTGCTCTGGCGGTCGTCCCCTGCAATCAATAATTGACTATACCCAAAACGGTGGATCGTTGATCCATCGTTTTTTTGTGGTGGAAGAACAAAGGATAAAAGGGTATAATGAACCTATAGGATCAACCATGAGAAAAGAGGCGCAACCATGAGCGATATTAAAGTAAAAAATTTTGATTTTCAGAGAGAACTGGAAAAGGTAGCGGCCGGAATCCGAAAGCCTAATATCCTGATCTGCGGGGCCACCGGAGCAGGCAAAAGCACCGTGGTCAACTGGATTTTTGGCAAAAATGTGGCCGCCACCGGCACAGGAAGGCCGTTGACCAGAGGCATTACCGAGTACAGCAGTGAGGAAACCAGCGTCAATCTTTTCGACACCGAAGGTTATGAGATCGGCGAGGAAAAAATCTCCGCCTATCGGGACAATGTGGAAAAATGGATTGAGGAACGCCGGGAGGGAGGGCTGGCCGGTCAGATCCACGAGGCCTGGTACTGTATCTCCGCTGCCAACAAGCGGGTGACCGATATGGATATCTCTGTGGTGCAGACCCTTTTAGAAAAAAATATTCCAACTGTTGTGGTACTGACCCAGCTGGACTGCGTGGACTATGAGGAATACCGTGAGATGTTCAGAGCCGTCACAGAAAACTGTAATGTCCATTGCTTTGCCACCAGCGCCCATGAGGATCAATATATCCAGGAGGTAATGGAGCCTTATATTGAGTGGGAGGCCCTGATCGACTGGGCTATCCGCGAGCTGGACGACTCTTTAAAGGAAGGCTTTATCGGATCGCTGGCAGGCCATGTTCAGAAAAAGCAGGAACTGGTCACAAAAAAGATCATCCCTATTTATACCACCGCGGCGGCAGGTGTGGCCGCGACGCCCATTCCGTTTTCAGACGCGGTGCTTTTGGAACCCATACAGGTCTCCATGGCCATGCATATTTTAAGAACCTATGGGCTGGATAAAGTCTCCGAGGAGCTCATCTCCTTTGTGGGCAGCCTGGTGGTGACCCAGGCAGGGCGCATGCTGGCCCAGAGTCTGACCGCCGGAGTGCTCAAGATGATTCCCGGCGTGGGCACCGCGGCCGGCATTGCCGTGAACACCGTTGTGGCCTCCACCTTTACCGCCGCCATCGGCGCGGCCCTGTCCCAGAGCTGTGCCAACTACTCAAAAGCCGTGTTTGAGGGCAGCAAGCCCCAGTCCTATCCGGAATTCTTTGACAGTGCCATCCTTTCCGGCTTTGTGGAAAGCTGGCTGAAGGAGCATAAAAATGGAAAAGACACTTGACGCCAATGTGCTTATCCTGGGCAAAACCGGGTCCGGGAAGACCGCCCTCTTCAATTATATCTTTGGCAGAAACGTCTACGCTACCGGGGCAGGGCGGCCTGTTACCGGCATGGGCATTTACGAGGAGGCAGTGACCCTGTCCCCGGATTTTACCCTGCACCTGTACGATTCCTGGGGCCTGGAGGCCGATAAGGCCAGAGACTGGAAGCAGCTCATAGACGATACCCTTAAAGCCCATGACGTGCCCGAGATCACCGAGTGGTTTCATACCATCATTTACTGTATTTCGGCCAAAGCCGCCCGGGTAGAGGACTTCGACCTTGAGATCATCGAGAGCCTCCGCCAGGGGGGCAACCAGGTGATCGTGGCTCTGACCCACGCCGATGTGGCAGGAGGGCAGGATAACCTCATGACCATGCTCCAGACCATTGCCCAGAGCGGCCATGTGCCCGAGGAGGATATCCTCCCGGTCAACAGCCAGTCCAAAACCCTGCTCACCGGGAAAAAGACCCAGGCCTATGGCCGGGAAGCCATTATCAGCCGGATTAAGGCCGGCCTGCTGAGCGCCATCAGCCAGAAGATCCCCCATATTTTTGAGGAGGAGGGCAGAGAGATCATCGAGACCTGGTATACCCGCTGCTGCTACCGCATCGACGCCGACCTCAGAAAGCCCGGCGGTATCAGCTCCCACAAAGAGAAGGAACGAAACCGCCTCTTTACCGCCTACGCGGAGGAAGCGCAGAGCGATATCGAGCAGTCCTACGATACCCTTATCTCCGAAGCCTACCGCTATTACTGGAAGTTCTGCGACCACCTCGAGCAAAACCCCGTCGGGTTTGCCAAAAAGCCCAGAAAACCTCTGGAAGCCCTGAGAATGAAGCTCCACCTTACCGATGCCCTCCAGGCCGCAGGCGACAATATCGGCCAGTTTTTTCAAGGCCTCTTTAAAAAGGAAAAGAGAACCGCAAAACACGACGCCTTTGCCCAGTTCTACAGAAAGGGCCTGGCCAAATACAGGGAACAGCTGTACCAGATGCTAAAGGAATATACCCGTAAAATGAAAGCAGAGCTGTGCGCGTATTATAAAATTGTGCAGAGCCCCGAATAAAGAATTGAAAAGACGACCGTCCGTTTCGTACGGTCGTCAAAGGCAGACACTATACCCAAATTATTAGAAAACAACCATTATAAATCGAATTTAAATAAATTTTTTTAATTATTTCAAAATTTTACGTGCAATTCTTAGGAGCAAATGTTATAATAGGTTTCGATATTGAAAAAGTCGATGTTTTGTAAGAAAAAGAAGAGCGTGAGGGCTCTGATTTTTTTAGATGTTAAATTTAGATGAGTTTTAATATAAAATATAAAAGGAAAAAAAATGGGAGATAGAAAAGAAGTTTTTATTCCAGAAGAAGAAGATACTGATAATAAGGAAGAAGAACCAGAATACAGCTTTGAAATAGGAGTGTAAGATGATCTATCAAAAATATATCAAGCGCATACTGGATTTTTCACTGTCAACAGTCGGACTGGTCATTCTTTCACCCGTTTACGGCATCCTTGTCATTGCCATTAAAGCCGATTCCAAAGGCCCCATTCTTTTCAAACAAAAACGCGTGGGAATCCATAAACAGCTATTTAATATTTATAAATTCCGGACCATGTCCATCGACACCCCAAAGGATACGCCCACCCATATGCTCAAGAACCCCGATCAGTACATTACAAAGGTCGGCAGGTTTTTAAGAAAGACCAGCCTGGACGAGCTGCCACAGATTTTCAACATCATCAAAGGCGAAATGAGCCTCATCGGCCCACGCCCGGCACTTTGGAATCAGGAAGACCTGATTGCAGAACGTGATAAGTATAAGGCCAACGATATACGGCCAGGACTCACCGGTCTGGCACAGATCAGTGGCCGGGACGAACTGGAAATACCAGTCAAAGCCAAGTTAGATGGACAGTATGTAAAAAACATCAGCTTTCCCTTTGACTGCAAAATGTTCTTTAAAACCATCACCTCCGTCTTAAAAAACGAAGGCGTACAGGAAGGCGGTACCGGGGCCATGGGCATAGAGGAGGACTTGAAATGAAACACATTCTGATCACCGGCAAAGACAGCTACATTGGCACCTCCTTTGAAAGATGGATGAGCCAATGGCAGAACGACTATCAAATCGATACCCTTGATACCAAAGGCGATTGGCAGACCCATGATTTCAGTCCCTACGATGTGGTCTTTCACGTCGCCGGCATCGCCCATGTGGACGCCAAAGCAGACATGGAAACCTTGTATTATCAAGTGAACCGCGACCTGACCATTGAAGCCGCTAAAAAAGCCAAGGCCGAAGGTGTCAAGCAGTTCATCTTCATGAGTAGCATCATTGTCTATGGCGACAGCAGCAAGCTTGGAGAAAAGCGCGTGATCACAAAAGACACCATCCCAACACCGACCAACTTCTACGGCAACAGCAAGCTGCAGGCCGAACAGGGCATACTGTCCCTGCAGGATGAACATTTTAACGTGGTCATCCTCAGACCACCCATGATCTACGGCAAAGGCTCCAAAGGGAATTACCCAAAACTTGCCCGATTGGCGCAGAAAACCCCAATCTTCCCAGACATCGAGAATGAGAGGAGCATGCTCTATATTGAGAATCTCTGCGCCTTTATCCGTCTGATGATCGACAATGAAACGAGAGGCATTTTCTTTCCACAAAATAAGGAATACGTCAAAACCACCGAACTGGTCAAAACCATCGCCGAAGTTTATGGAAAGAAAATGCGTTTAACCAAAGCATTCAATCCCTTGATCCGCTGGGGCTCTAAAAAAGTGCTCGTGATCAATAAAGTTTTTGGAAGTCTGGTGTATGAAAAAGAGATATCAGAATTAAATTATGATTATCAGATTATAAATTTTAAGTTATCTGTCAAAAAAACGGAAGGAATTTAAAAAAGAATGAGGGCTGTTCTTATTAGTTGTTTTGATTATTATGAAAATAGAATAAAATTTATTGAAAATTACTTACTTGAAAAAGGTTTTGAAATAACGATCATTTGTAGTGATTTTGATCATATAGAAAAGAGTAAAAAAATATATCGGCAAGCAAATTACACTATGGTAGACACGATACCTTATTATAAGAATTTATCATTCAAAAGAATATATTCTCATTATAATTTTACTAAAAAGGTCTTAGAAAAAGTTGAGCAACTGAAACCAGATTTGCTATGGGTAATGATACCACCTAACTATTTGACAAAAAAATTAGGGAACTACAGAAAAAAAGCAAAGTTTCTCTTGATTTATGACCTTATTGATATGTGGCCAGAAACAATTCCTATAAAAGAATCAACTTTATACAAAATACCATTTGAGTTCTGGAAAAATTTAAGGAATAATTTTTTAAATAAAGCAGATTTAGTAATTACGGAATGTTCACTTTATCAAGAACAGCTTAAATATATTGTATCAAAAGAAAAAATGAAAACATTATATTTAGCTAAAGAAATGAATGAAAATGTAATAAGAAAAAAAACACTTAAATCGAAAATTTGTATGTGTTATTTAGGATCAATAAACAATATTATCGATATTGAATTGATCATAAAATTACTTCAAGAGATAAAAAAATATAAAAGTGTGGTATTACATATTATTGGTGATGGAGAAAATAAACAAGCTTTATTAGAAGCGCTATTGGAAGCGGATATTGAAGTAGAAGATCATGGAAAAATTTTCAATGAAATAGAAAAAATAAAAGTATTTGATCAGTGCCATTTTGGATTAAATATTATGAAAAGAGATGTTTATGTTGGCCTTACAATGAAGTCAATTGACTATTTTTGTGCAGGGTTACCGATTATCAGTAATATACCGGCTGATACGGAAAGTTTAGTAGATAAATATAGCGCGGGGTTTAATGTAACTAAAAATTCTTTAAAAAAGGTATCAAAAGAAATAGTTAAATTGAATGAGGATAATTATTTGAAAATGACAAAACAGACACAAAAAATGTATAATGAAAATTTTTCTGCAGAAGCATTTAATAAAAAATTCAAAACTATTTTAAAGGACTTATACATTGAGGACTAAATGGAGAATAAAAAGGAAGCATCACTTTTTAGCGCTAACAAATTATTTATCAAGCTTTTTTATTTCATTGATTACAATTGTAAGAACAATTTTTGTCGTACAACCCTGTTGATATATCCGCTTTTATATGTTTTTCAGTATTATAGTTTTATGGAGAATATCAATATACATCATATATTTACCGGAAAGCAAATCTGAAAAACATATAAAATATAGATTCTATATGAAACTTTTGTCCTTACATAATGCGGTATTTCCAATTTTAATCTTTTATAGATATATGTTATTCCGAATTTTTAAAATAGAGGTTAATAATGTGAAAAAATTTTTATATACCAGTTTTTTAAATGAAGATATCCGTCCTGGATACAAAAATAAAATACATAGTCAAGCTAAAAGTTTCGTTGATTTGGGTTTTGACAGTAAGTTATTTATAGTAAAAAATGATTGTTTATGCCTCTATAGTTTTGATAAAAATAAGAAAGAGATAATAGAGAGAGAATATCAATTTTGGAAAAAACGATCAAAGAAAGAAAGAAATATACAGGATGAATTTATATTATTTAAACAATACATCGAGATTATATATGAAATTATTAATGAATATTCTATTAAAATCATATATATTAGAAGGATAGTTCCAATAACATTAAAATTATTAAAATTATTAAATTATTTAAAAAAGAAAGGAATTTATATTATATACGAGTACCCAACATTTCCATGGAAATCGGAAATGAAAATAATAAAATATAAAAATTTAAAAAATTTTGTATTCTATTTAATTGATTCGCTCTTATATAAATTTCTAATAAATAAGGTGGATTTGATAACATATATTGGGACTTGTGAAAATAGCTGTAAAAAGTTTGTAAAAATTGTAAATGCTGTGGATGTAGAAAATTATCCAATACAAAAAAAGCCATTTAGAGGATTAAAAGAAATAAATTTAATTGGTGTTGCCTATGTATCATTTGTACATGGATACGATAAGATTATATATGGTTTGAAAACTTATTATGAAAGTAGCCCAACAGTTAATGTTTTTTTTCATATTGTTGGTAATATCAATGAAAACCTTAGACTAAAAGAATTAGTAGAAAATTTGGGTCTTGAAAAGTATGTTTTATTCTATGGACATCTAGAAGGAAAGGATTTAGATGAGATTTATGTAAAGGCTGATATTGCCGTTAATGGATTAAGAATTAAAGAATTGAACAACAAACTGAAGGGATGTATTACTCTAAAAACAGGTGAGTATTTGGCTAGAGGGCTTCCACAAATTAGTGATTTGCCATATGAGTTACCAGATGGAAAAATAGATAAACCAGAGTTTTTATATCTTATAGAGGAAGAAAAAGAATATGTGGACATAGAAAAGGTGGTAAAGTTCTATGATTCACTTACAAGTACAGCTGAAAATATAAGGAACTATACACGTTTAAAACTATCTTGGAAAGAAACTTTTAAACCCGTTATAGAGAGATATCAAATAACCGTAGGAAATGAATAAAAACTATAAAACTAATTTTTATTTATCATTTTAAACAAGATATAAATGAAGGGATAATCAAAATGGTAATAAAGAAAGAAAACATAAGACTTTCTTTTTATATTTTAATTGTAATATTTATATGGATGATTTTTGCATTTAGTACTGATAATGCAGATTATATTATTTATAAAAATTGGTATGATATTACTGCTGTTTCAGGTTTGACAAATAGGTTTGAGATTGGATATTCATTATTAATGGTTTTGGGAACAAAATTAGGACTTTCTTATCAGGAATTCTTAATGTTTTTTTCAGCTATTGGTTTATTCTTAATAGCGTATTCAATATATGATTATTGTGATAGTCCTTGTTTCGCAATCATATTATATTTTATTTACCCATTCTTTTTTGATGTAGTGCAAATTAGAAATTTTATGGCAGAGGCGATAATATTTTTTTCAATACGATTTTTGAAAAATTATAGTATAAAAAATATATTAGCATATATTAGCTTATGTTTGTTATCAATGTCTTTCCATACCGCGTCGATATTTTATTTTTTATTTATATTGGTTTATTTAAAGGATTATCAAAAGGTAGTTAAAATAGTGATTCTGTTCATTATAGGTTGGATGATTTGCTATGCATTATTACCAAATCAAATAATAAATTGGATAATTAAATTTGTTTCTGAAGATTATATTGAGATGGGATCTACATTAAGTAAAGTTATAGGTTACGGTTTTTTTGCGATTGTTTCAGTTGCTTTGAGTTATTATTCAGATGTAAGCTGTAAGAATAAACTATATAAAGATAATGAAGATGGATATTTAAATAAATTAATACCAATAATACTTATAACATGTATTTTTATTTCGATATCATCACAAGGTTATAGATATTTCAGGAATATGTCATTGATTGTATATGTTGTGTTTTTAAATAATGGTCTTATTTTTAAAGGGGCAAAAATTCAAGGCACAAAAATACGATTCTTAAACACAGTTTTTGCAGTATCTTATGCAATTTTCTTTTTTATGAGACAACTTTCTTGGAATGCAGCTTTGTATGAAACTGTTACTAAAAAAATTATAGAAAGTAATTTTTTATTTCATTGAAGATAAGTAGCCATGGCTCCATTAGAAAGGCAACAAATAGATATTATATTTAATTAAAGTAATAAGGGAGATCTCAATATTTTGAAAAAACTAAGTATATGTTTTACAGTTTACAATCAAATAGATATATTAAAAACTAATCTTGATTTGATAACTAAATATAAAAATGATGATATCGAGATTGTCGTTAGTGATGATTGTTCCACAGATAGAATTGAAGACTTAGTAATTAGTTATAATGATAAAAGAATTGCTTATTTCAAAACAGAAAGTAATATTGGACATGATTTAAATATTCTACATGGGTTGAGATGCTGTAAATCTAATTATGTATATATATTTAGAACAAGAGACAATATATATGTAGAGAATATACCTAAAATTATAAAAATAATTGAAGATAATCCCAAAGTAGGTTTCTATTATTTTTCGGCTTTTGATGAAGAAGGTAATTTAAGACTAAATTTTAAGGATCATTTTTTTGAAAAAGGTTTTGATATAGCTAAAAACCAAAAGACAATACCTATACACCCAAGTGGAAATTTATATAACAAAACATATCTACAGTTAGATTTATATGAAAAGTACATAAGAAAATACTTTAGCAATAATTATGGATTTATTGTTCACCAATTAATTAGGTATGACCTTTCTGCAAAAGCAGATTTTCTGACATCAAGTACTATAGGCTGGATTTATGCGGACACTTTAAGAGCTTCAGATGTGGCGGTTAATAAATCAAAAAATGGTATCAATGTATACGCACCAATATATTGTTATCCCCGTTATAAATGTGAATTTGAATTTGTTAAAAATGAGTTACCAAGAGAATTTCAATTAATAAATTTTATTAACATTGTCCATTTTTATTATGTATTTATAATATATAAGTCGCCAATGATAGTTCAGGATCCTAGATATAATAAACATTATACTAGCAACAAAGAAAATATTAATATAAAAAAAGAACTTAAAACAATAGAAGATATGACAATCATGATGATATCCGATTTACCTCAAAAAAGCAAAGAAGAAATAACTAAAAAAATTAAGAAAGATATAATTTTTTTAAAACTTTTATATCCTTTTATGACCAAGATAAGAAATCGTCTTATTGGCACAAAAGCTTATAAATTTTATAGAAAAGGGATTGCATATAAAAAACGATGAATAATTTGTAGCTAGTGAAAAAATTTTAAATTAAGAGCAGGTGGTAATTTGCAAAATAAGTCGATGAGAGAAAATGCGTTTTACAATACCATAAAACAAATTTGCACAGGATTATTTCCAATAATAACTATACCATATACTACTAGAATATTAGGAGCTGAAAACTACGGTCGAGTTAATTTTTGTATTTCAATTATCTCTTATTTTGTACTTTTTGCCGGGTTGGGGATTGCAACATATGCTACACGTCAAAGTGCAATATTAAAAAACAATAAAAAAGATTTAGATAAATTTACTAGTCAATTGTTTACAACACATATAATAATGTCTATTATAGCTCTATTGTTATTGTTTTTTTTATTACTAATATGTAAAGGACTGTATCAATATAGAATTTTGTTGATGGTACAAAGTTTCATGATAGTATTTAATATTTTTAATATTGAATGGATTTATAGTGCATTTGAAGATTATAAATATACTACAATATGTACCATAATTGTGCAAATTATTTCGCTTATATTTTTATTTACATTTGTTCGTGAACCATCTGATTATATAATTTATTCAATTATATATGTGATCTCATATAGTGGTATGTATTTACTATCTTTTTTCAATGTAAAAAAATATACAAGAGTAAAAATAACAAAACATCCAAATGCAATAAAGCATATTTTACCAATGCTTATTCTTTTTAGCAATGAATTAATGGTTACGATATATGTTAACTCAGATATTACTCTATTGGGAATACTTTCGAACGATGAAAATGTAGGTATATACAGCGTAGCAGTAAAAGCATACACTGTTTTCAAACGGATGTTTGGAGCAGTTATAGTGGTCATGTTACCTAGATTATCATACTACTATATTTATGATAAAAAAGGGAAGTATAATGAATTATTAAGGAAAGCATTTAACTGTATTATTCTGCTGATTTTTCCAGTTTCGATTGGTATGCTTTTTATTAGTGACGAGTTAATGCTATTATTAGGAGGTAAGGCATATCTGGTAGGGAGCAATTCATTAAGAGTGCTGTCTATTGCATTGATATTTTCAACAATTGCAAATTTTTATGCAACATCAGTGATGCTACCATCAAAACAAGAAAAAAAGCTTTTGCTAATCACGGTTGTTAGCGCAGTAGTTAATATAGGGCTTAACTTAATCTTTATACCCAAATTAGGATTTTTAGCGACTGCTTTAACAACTATGATAGCTGAAATAATAGTCGCAATACTGTCCTCGCTTTATTCAAAAAAAATATTTGTTCCTAAAATTAAATTAAATTTTTTGATCGATATTTTAATTGGAATTGTTGCTATTATTATAATATGCTTATTTATTGAACAGTTTGAATTTAATTATATTTTAAAGTTAATTTTAAAGGTTTTTTTATCAGTGTTAATGTATGCGACTGTTTTATTAATTAGAAAAAATGAAATTGCAATAAATATACTTAAAAAAAAGAAATGAAATTTTAGAAAGATGGAGAATAAATTGAAACAAAATTTATTAAATAAAATCATTAAAAAAACAATACATGTTTCTGTCATCGGCCTAGGCTACGTAGGTCTCCCCCTAGCTGTAGAAAAAGCCAAAGCCAGTTTTAAAACCATTGGTTTTGATATCCAGAGGGAAAAAGTAAAAATGGTCAATGAAGGCCACAACTATATTGGTGATGTCATAGACGATGATTTGAAAGAACTGGTCGAAACAGGCATGCTCTCGGCAACAACGGACTTTTCTTTCATTAAAGACGCGGATTTTATCGCGATCTGCGTGCCGACACCGCTGGATGAATACCAGCAGCCAGATATCAGCTATGTCAAGTCATCAACCGAAGAGGTTGCTAAATACCTGAAAAAAGGAACCATGGTGGTGTTAGAATCCACGACTTATCCCGGCACCACGGAAGAACTCATTAAACCCATCCTCGAACAGGGTTCAGGTTTAAAATGTGGTGAGGATTTTTATTTAGGCTTCTCACCAGAACGGGTGGACCCCGGCAATGCTATTTATAAAACAAAAAACACGCCTAAAGTGGTTGGAGGCATTGGCAAGGACGCCACTGAGGTGATTGCGGCCATGTACCGGGCGGTGCTGGACGGCGATGTTTACGAGGTATCCTCACCAGCCATCGCTGAGATGGAAAAAATTCTGGAGAATACTTACCGGAATGTTAATATCGGACTAATTAACGAATTAGCCATCTTGTGTGACCGCATGAAGATCAATATCTGGGAAGTGGTGGACGCGGCTAAGACAAAACCCTATGGATTCCAGGCCTTTTATCCGGGTCCGGGCTTAGGTGGGCATTGCATCCCGCTCGATCCCTATTATCTGTCGTGGAAGGCTCGAGAGTATGGTTTCCACACCTCCATGATTGAAAGTTCCATGATGATCAATGACCGGATGCCGGAATACTGCATTGACCGGGCTTCGCGCATTTTAAACAAAGACAAAAAAGCCCTAAACGGCGCGAAGATCCTTGCGCTCGGTGTGGCGTATAAACAGGACATTGATGACTACCGGGAGAGCCCAGCGTTAAAGGTCATTGAAAACTTTGAAAAAGTTGGAGCACAGATTGATTTTTATGATCCCTTTATCCCAGAGTATAAGTATAAAGGTACAATTCACAAAGGAATTGAAAAGATCAATCCTGAAATTATCAAACGATATGACTTGATTGTCGTGACAGCATCGCACACAAATGTTGATTATGAAATGATTCAGCAAAATGCCAGAGCCATTTTTGACACAAAAAATGCGATGAAGAATGTTGAAAATCGTTATAATATCGAATTGTTATAACAGATGAGTTTTAATATAAAACTATAATGAACAAACAGGAGTAACCAATGAACTACGCACTCATCGGCTGTGGCCGCATCGCGACCAATCATATCAAAGCCGTATTAAATAACAATCTGAACCTCGTGGCCGTCTGTGACGTGATCCCCGACCACATGGAGAGCCTGCTGGCAAAGCATGGCCTTGAAAAAGACACCAGTATCCGGCGTTACACGGACTATAAAAAAATGATTGAAGAGACCCCCCTCGACTTAATCGGCATTGCCACCGAAAGCGGTCTGCACGAGGAGATCGCCCTGTACTGTATCCGCCACGGCATTCACGTGATCATCGAAAAGCCCATGGCCATGAGCATTGCCGGGGCTGATGCCATTATCAAGGCGGCTGCAGAAAACAAGGTAAAGGTATCCGCCTGCCACCAGAACCGTTTTAACATCGCTGTGCAGAAAATGCGGGGCGCGGTGGAGGAAGGGCGCTTTGGCCAAGTCTCACACGGCTCCATCCATGTGCGCTGGAACCGGAATCAGGACTATTACACCCAGGCACCCTGGCGCGGCACATGGGCCCAGGACGGGGGCTGTCTGATGAACCAGTGCATCCACGGTATCGACCTGCTGCGCTGGATGATGGGGGACGAAATCGACACAGTTTATGGCGTGACCAGGCAGCAGTTCCACAACTATCTGGAGGCAGAGGACATTGGCATGGCCGTGGTTCAGTTTAAAAACGGCGCTGTGGCCACCATCGAAGGCACCACCAACGTTTACCCCCAGAATCTAGAAGAGACCCTGTACCTTTTTGGGGAGAAGGGCACTGTGAAGCTCGGCGGCAAGTCCACCAACGCCATTGACGTCTGGGATCTGGCCGACGCCGATGATCATGAAAGCACTGAAAACAACGGCTTTCACGAAGCGACAAGTAATGTCTACGGCAACGGGCATACCAGCCTGTACCGGGATGTGATCGAAGCCATCGAGCAGGACCGGGCGCCCTATGTGGATGCCCAGGCCGGGAAAAATGCTTTGGAGCTGGTGCTGGCCATCTACCAGTCCGCGGCAGAGGGAAGGCCCGTGAAGCTGCCCCTTGACAATTGCAGCAGCACTGATTTTATAGGAAGGTTTTAAGGGAGAACAAAGATGCTCTTACTTAGCGAACTTTTAGAAAAATTAGATAAGACTCTTATCTATCAAATCGAAAATGAACAGGACTTTCAATACTTTGCACTAACTGAGTCGGATTTATCAGAACCTTGCTGCGTTTTTTTAGATAACCCTAAATTTGTTTCGACTATAAAAAGCAACGTTAAAATGGTTTTGACAACAAAAGAATGTGCCAAGGAACTTCCGAATAATATCCATTTTGGAATATGCATCCTTGAAAAACCAAGAATTGTTTTCTTCCAGCTACATAATTTTTGTGCAGAAAACAACATCTATGAAAAAGAAGTGTATCAAACAAGCATTGGAGAAAACTGCAAGATCAGTCATTTAGCCTACATTGCCCCCAATAACGTGAAAATTGGTAATAATGTCATTATTGAAGAATTTGTTTCTATCAAAGAAGATACTGAAATCGGTGATAATACAATTATCCGGGCAGGTACGATTGTTGGGGGCCAAGGGTTTGAGTTTAAAAGGGAAAGCTCAAAAATAGTACCAGTAGCACATTGTGGAAAAGTTAAAATTGGGAAAGAGGTTGAAATTCAATACAATACTGCAATTGATAAAGCAGTATACCCTTGGGACGTGACAGAAATTGGTGATTTTTCAAAAATTGATAATTTAGTTCATATAGGTCATGCTGCGAAAATCAAAGAAAATGTTATGGTTGTCGCCCATGCAGGAATCGGTGGCAGAACCGTTATAAAAAGTGGTAGTTGGATAGGATTTGGTGCAATTCTGAGAAATGGCATTATTGTAGGGGAAAATTCAAGGGCAAATATGGGAGCTATTGTATCAAAAGATATAGCAGACAATGAAGCTGTAACGGGCAACTTTGCCATTGAACATAAAAAGTTTATAGAAAAATTGAAGCAAGAGGATTAACATGCAATTCAGAGACCTTAAAACCCAATACCACCACCTGAAAAAAGACATCGACGCCGCCATTGGATCCGTGCTTGACAACGCGAACTTTATTTCCGGCGCCCCCGTCACCGAGTTGGAGGAGCAGCTGGCCCAATACGTGGGGGTAAAGCATTGCGAGACCTGCGGCAACGGCACCGACGCGCTATCCCTGGTGCTCATGGCCTGGGGCATCGGCCCGGGTGACGCGGTGTTCGTGCCGGATTTCACCTTTTTTGCCTCCGGCGAGGTCGTTGCCCACCAGGGCGCCACGCCCGTGTTTGTAGATGTAGACGAAGATAGTTTTAACATGGATTCCAAAAGGCTCGAAGAAGCTATTCAGGCCGTGCTTGCAGAGGGACAGCTAACCCCAAAAGTCATCATCGCCGTCGACCTTTTTGGCCTGCCGGCCGACTATCCTAAGATACAGGCCATTGCGGACAAATATGGCCTCAAGGTGCTGGAGGACGGTGCCCAGGGCTTTGGCGGGGCCATTAACGGTAAACGGGCCTGCAGCTTCGGCGACGCGGCCACCACCTCCTTTTTCCCGGCCAAGCCCTTAGGCTGTTATGGGGATGGCGGCGCTGTCTTTACGGATGATAGCGATCTGGCGGCCCTTATCAACTCTTGCAAGATTCACGGCAAGGGCAGCTTTAAGTATGATAATGTGCGCATTGGGGTCAACTCCCGGCTGGACACCCTTCAGGCAGCCATTCTTCAGGTAAAGCTCAGGGCCTTTTCCGATAACGAGCTGCAGGCCGTGAACGATGCGGCAGCCCAGTACACCAGGAAATTGAGCGGCGTGGTCAAAACACCCGTTATTCCAGAGGGCTTTTTATCCAGCTGGGCCCAATACACCATCACCCTGTCATCAGCCAGCCAGCGGGACAGGCTGCAGGCCGCGCTTAAGGAGCAGGGGATTCCGACCATGATCTATTATCCCAAGCCCATGCATGAGCAGACCGCTTTCAAGGACACGCCCTTTATTAAAGGCAGCTGTCCGGTGACTGAGCAGCTCTGCGGGCGGGTTCTGGCGCTGCCCATGCACCCTTATTTGACAGAGGGAGCCATCGGCGCCGTTGCCTCTGAAATAAAAAAGCAAATCTAATCACCCCACAACAAAACATGGTTTCCGGGACACATCCCAATCAACCGGTACGCGAAGCGTAAAAGCTTCGCGTACCGGTTTTTTTATTACTTTAAATCAGTGGCAAGGAGGGTTTTATGTCGAAGTGCGCAGAGCCGGGCACGTTTGAGCTGGAGGTTCTGATTGAGGAGAACGAGGATTTTGGCCCGGCCTTTAAAAAAACCAGGAGCAGGGCTTTAAAAGCACTGCTCACAGATATTAAAAGGCAGTTCGGGTATTCGCCGGCGGTCAGCAGGATCAGGCTTCTGAAAGACTTTTTCTGCGAAAACACCATTGACTGGGCGTCGGATGTGCTGGGAGCAAAGAAGTCCGGGCTGGATTGGAAACGTCCTCATAATCCTGGAGAGACCGGAGATACCGAAAAATGCGGACAGCGGCTGAACAAAAACGGGTTTGCCATCCGCGTTCTCATCAGCCTGATGGATCATATCCATATTTTTCTGGCGCCGGTGCTGCTGTGTCCGGACTGCCAGGAGCGGCGGGCCATGGATGAGGCCTTTAAAGCCCAGTACTGCCACCGGATTCTGCCGGAATCTATGGTAAAGCGGCGGCAGTATGAGTCAGAGGTTTATGAGGCGCTGATCTGCGAGGGCTTTGCCAAAAAATACCCAGAGGTGGAGGTTTATTTCAGCGAGGAGCAGGCTGTGGCTGTCAAACGGGACTTTCAGAAAACAGTCGGTTACGCCCAGGCCAGGCTGTCCGGGCCCTTATCAGAACGGGTGATCCCCCAGGATATCCGTCTTTGGCTGCGCAGGGGAGAGAAGCCCAGCCGGAAGGACCGGCTGCTGCTAAGGCGTAAACAGCTGGTGGTCTGGGCAAGGGAGCAGGTGCGCCGCGCAGGCGAAGCGGAGCCCGTCAAAAACTGGTACAGCCGGCTGCGGCGGCTATGCTCGGACGAAAACGGGGACCCATGCTGGTAAAATTTGATCCCAATAAAAGCAAATCCAACGCAGAGTGGATAGTTTCAAGGTTAAAACGGGAATATAATAATCCCAACGCAGGCGGTAACAAGCGCGGCGTTAATCATAAACAAGGAGGTACTGATTAAATGAAAGAACAATCGGTACAAAAGGGTTTTTCCAAAAAATCGACACGGGAGGCTCTGTTTTCCTGCGGCCAAAAACAGAAAACAGTGCGAAAGGTAAACAGGGAGCAGTGTATGTGCACGAACTGCTTTTACAGGGGGCTCGGCAGGGACGGGGGCTGCCTGTTCGACGCCACCCTGGAGAATTATGAAGGCCTGTGCATGAATTACCGGGGCTATATGGGTTACTTTCCGGATGGTCTGCACTTTGACAGCGTGGATGAGAGCAGCGTGGAGCAGCGGCTTTTTATCTGGCATCACAGAGAGCTTGGCGATCTGGAGTGTGTCCTCAGGGACAAGAACCAGGCGCTTTTCAGCAGTGAGGGGCTGGCGGCCCTGCTGGGGATTAAATTCTTCGGCTTTTTGAAGCGCTATTTTAAGCTGCTGAAGCCTGTGCGGCTTCAGGTGCCTGACGATACCAGCGACGAGGGATGCCGCGAGGTCTATTTTCTGGACTACCTGGGCCTGGAGCGGGCGCTGCTGCTGGAAACAGCCGTGGACCCGCAGCTGCGCGGGGCGCTCAGCCAGGAGCTGGCTCTGGTCGGCGTCAACATCGAAAGGCTCCTTGAGGGAAAGCAGGCGCTGCGGCTCGGCATTGATGTGAAATTAAAACGAGGATGGGAGACACTGTGATGAAAAAGGATTATTTACTCAAGCGCGTCTTTAAATTTGACGGCGTCACCAGCCTGCGGACACTGGTCATTGAATGGCCGGTTTACGACAAGCTGGGCGAGGCCATCCACGATGCCTTCGGAAACCCCGTCACCCGGCGGGATGTGGGCTTTGTGGGCAAGGACGCGGCCGACATTCTGGAGTACCGCAACGCCTCCCACGCCATTCTGCGCCACGTGGCGCCCGGCGACCGTACGAAACGGACGGTCGTGGACGGCGCGGGACGCAGCCAGCGGATGTGGATCATCAACGAGCCAGGCCTATACGGGCTCATCTTCGGCAGCCAGATGGAGGACGCCAGACGCCTGGGGGATTTTGTGAAGCGGGTGGTGCTGCCCTCCATCCAGCGCTACGGGGCCTATATGGAGCCTGAGGTGCTGGCGCGGGCCCAGAGCGACGACGCGGCCAGAGACGCGCTGTTCGAGGCGCTGAGCCGTGAGAAGGCCCACAGCCGCGCCCTGCTGGACGAGCTGACCGAGGCCCAGCCCAAGATCGAATTTTACGACACCATCGGCGGCGCCGAAAACGCCAGCTCCATGGGCGATACGGCCAAAATGCTGGCAAACGCAGGTTTTTTAAACGAGGATAACGACTGTCCCCTTGGCCGGAATAACCTGTACCGCCTGCTGCGCCGCTGGGGCTACCTCTGCTCACAGCCCAGCAGCTTTAACACACCTTACGCCTGGTGTATGGAAAGAGGGTGGTTTAAGGTAAAGGAGAAGCGCCGCATCCTGGGCGGCGTTTCGGTGCTCGAGACCATGGTGCTGGTGACCGGAACCGGGCAGGCAGAGCTTTTAAGGCTCTTTCACGAAAAAGCCCGTCTAGGAGAAGTGGCTGTTCATCCCTACAGGTACCAGGCGCCGGCCCAGACCGGGCAGGTGTGATTGAACTACCTGACCGAGCTTCTGGCCTTTTACCACTGGCTCTCGGCCCACCCCGTGCCCGGGCTGCTTCAGGCCTACTGGCACCTGCTCATGTATTTTAACAACAAGAGCGCCCTGCCCGATGTGTCCGGCGTCTGGCACTGGCCTGTAGCCTTTAAAGCGCCCAACTCCGTGGTCATGGCGTACCTTGGCCTTGACGACCGGCGCAAAGTCATGCGACAGAGAAGCAAGCTTGTTGAGGCCGGACTGGTGACCTATGAGAAGGACACCGGCAACCGGGCGGGCTGGTACCGGATGATCCCCTTTGATAAGGGACTTGAGCCCGGGTGGGCGCAGCTTGAAAAACAAGCGGAACGGACACAGGTGTGGACGCAAACCAGCGCTAAAAGCGGACACACAGGCGGACTGTTTATAAACAATGCTTTAAACAATAAGCATGCTTCTCTATACAGTAGTATTCCTGACGGCGGCGTGGCCCACAGTCCGGAGGCAGCCATGGAGGCCATGAAGCGCAACGTGAACAGCGTATTTGGAACCGATATTTTTAAACTTTACGAGGAATGAGGTGAAAGGATGAACCGATATGGCAGAGGAAGACCGGTGGTGAGCATGCGCCGCCCCTATTATGCCCGGGCAGACTGCCGGGCAGGGCTGATGCTCTGGGCCAGAAGCCCCGGGGAGGCCGAGGCAGAATTTGAAGCGTACGCGGCCCAGGTGGAGGACCACTTTCCGGAAATTGTTCTGGAGCTGCGGGATCTCCGGGAGGAGGACCCGTTATTTTGAAAGGGGGCTTTATTTGCAAAAAGGAAAAACAACCTTGGATTACACGTATCTGGACGAGCTGGTCCGGCGGGGCCAGCAGGGGGACAAGGCCGCTTTAGAGACGCTGCTGCTGGCCTTTAAGCCCTTGCTCTGGTCGGTGATCGGCCGCTATGTCTATGACCGGGGGGCGCTCGAGGACGCGTATCAGGAGGCCTGCGTGGTGTTTATGGAGGGTGTCCGGGATTTTGCACTGGAGGCCGGCGTCTACTTCCAGACCTTTATGCGGGGGCGGCTGGTCAACTATTTTCTAAAGCGGCGGGAGGGCCGGTTTAGCACCTCAGTGACAGGCGCGGTGTCTCTGGACATGCCGGTGGAGGGCGAAGACGGAGCTGTGGCGCTCATCGAGCTGATTCTGGATGAGCGGGCGGATGTCGAGGGCGCCTGTGTGGCGTCGGAGCAGAGAAAAGCGTGTCTGCGTGCCCTCAAAAAGCTTTCGCCCGGACAGCGGGAGGTGCTGCGGTGGCAGTATCTTGGAAAGGGCACCCTCTCCCAGCTGGCGGCGCAAAAGGGGGTGAGCCCGGCCGCCGTCACCCAGACCCACAAACGGGCCCTGGCGGCAATGAAGCGGTATTTATGACCAGTGTTTTTAAATTTTTTAAGCAGGGGGTTAAAATTTAAGCCAAAACCGGATTGTATTAGTGTAAGGCAGCGATGCCAAAACGCAAATACAGGAGGTAAGAAAAATGGCAACCATTCAGAAAAACACCGAATCCGTAGGGATGAAGATCACCGTCAATCATGGCGAGGAGAACGGAAAAATCGTCAAGTCCTCAAAAACCTACGGCGACATCAAGGAGAACGTAACCGACGAGGCCTTTATGGCCACCGCCAAGGCCATCACCGGCATGCAGGAGCCTATTAGAGAGAAGCAGGTAAAGGTGACGGCGGAGGAATTGGTTGAAATCGCATAGCGATTTCAACAATGGAGAATGAAGAATTGAAAATGGAGAATTAAAGGGCCAAACCGGCTAGGCCGGTTTGATTATTATCAAAATCGCATAGCGATTTTGTTCCAAAATTCTCCATTCTGCATTCTCAATTTTCCATTAAAAAACGTAGGGCACGACGCCCCCGTCGTGCCGCAGACAGGCATCAAAATTAAAAATTAAAGGAGATTAAAACATGGCAGCAACAACCAACAAGGATTTAACCATCACATTCCAGCGTACAGACGGGAAGGACCACAAGATCACGATCCCGGATTACAAGGAGGGTATTACCGACGCCGAGATCAAGACCGGGGCCCAGGCCATCGTGGATCAGGGAGCTTTCGAGCCCGACGGCTTCGCCCTGGCCAAGGTGGTAGGCGCGGTGAAGGTCGACACCATCAAAACCGAGGTGGCCATTGAGGAAACAGCTTAAAAAAAGGGGCGAAAGGCCCCTTTTTTATGTGGAAGGTTGAAAGTGGAAGGGAGAAACCATGAAAAACATTTATAAAACCATCAGTCAAAGATTAATCCTCTCAGTCCTCCTCCTCGTTTCCTGTGTCTTTCTCATAGGTCTGAGCCTTAGGGCGGAGGAGGAGCCTGTGCCGACAGCGGAGCAGGCAGTGGGGGAGCCAGAGCAGGAGCTGCCCGCTGAGCCGGAAGCACCGGCCGGGGTACCGGAGGACGCGCCGCCGCCCGCGGAGAAAGTGCCAGAGGCTGAAACGCCAGTACTCATGGCCACTGCCCACTTCGCCATGGAGGAGTACCGGTGTGACTGCGCAGGCTACTGCGGCGGCTGGCCCTGTGAAATGCGGCCAGAGCTTTTAGAGAAGATCGAGGCACTCCGATGCTATTTTGGGCGTCCTGTCATCATTACCTCCGGCGTGCGCTGCGAGGCGCGCAACGCGGAGGTGGGCGGTGTGGCGTGGTCCTTCCACATGCGGGGCTGCGCGGCGGATCTCTATTGTCCCGGTGTGGCGGTGGGAGAGCTGGCCGGGGCGGCAAAGGATGTGGGTTTAAACGTCCTGCCTTATTATGCCCATGGCTACATCCATGTTGAGATTTAAGAACACGAAGAAAGAAATCGCTTTGTATTTTAAAAATCGCTTTAAACACAAGGCTTTTCTGAAAAGTGTGTATAAATGACACTAATGTCGTTTATTTCAAAATAAAATCAGAGCATATAAAAAGACTGCTCAAAAACGAACAGTCTTTTTTAAAGTGTAGACAAATGTTATCATAAGGAGATGAAACGTTAAAGTGAGGGTTGTTTAATGGAGAATGTAGAATTGAGAATGGAGAATGATTGAGCCCTTTTTCTGCCGAAAAAACGATTGAAACAGCGGTCTTTGGCCGAAAATCCAATCAAAATGCGCAGCATTTTGTTCCTCTAATTCTCAATTCTGCATTCTCAATTCTCCATTGAAGTCGCCTCTTGCTTTAACTTTGTAACTACATTTTGTCTTTGTCTACACTCTAAGACTGTTCAAAAAAATGAACAGTCTTTTTTGTGTTAATGAAAATTAAGGTCCCAGTTGCGCATTTCCTCGCTCTTAAAGGCCACGTGCCCTCCCAGTGCCTCGTGAAGCTCGGCGAGCATCCGGGGCTTGTCCTGGTTCAGGGTACCAGCCAGGCTGATATAGTTTGAGATGTGGTTGGAACGGAACACCGAGCCGGGGCTGTCCAGATGCTCCAGCATCAGCAGGGTCTCCCGGGCGACCTCGATGGGGGTGAGCATCTGGAAATCACCGCGCTCGACCTCGGCGATCATGGGCGCCTGCCCCTCCAGGCGGAAGGTGAGCAGGCCAATGTACTCGGGATTCATGGCGTTCAGGGCTTCGGCTGTTTTGACAGCGTGCTCCTGCCAGTGGGCTTTGCCCCCGAGGCCGGAGATAGCCGTGACCGACAGATTCATGCCGGCCTCGCGCACCATCTGGCCGGCTTTTATGATCTCGCTGGCAGTCTCGCCCTTATTCACATGGGTGAGAATAGCGTCGCTGCCCGATTCCAGGCCCATATAGATCATCTTAAGCCCCAGGGCTCTGAGCCTTCTAAGCTGCTCCGGTGTTTTGATCAGGATGCTTCTGGGCGAGCCGTAGCTGGTGACCCGGCCGCACTCCGGAAAGATTTCCTGAATGGCGCACAGGATGGCCTCCAGATCTGAAAAACGGCGGACCAGGGCGTCCCCGTCGGCCAGGAAGATCCTGCCCACAGGGCCGTAGGCCTCACGGGCCTGACTCAGATCCTCAACGACTTCCTCCAGAGGCCGGACATGAAAGCTTTTTTCTTTATACATATCGCAGAAACGGCATTTGTTATGGCTGCACCCTACGGTGGCCTGGATGATCAGGCTGTAGGCCTCGCTGGGCGGCCGGAATACACGTCCTTCATAGCGCATGACGGTCAACTCCTTTGTATGCTAATTATTTTGTTTGAATGATTATAACACGCTTTTGCCAAAAAGGCCAGTCGAAACTTTGGTTTGCGTTTTCTTTAAGCCTGTGTTAAAATTTATTAGTCCGAATCCGGACTAATTTGATGAGGTGAAAAATGAAAGCGCAAGCGATTGATAAAAAGTTTTTTAAATTTGTCCTGCCCTCCATGTTTACCATGTTTTTAAATGGGCTTTACACCATTGTAGACGGCTTTTTTGTGGGACATGCGGTGGGAGATGTGGGCCTGGCAGGCATCGGCCTCGTATGGCCTATTACAGCGGTGCTCATCGCCCTGGGCATGGGCATCGGGGTGGGCGGCTCAGTGCTGATGTCCACGGCGCGGGGCGCAGGGTGTGACGAAAACGCCAACGCGGCGCGGGCCAACACCCTGATGCTGCTGGCGGCTGCCAGTGCACTGCTCACCCTGTTGCTGGTCGTTATGAATCCGGCGCTTGTATACGCCCTGGGGGCAAGGGGCGAGGTGTACGACGCGGCCATGGCCTATATCCGGATCATTTCCATCGGCGGCAGCATGCAGATACTGGCCTCGGGCCTGATCCCCATGATCCGGAACAGCCACAAGACCATTCAGGCCATGATGATCATGGGCACTGGCCTTGTCTGCAATATTATTCTGGACGCCTGCTTTACCATGATAATCCCCATGGGGCTGGCTGGCGCGGCACTGGCCACCATCACCGCCCAGTCGCTGACAGTGGCTGGGAGCCTGGCCTGTCTTTTCAAAGATCGTGCACACCCAGTCCGCAGGAGCCATTTCCGTCTGCAGAAGCGCATGATGGCCAGGATGCTGAAGATTGGCGTGTCACCCTTTGGCCTGTCGCTGATGCCGTCAGTGATCACCATCTACAATAATCTGCAGTGCCTGGCCTACGGCGGCGACCTGGCTGTCTCGGCCTACGCGGTCATCAATTACTTTATCGGCTCAGTGCTTCTGCTGCTGGAGGGCGTGGGAGAGGGGATGCAGCCGCTGATCAGCTACGCCAGCGGCGCGGGGGATTACGGGGCCATGAAACGGCTGAAAAACAAGGGTCTGATGACAGTGCTCGTCTTTTCGGCGCTGTTTTTGATCGCCTGTGTGCCGGCGGTGGACCTGCTGCCCGGCTTTTTTGGCACCTCGGCCCAGACTGCTGAGATCATCCGGTCAGCCCTGCCCATTCTGGGGCTGGCATTCCCGATGATGGGCCTGGGCAAGCTGTTCACCTCCTATTTTTATGCCTGCGGCGAGACCCTGTACTCTACCCTGCTGGTCTATCTGGACCCAGTGTTGTTCACGCCGCTGTGCATCTTTATCCTGCCCAGGCTTTTTGGCCTCAAGGGAGTGTGGATGGCGCTCCCGGGCGCCCAGGCGCTGATCATGGCAGTGCTCATGGTTTTATGGGGGCTGCACAGAAGCACGCTCAGGAGCAGGGAGGCAGAGTATGCCGGATAGCATTCATGATACCTTAAGCGCTTATTATGATTTCTGGTTCAGCTGCAACGCACTGTACGAGAAATGGGCCAAACGGCAGGGCATTACAGTCAATACCCTCTTTGTGATCTACACAGTGGACGCGTATCCGGAGCGCTGTAACCAACGGCTGATCTGTGAGAAGCTGATGCTGCCAAAGCAGACCGTCAACACTATTTTAGAGGCGCTGACCAAAAAAGGAATCGTTGAGAAAAAGGCCGACCCCTCGGATAAGCGCAACAAGCGTATCGTCTTTACCAGGACAGGCACAGAGTATGCGGGCCGGCTGCTAAAGGACCTGGGCGCCTTTGAGGAAAAGGCCCTGGGTGCAATGACGCGGGAGGAGCGGGAGGACTTTATCCGCACCAGCCAGATTATGCTGGCACGCCTGGAGGAAGCCCTTAATACAGATTCTTGATGGAATTGAGTGAAATTTTATCACACAGACGCCTCCAAAAATGATATAATGAAGCGAATACCTTCAAATGGAGAACAGAATGAGTGATAAAAAGCAAACAGTGCAGCCATGCAGCAAGCTGGTTCTGACCATTCTGATTCTGGCCATTGTTTTCCTGGAGGGGCTGGCAGCCTACGATTTTGTATCCGGCGGAGCCCTGGCCTATGAAAACTGGTCAAGAAGCTTCAGAGACCTGGAGGGATTGACAGAAGCCCGTGAGATCACCGTAACGGCCCGGAACGATAGCCAGTCCTTTGGCCTTGACACCGCGGCAGAGGACTGCATTCTGAGCTATATGTCCCTGTATTTTGACAGTGTGGCCTCCCTGGAAGAACAGGACCTCACGGCCCTTTACGACACTGCCGACCCACAGGCCGCCAGGGCCGCGGCCATCGACCAGACCGCGCTTTCCTACCTGATCGGGGTGAGAGCGCTGCAGCCAAACGACCTTAAAATGGACGCCTGCAGCATCGGTGTTACCTATGTTAATGCAGTGCCGCAGCCCGGCGGCAGCGTGCAGATCGAGGTGTTAGAGGACCAGGTCGTCAATTTTGCCTTTATTCCGGAGGTCGATGCCAGCAGCACCGGTATCCGGCATCTCTTTACACTTCGCAAAGACGGCGATGCTTACCGCATTGTGGCCCACGAAAAGGAGGAGGACGGCTACCTGCTCATTGAGGAATGCTATGAGAAGGAAACCGGCGGTGCAGACCCCGCCAATGTCAAAGAGGTTCTGGACCAGATCAAGTCCTCGTTGCTCGAAAGCGCCAGGGCGGCCATCGATTACCAGAACGCCCAGCGTGACACAGCGGCAGACAGCAAGGCGGCCGACAAGCCCCACGCCCATCCCTATGACCGGGGCGCGGCAGTGGCCTACGCCATGGAGTGGGTCGACCCGCTCACCGTAAAGCGCAACCCGGACTGGTTTCTCTACGACGGCTACGGCGGCAACTGCAATAATTTTATCTCGCAGTGCCTTTACGCGGGAGGCATCCCCATGGACTGGGACGGCTATGCCCAATGGAAATGGTTTGACGATGAGGTGGATACCTGGAACCAGCCAAGCGGCCGGTCGCCGGCATGGGCAGGGGTCGAGGAGTTCTATAACTACGCCGAGAACAACAGCGGCTTTGGCCTGGTGGCAGATGTTCATCCAAACCTGTACGCCGGAGAACCCGGAGATGTCCTGCAGTACGGCGCCACCGGGGAATGGCGGCACTCCGTGATCGTCACCGATGTGATCTACGGCGAGGATGGCAGGGTTCAGGACTATCTGATCAATTCCAACACAACCGACAGAATCAGCTATCCGGCCAGCGCGTATGCCTACTATGATTTCAGGCTCATACACGTGCTGGGCTGGAACGATTAAAGGAAGATGATGAAACCATTCATCATCTCAGCGTGTCGACAAAGTTATCCATGAGATGCAAAGCTAAAGCTTGAAATTGTTTGCGTTAATAATGGATAGTTGATAGTGGATAGTTGCAGTGCGCTTTCGCCTGTGGCTCAAGCGATTAATATGCGGCCAAAGGCCGCGTCCAATCAAATCGGCCAAGGGCTGATTTGCTCCCAAACTTTCAACCGTCAACTATCAACTATCAACTTGACAGCCTCTTTTTAACGCTTTATCTCTTGCTGATATCCTTTGTCTACAGTCTGAGATGATGAAACCATTCATCATCTTTTTTTATTGCGTCACATAATTGTCACAAAACTGTCACAAAAGTCGTCTATAATGTAAACTATCTTTGAGGAAGGATCGGAAATTGACAGATGAATCGACGGCCAGATACAAGGCAGACCAGAAGAAAGAACAGAAAGAGGCGGCAGGCGGCAGCGCTGGTGGCGCTGATGGCAGTGTTCATCGTGGCGGGCTCTGCGGCTGTGCGCCATGTGACAAGTGCTTTGGCCGCGGGGCGCAGCGCTGAGGTACCGGTCGAGGAGGCCGCCACAGACAGCTCGGAGGATAAAAAGAAGGTGGTTGTGCGCAACAGCCGAACCGCCTATGGCATTGACAGCGGCGAGGAGGACACCATCAGGGATTATCTGGACACCTGGTTTGGCGCTCTGGCAGACCTCAGCGAGCAGGACGTGACCCAATATTTTGACCTGTCCGACAGCCAGGGGGCTGTCAGCGCCGCCATCGACCAGACAGCCCTGTCCTTTCTGGTGGGCGTGCGGTCTCTCCAGGATAATGACCTGCGGCTTACGGGCTATAGCTGCGGCGTGACCTATACCGGAGCCCAGACGCTGGAAAACGGCGATCTGGAGGTGACGCTGGAGGAGGACCATGCGGTGCGCTTCAGCTTTATCGACGGGGTTGATTCCTACAGCTCCGGCATTGAGCATAGCTTTGTGATCCGCCGGGATGGAAACAACTGCCGGATCATTGAGCACCAAAAGGAGGAGGACGGCTATCTGCTCATCGAGGAGCGCTATGACGAAAAAAGCCAGGGCGCGGTACACGCTCAGTCCAGCCAGATTCTGGACCAGATCAAATCAGAGCTGCTGGATCAGGCGCGGCAGGATATTGACGCCTTAAGCCAGGCAAAAAGCCAGGCCGCAGCCGGCAGTGAGCCCGCTGCTCTGTGCGGCCATGACTATGACCGGACTGCCGCTGTGGCCTACGCCATGGACTGGGTGGACCCGCTGTCCGTTATCCGAAACGACGCCTGGGGACGCTATGACGAATACGGCGGCAACTGCAATAACTATATCTCACAGTGCCTGTACGCGGGCGGTATCCCCATGGATACCGAGGGGGAGGAGCAGTGGAAATGGTATGGTGATTCCGTTAATACCCGCCAGACAGCAAGCGGCCGCTCCGGCTCCTGGGCAGGGGTTGAGGAATTCTATGACTATGCCGAAGGTAACACCGGCTATGGCCTGGCAGCGGATACCACCGCCAATCTTTACACAGGACAGGCTGGGGATATCCTCCAGTACGGCGTGGACGGCGTGTGGAACCATTCCGTGATCATCACCGATGTGGTGAAAGGCGCTGATGGCAGCGTCAAAGATTACCTGATCAACTCCAACACCACCGACCGGATCAATTACCCGGCCAGTGCCTACGCCTATTCTGATCTGAGGCTCATCCGCATTCTTGGCTGGAACGATTAAGAAAGAGACGACCGTACGAAACGGGCGGCCGTCTCAAAGTGCAGACAAAGGATATCATGAACAGGCAGAGCGTTAAAGAGAGGACTGTTCAGTTGAAAGTTGAAAGTTGAAAGTTGAAAGTTGAAAGTGGATAGTGGAAAGTTCAGGTGCAAATCTGCCCCTCTACGGCTTCTCTAATTTAAAGCTTGACAACTGAAAAGGTTTAGCATATAATGTAAACAATTAATCATTCATTTAGGGACTTGAGTCTAAGAGTTGTCCGTATTATACCTTGTTACACAGTGTAACGTTTATTTGTTGTGCGATGAGGTATGATACGGATTTTTTATACCTAAAATCAGGAGGGATTTTTTTGGAAACGTCTAAACTGGAGCTGCTGCTCGCCGGCACGCGGATCATCCCGTCGGTCAATTCGGCAGAGGGGCTGAAGTGTGTGCTCACAAAGACCAGCCTGCCCTGCGTTATGCTCAAGCTGGGGGATATTAACACCCTGCCAAAAATCATCAGGCTCATTCACCAGTACGGGCGCAAAGCGGTGGTGCATCAGGATTCCATCAAGGGGCTGGCCCGGGACCGCACCAGCATCGATTTTCTGTCAAGGCTGGGGGCGGACGCAGTGGTCACCATGAAGCCCCAGTGTGTGCGGTGGATAAAGGAGGAGGAAATGCTCTCGATTCTGGGGCTGTTCCTCATTGATACCAACGCCCTGGCCACAGGCATCCAGAGCATTAATGAGAGCCGGCCCGACGCGGGACTGGTCATGCCCATGACCATACCGGGCAGCATCTACGAGGCCATTCTGCGCCAGATACGGGTGCCGCTTCTGGCAGGCGGGCTGGGCATGGAGGAAGCGCTGGTGACAGCAGCCCTGGATAACGGCGCCCTGGCCGCGGCCGTTACCAAGCCGGCATTATGGCAGACCATTGGTTCATAAGCCTTCGGGCTTAAAATATATTTTAGTGGAGGTAATATAATGAAAAAGACTGTTTTGATTTTTGGAGACTCAAACACCTGGGGCTGGAAGCCCTCAAACGACATGATCAAGCCGCTGGAGCGATGGGATGACGATGTGCGCTGGCCGGGCGTACTGCAGGCCGGCCTGGGGGACGGGTACAAGGTCATCGCCGACGGGCTTAACGGCCGTACCACTGTCTGGGACGATCCCATCGAGGAATACCGCTGCGGCAAGGACCAGATCATTCCAACCATGGACGCCCAGGCGCCCTTTGACATGATCATCATCTTTGTGGGCACCAATGACCTCAAGGTGCGCTATACCGTATCGCCCCAGGATATTGCCAACGGCGTGGGTATTCTGGTGGATAAAGCCCTGCATCAGGTCGGAGACTATACCGGCGAGCCCAAGGTGCTGTTGGTAGGACCGCCGCCGCTGGGGCCAATCGCAGACGGCGTGTTCAAGTACATGTTTGCAGGCAACGAAGAAAAATCCAAGGATGTCGCCCAGTTCTACAAGGGTGTGGCTGAAGCCTACGGTGTCGAGTTCTTCGACGCCGGAACAGTGGTAAAAAGCAGCGATGAGGACGGCCTCCACCTTCAGGCAGACCAGCACGAGCTGCTTGGCAAGGCCATGGTAGAGGAAGTTAAGCGTATTATTGGATAGTGAGAATAAAAAAGCGGGCAGGTCAAAAGGCCTGCCCGCTTATCGTGGTTTTACCGGGTCATATCGTCAATGGACGGATGGCTGGCGTGTTCGCGGCTGTTGTGCTCGCTGATGTTTACCGCCGCCTCTGAATTTAGATCAATTTCTTCCGAAATCACATCCTCCACATCCAGCTCCTTGGGATGCCCGGCTTTATCTTTGCGGTGCAGCTTGTTTTTTATTTTGTCAAATTCGCCTGCAATGGTGTGTTTTGTCATTTTATTTTCCTCCTCATCGTAAACGGCATAAATGCCTTTCTGTCTCGTTTATACCCAGAGCAGGGAGGGAGTATCAAAAAAAGACGGCCGCCTGTTTTGTACGGTCGTCTTTTTAATGATACGTGATCACTTCACAGCCTGCGCCACCCGTAAGTGCGCAGCTTTCTTATAAAGCTGTCGATGTGGGAGGCGGCGAAATAGCCCGCGATGCCAGTAAAAATGAATATTAAGAGTAAAAAGATATTTGCCATAGTTTCCACCTTCTTTAAGGATAGCTTATCACGTTTGGCGTGAAGGTGGTGTTAAGGCTTGGCGGATCGTATAAATATTTTATAAAGATGCTCTCTAGAGCGCTTATTTTTTATCGTCCATCAGATTCAGCTCAGACATATAGGCGCTCTTGGTCGCCAGTTTTTCGTCGGCCTCTTTCTGGAACTTGGTAACCGCTGTGACGGCCTTCTTAATCGGCATGAGTGTGCCGGCGCCGCCGATACAGCCGCCCGGGCAGGCCATGCCCTCCAACAGGTAGCCGTCACGCTTGCCAGCCTGGGCCAGCTTCAGCATTTTCTGGCATTCCCTCAGGCCCTCGGCGCGGTCGATCTTTACATCCACGCCCGGGTAGAGGTCATGGACTGCGTTGCAGATGGCGTCTGCGACGCCCCCGGCCACAGAATAACCCCGGCCGGCCGCGGTTGCGTCGTCCAGCTTGCCGTCGTCCCCGAGGTCGCCGAATTCAATGCCCTTGGCCACGAACATGCCCATGAGCTCCTCGAAGGTGATGACAAAGTCCACGTCGCTGCGCACGCTTTTTCTGGAGGCCTCCAGCTTTTTGGCCGCGCAGGGGCCGATAAAGACAATCCTGGACTTGGGGTGTTCCTTTTTAATAATGCGGGCCGTGGCCACCATTGGGGTCAGCTCGCCGGAAATGCAGTGGGCGATCTCCGGGAATTTTGTCTTGGCCATGACAGACCAGGAGGGGCAGCAGGAGGTGCCGATAAAGGGATCATCACCCTTAACGACTTTGTTGACATAGTGGTGGGCCTCTTCGACCGCGCCCAGGTCAGCGCCCAGGGCAACCTCCACCACATCGGCAAAGCCCAGCTCCTTAATGGCCTCCTTGATCTTCTCCGGTGTTGCCAGGGGGCCAAACTGGCCGACAAAGGCCGGGGCAATCTCGGCAATGACCTCATCGCCCTCCTTGATGGCGTGGATCAGCTGAAAAATCTGGGTTTTATCCGCGATGGCGCCAAAGGGACAGTTGACCAGGCACATACCGCAGGAAACACACTTGTCGTAATTGATTTTGGCCCGTCCCAGCTCGTCGCTCTCAATGGCGTCGACGCCGCAGGCAGCCGCGCAGGGCCGGTCGTATTTTACAATGGCCTCGTATGGGCAGGCCTCCCGGCAGCGCCCGCACCGCACGCACTTTTCTTTATCGATATGGGATTTGCCGTCCTTCATGTAGACTGCGTTTACCGGACAGACCGATACGCAGGGGTGCGCCAGGCAGCCCCGGCAGTTGTCCGTCACCATGAAAGCCTTGGGCTCACAGGCGTCGCAGGCAAAAGGAATAACATTAACCAGCGGTGGATCATAGACCTTTTCAGCGATGGCGCTCTCCTCCACATCTCTGGAGATGGGAGAAGGCTGGTCGACCGGGTATAAGGGCAGGCCAATGGCGAGACGCAGGCGCTCCCCGATGATGGCCCTTTCCTTAAAAACGCTGTCCCGGTAGTTTGCGACCTCTCCGGGTATAATTTCAAAAGGGATTTCTTCCACTCTACTGGCGTAATCGCCGCCCTCATAGGCCATTTTGGCAATGGCGGCAAAAACCTGACGACGGATTTTGGTCACAGGTGTGTAAATTCCTCTCATTTACAAATTCACTTCCTTCTTGATTATTTTGTCATTTCAAGAATTTGTGCCATAACAGTCTCAGTATTTGCCTTTTCGATCACAACATCTCCGACAGAAACAATAGGGGATTTCATTCCATGCCTTGCTTCGCCGATACATTTAACCGTTTCGATATAAATACCGCGTGAAAGCTCCAGAACATCCTTCACATCGTTTAAGCTCTCGATGGATTCGATGATGTCCATGGCGCCTTTCATGACACATTCTGTACAGACACAAACTGCTACTTTTAAATCTTCCATGTTTTCTCCCCCTGTTTGCCGGCCGCCGATAAATGCCAGAATGCCGCGCTGCGGTACCGTTCAAAATCAGCTGCATATATTGGATGCGCGCTTTCGTTATGAACGGCGCTGCGTCTTATATTTTGCCATTTATCTTAGGCCGGGCGTTAAATTTGAATTCGAATTTTTTTAATTTTTAAAGCTGTGGATCGGAGCGGGAATTTTGCCGCCGCGGTTCACAAAGACAGAGCAGTCGTTGGGATTGACTGCCATGATGGGCGCAGTGCCCAGCAGCCCGCCAAAGGAGGCAGACTCGCCAAGGCCCTTGCCGTATACTGGAATCAGGCGCACAGCGGTGGTTTTGGCGTTGATCATGCCAATGGCCGCCTCGTCGGCGATGATGCCGGAGATGGTCGCGGCAGGGGTATCGCCCGGAATGGCGATCATGTCGAGGCCGACGGAGCAGACACAGGTCATGGCTTCCAGCTTGTCGAGGGACAGCGCACCAATGGAGGCTGCCTCGATCATGCCCTCGTCCTCACTGACGGGAATAAAAGCGCCGCTCAGGCCGCCAACGGAGGTAGAGGCCATGATGCCGCCTTTCTTAACCGCGTCGTTGAGCATGGCCAGCGCTGCGGTGGTTCCGTGGGCGCCGCAGTGTTCCAGTCCCATCTCTTCAAGAATACGGGCAACAGAGTCGCCGATTTCGGGTGTTGGAGCCAGAGAGAGATCCAGAATGCCAAAGGGAACGCCCAGGCGCTCTGCGACTGTGGTGCCCACAAGCTGGCCGGCGCGGGTGATCTTAAAGGCTGTCTTTTTAATGATCTCAGCCATCTCGTCAAAGCTGGCATTCTGGTGTTTTTCAAGAGCCTTTTTGACAACGCCCGGTCCGCTGACACCCACATGCAGCACAGTGTCCGGCTGGCCGATGCCGTGGTAGGCGCCTGCCATGAAGGGGTTGTCCTCGACCGCGTTGCAGAAGACCACCAGTTTTGCGCAGCCGATGGAGTCGTCGTCGCGTGTGAGGTAAGCCGTCTGTTTGACAATCTCGCCCATCATTTTAACCGCGTCCATGTTGATTCCAGTTTTGGTGGAGCCAAGGTTGACAGAGGAGCAGACACGCTCGGTGCAGGCCAGCGCCTCGGGAATGGAGTTGATCAGGTTGAGGTCCCCCCGTGTAAAGCCCTTGGGCACCAGCGCGGAGAACCCGCCGATAAAGTTGACGCCGATTTCGTGGGCGGCTTTATCCAGGGTTTCGGCGTAGGCCACATAGTCCGTGTCATTGCTGGCCCCCGCAATCAGAGAAATGGGCGTCACCGAGACGCGCTTGTTGACGATTGGAATGCCAAACTCGGTTTCGATGCGTTCGCCCTGGGATACCAGGTGTTCAGCCATTCGGGTAATTTTGTCATAAATTTTGCGGCGGGCTTTTTCGCCGTCGGCGTCGATGCAGTCCATCAGAGAGATCCCCATGGTAATGGTACGGATATCCAGATTTTCCTTCTCGATCATACGGACGGTTTCAAGCACATCTTTAAACATTGCCATCGCGCATCACCTCTTAAATGGAATGCATGGCATTAAAAATGTCTTCATGCTGAATGCGGATCGACATGCCGATGGTCTTGCTGAGCGCTTCCAGCTCTTCCTTGAGCTGCGCGAAATCGCAGGTCATCTTGGTGACGTCCACCAGCATGATCATGGTGAAAAAGTCCTGCATAACCGTTTGGCTGATGTCCTCAATGTTGGCGTTGCTCTCTGCCAGAATTTTGGACACATTGTAAATAATTCCTGTGCGGTCCTTACCAATGACCGTAACTACTGCTCTCATTTATACACGTACTCCTTACAATTTAATAGCGTTAAAGTATTTGAATGATCCCTACTATATTAAACTAAAAAAGCGCGCAGAACAAGGGGTAATGTGGGTTGAAACGGACTTCAGCTTAAGTAATACCCAAAAATTATTAAAATAAAGAGCAAAAGTAAATATTTAATTTTTTAAGATTGGTGGTAATAACTTGTCCCTGGGTGGTGCATTGTGGTATAATGTGGGGAGAATTGGAGTAGTAACCCAATAAAGTGGGAGATTAGTGGAAGAAAGGGTGGCGTTTGGCATGTTCTTTGGCGAATACGAGCATAATATTGACGACAAGGGCCGTCTGATCATCCCCTCCAAATTCAGGGAGGCGCTGGGCAAGGACTTTGTCATCACCAAGGGGCTTGACTGCTGCCTTTTTGTCTTTTCAACCGAGGAGTGGGAGATCTTTGTGAACAAGCTCAGAACCCTGCCCATCTCGGATAAGGACGCCCGGGATTTCACACGTTTCTTTTTCAGCGGCGCCTCCGAGTGCGCGCTGGACAAGCAGGGGCGTATCTCCATTCCCGCGACGCTCAGAAAGCATGCGGAGCTGGAGAAGGAAACCAAGATTATCGGCGTTTCCAACCGGCTTGAAATCTGGAACACAGAAAATTGGGACAACTACAACAATATGGACGTCAGCGATATTGCCGATAAAATGGCAGAGCTGGGAATTTAGCAGAAAGGAGGGAGCCTTTGGAATTTTCACACACAACGGTGCTTTTGCACGAAACCGTAGATGGGCTGATGATTAAGCCAGACGGTACCTATGTAGACGGTACCCTGGGCGGCGGCGGCCATTCAGAGCTGATCTGCAAACGCCTGAGTAAAGACGGAACCCTGATCGGCATCGACCAGGACGATTTTGCTCTGGACTATGCGGGCAAACGCCTCGCGCCCTGCGCGTGCCACAAGCAGTTTGTCAAAAATAATTTTGTCAATCTGAAAGAGGTACTCGAGCTGACCGGCGTCTCACAGATCGACGGCATTATTTACGACCTGGGGGTTTCCTCCTTTCAGTTCGATGATGAAACCCGGGGTTTTTCTTACCATCACGACGGCCCACTGGACATGCGTATGGACAGCGGAGCAGCGCTGTCGGCCTATGAGGTCGTCAACACCTATCCGCCGGAGCGCCTGAAAAAGGTGCTGCAGGTCTATGGGGAGGAGCGTTTTGCCGGCCGTATTGTAAACGCCGTTATAAAGGAAAGGGAAACGAAGCCCATCGAGACGACCCTGGAGCTCAGCGAGCTCATCAAAGCCGCCTACCCGGCTAAAGAGCGCTTCAAGGAGAAGCATCCGGCGCGCAAAAGCTTTCAGGCCATCCGCCTGGAGGTCAACCATGAGCTGGACATTTTAGAGGATGCCTTTTCAGCGGGGATCGAAGCACTGAAGCCCGGAGGGCGCATGTGCATCATTACCTTCCATTCCCTTGAGGACCGGATCGTCAAGCATTTTTTCAAGGACAAGCAGAACCCCTGCACCTGTCCGCCGGAGTTCCCCACTTGCGTGTGCGGGAAAAAACCGGAAGTCAAGATTATAACGCGCAAACCGATCCTTCCATCAGCGGAGGAGATCGAGGCCAACCGCAGGTCCAGAAGCGCTAAGTTAAGAATTGCAGAAAAGCTATAGAACAAGGAGCAAAATCAAAATGGAGAACATGCAGAACAGTTGGGTTATTTCTGATACCATGAATTTGGATGCTGCTTCAGCCAGCGAAAGCCTGGGCCATGCCAGCACCCGCAAAAAATCACATAAAAAAGCTAAAAGTAACGTAAAAGCCGCCAGGGCAGGCAGCCGAAAACACCGCGGCCACGCCAAGGCCAAGGAGCTTACCGCCTTATCCTACCTGATGATCGCGGCAGTGCTCATCTTTGTGGTCTGCATCGGTCTTTTGTTCCAGCAGTCCATGATTTCAGAGCTGAACGAGGAAGTGCGCACCATGCAGGCTGAGCTTGAGGACAAGCAGGCAGTCAACGACAGTAAAAACGGACAGATTATGGCCAGCACCGATGATCTGAGCGGCATCGAGGCCACTGCCAGGGGCTACGGCATGACCACGCCCACTGCCGGCCAGTATGTCTATGAAACCACCATGGAAAACACGCAGAGAGCGTCAGCGGACACCCAGGGCGACAGTTGGCTCCGTTCGATTTTTAAATAATCGAGGGTGACAATGAGAGTGCGTAAGAGAAAAAAGAAAAATTTAAAGCAATCCCGTATGTATTATGCAATTGTTATTTTAGCAGTTGCATTTTTAATACTTGTAATAAAGCTGATGTATCTCCAGATTATCGACTCCACCGACCAGTACTCGCGTCAGGTGGATCAGCTGGTGGAGGAGGTGCCGTTAAAGGCCTCCCGGGGAAATATTTATGACCGCAACATGCGTATCCTGGTGCAGGACTCCTCAGCCACCGCTATCCACGTCATCCCGTTGGAGGTCAAGGAACCGGAAAAACTGGCAAGAGAACTCAGTGAGAAGCTGAACCTTGATTACCAGGAGGTTCTGGACAAGGTCAACAAGACGGAGGATGACAAGGTCGAGGTTAAAAACGGGGTTAAAAAAGGCGATGGCGAGAAGGTCGTGGCCGGCATCCCCGAGGGAGTCAGCTTTCTGGACGGCACCGTCTACGCAGTGCCCGATGAGGTCAAAGACCCCGAATCTGCCGCGCAGGTGCTGGTCAGCGTGCTGGGTATGGACTACGACGACGCCTACGAGGTGCTGACCCGCAAGGAAAACAGTGCGGTGCTCATCGAGGGCAAGGTTGACAACACCCTGGCCCGGGAGATTAAAGAGGACCAGGCCATTAAAAATGAAAAGGGCGAGACCAAGAGCTACAACGGCATTGAGCTCATTGAGGATAAACGCCGCTATTATACCAACGGCAATTTTGCCTCCTATGTCTTAGGGTTTACCGGGCAGGACCACACCGGGCTCACCGGGGTCGAATCCTCCTACAACGATCAGCTGAAGGGGGACGACGGCATCATTTATTTCCAGAAGGATGCCCAGGGAAACCAGATCCCTTCACAGACCAAAATCATCAAGAAACCGACCCAGGGCAAGGACCTGACGCTGACCATCGACAGCAATATTCAGATGCTGGCCGAGCGGGGACTCAAGTCTGCCGTTGAGGAGTGGAAGGCCAAAAGCGGCACCGCCATTGTCATGGATACCAAAACCGGCGAGATCATCGCCATGGCCACCCAGCCGGATTATAATCTGAACGATCCCTATTCCATCAGCGACTACTACAGTTCGAAGCATGCGGGCGACCTTAAGGATAAATCCAAGGCTGACCAGCTCAGTGAGATGTGGAAGAACCCTGCAGTCAGCTTTATTTATGAGCCTGGCTCTACCTTCAAAGCCGTAACAGCGTCCAGCGCTCTTGAGGAGGGCGTGGTGACGCCGGACACCAAGGTGTACTGCAGCGGCTCCATCAATATTAACGGCGTAACCGTCAACTGTACAGGCTCCCACGGCACACAGACAGTTTCAGAAGCCATTGCCAACTCCTGTAACCCGGGGCTGGTTCAGATCATTCAGAAGCTGGACCCGGCGCTGTTTTACCAGTATGTTTACAACTTTGGCTTTGGCAAGCAGACTGGCATCGAGCTCCCGGGAGAGGAATCCGGGATCATCAACCGCCCATTTGATGGAAACGGTGAGATCAACCTTCTGGACTACGCCACCTTCTCCTTTGGACAGGGCCTTGCCACCACACCTATTCAGCTGCTCTCAGCGCTGAACTGTGTTGTCAATAACGGTTACTATATGAATCCGACCATCATCGGAAAGGGGAGCAGCCAGCAGGAATATGTCAATAATCAGCTGAACGGCCCCAAGCAGATCATTTCCTCAGATACCTCGGCGGAAATGCGTAACATCATGAAAAATGTCGTCGCTGAAAACTCGACCCTCGCCAATCTGGCAGAGGGCTACAGTATTGGCGGCAAGACCGGTACAGCCGAAAAATTTGTGGACGGCGCTTACAACAGCACCTATTATGTTACCTCCTTTTTCTGCTACGCGCCGGTCGAGGACCCGCGATACTCAATCCTTATGGTGCTTGACGAGCCAGACCCCAGCGCCTTTGGGGGCACCAGCGCCGCGCCGACAGCCATTAATCTGATGAAGCAGGTTCTGGACTACATGGGCGGCCAGACCGACAGCGACACCCAGATTCAGCAGAACTCCATTACCATCCCGGACCTGATCGGCCAGGAAAAGGATTTTGCCGTTAAAATTCTGGAGGAAAAGGGCATCAAGTATAAGCTGGAGGTAAAGGGTGACGGTGATACGGTCATTTCCCAGAGCTTCCCGGCCCAGAGTGTCTACGACCCCAATACAGAGCTGGTGCTTGAAATTGGGTCCCAGAGCAGTGAAAATGGTGACAAAGTCACAGTTCCAGACCTGAATGGTATGTCCATCCAGTCTGTCAACGAGATTGTTACCGGCCTTGGCCTCAATCTTAAGGTCACCGGCTCCGGCTTTGCCACCGAGCAGTCCCTGGCGGCGGGAACCGTTGTCGATAAAGGCAGTGAGATCAGCGTGACTTTTAAGCCTTAAAGCATAAAGTAAAGGCAGCGACGACCGTACGAAACGTACGGTCAACGGTGTAGCGCGGGACAAGCAATGGATTTTTTTAGGATGCCGCAAATCCCAGCACTCTTACCTCACAGCTTCGACGGCTCTGCGTTATCTGTACATAATTGTACGGTAATGAGACCGTAGGCGCAGTTCGGTAAAGTGCTACGCTCTGCGGTGCGAAAGGGTGAAAAATCCATTGCTTTCTCATAAAATTGAAAGGCAGCGGTTCAGCTGCTTTTAGCTAAAAGAGATCAAAGCTGTCTGTTTAGGTTAAACATTCTTTATTTAAATATAACCTGCTGCGCCACAACACAATCAATTCTCAACGGAGCCGATGGATATTTATCCCCATGGCGCGAGCAGGGTATTTTACCGAACAGCGCCTGCGGTCTCATTGAGAAAGAATGCTGTGCTTTTTTCCGCAGAGCCGCCGAAGCTGAGAGGTAAGAGTACCCTGATTGTGCCACATCTCATAATATCCATCGGCGGTTTTAGCTGTTTAGCGACGACCGCCCGTTTCGTACGGTCGTGGCGCTTAAGCTTAAAATCATCATTGAAGAAGCAGGATTTTCTTGCTTCTTTTTGTCAATTTGTAAATAAAATATAAAATTGTTGGAACCTTGCCTGTGGTTTTGCTATAATAAGAAAGTATGTAAAAATTTCAGTTTGTCTTTGACAAAACAACAAGAGAAAGAAGATACTTAAATATGGAAAAAGTTTCACTTGAACAATTGGTGAAAATCACAGAAGGCCGGCTTATCCAGAAAGGAAAAACGGACTGGGTCACCGGCGCGGCCATCGATAGCCGTAAAATTGAAAAAAATGATCTTTTTATCCCGATTAAGGGTGAAAAGGTAGATGGGCACCGTTTCATCGAAACCGCGGCTGAAAAAGGCTGCTCAACAAGCTTTACAGAGACAGAAGCCCTGGATTTTCCAGAGGGGATCAACATCGTTCTGGTCGAATCCTGCCTGGAAGCCATGAAGGCCCTGGCGAAGTACAACCGGGAGCGCTATGATATACCGGTCATCGCCGTTACCGGCAGCAGCGGGAAGACCACCACCAAGGACCTCATCGCCTCGGTGCTGTCTCAGAAATACAACACCCTGAAAACCCAGGGAAATTTTAACAACGAGTATGGAATACCCCAGACCCTCTTTAATTTACAGCCAGAGCACGAAATCGCCGTGATCGAGATGGGAATGGACCACCTGAACGATATTCGAAAATCCATCGGTGAGGTCAGGCCGCATATTGGTGTTATCACAAATATCGGCACAGCCCATATCGAGATTCTGAAAACCCAGGATAACATCCTGGCGGCCAAGAAGGAAATCTTTGAGACCATGGGCGCTGGCGACATCGCGCTGCTCAACGGGGACGATGTGTATCTCAATAAGATCAGAGAGGATGAAGAGCCCTTCTCGGTTGCCCGAGTGGGGATCAGGGGCGCGGGTCTGTCGCTTAAGGCAGAACAGGTCGAGTCCTCTGCCCAGGGTATCCGCTTTGAGGCAGACGGCGAACACTACCACTTTGCTTACCCTGGCATTCACAATGTTTACAACTGCCTGACCGCCATCTGGCTCGGCAGATATTATCAGATGACCCATGACGAAATCCAGCACGGCCTCGACGCCTTTAAACCAAGCGGCAACCGCATGGATATTGTCAAGGTAAAAGCGGCCACGGTGATCAACGACTCTTATAACGCCAATCCCGACGCCATGAAGGCAGCCCTTGATATGCTGTGGGATATGGGGAAAGGCAGCCGCAGGCTCGCGGTGCTCGGAGATATGCTGGAAATGGGCGAGATGTCTGAGACCGGCCACCTCGAGATTGGCGCTTATGCGGCAGAAAAGGCCGATGTGCTCATTGCGGTGGGCCCGGAATCGAAAGCCTATATTAAAGGCGCAGGCGCCAGCCTGGCAGATGAGCGCTGCTTCTGGTCTGCCGACGCAGAGAGTGCCGGCAGACTGCTGAAAAAGCTGATGGCGCCGGGAGACGTGATTCTCATCAAGGCCTCCAGGGGCGTACATCTGGAAAAAACACTGGAAATGATTCAGGAGTAAAGGAAGAGGAAACAAGGAAAAGATGGATACTTTAAAAATTTCAATTGTCAGTTTATTAGCCGCGTTTATTATTGTCTGGCTCGCGATGCCCAGAGTCCTGCCGATTCTGCACCGGCTGCACTTTGGGCAGGCCATCCGTGAGGAGGGTCCCCAGAGCCATATGAAAAAATCCGGCACACCCACCATGGGCGGCCTTGTCATCCAGGGCGCGGTTCTCATCGCTGTTATGATCATCAGCTTCTTTACCAGAAAATGGGACTTCTTTCCATTGATCGTGATGGTGGCCTTTGGTGCTATTGGCTTTATCGATGATTTTATCAAGGTTTCGAAGAAGCATAATCTGGGACTGCGCGCCTGGCAGAAACTGGTGCTTCAGTTTGTGGCGGCCCTGGCCATTGCCCTTTACGCGGCGTGGACGCCTTCCATCGGCACAGAGCTGGTTGTCCCCTTTATAGGCGCCACTGTGGATTTTGGGTTCTGGTATGTTCCTTTTACCTTTTTTGCTGTCGTGGCAGTGACCAACGCGGTCAACCTGACCGACGGCCTTGACGGTCTCGCTTCTGGCGTTACTGCCATTGTCTGCGTCTTTTTCCTGGCCATGGCCGTTGCGCTGAATCAGGTCAGCACTGCTGTTTTCAGCGGCGCGGTGATCGGCGCGTGCCTTGGCTTCCTGCGCTATAACTCAAACCCGGCCGAGATTTTTATGGGCGACACGGGCTCCATGGCTCTGGGCGGCGCTGTGATCGTGATGGCCATCATTACACGGATGCAAATATTCGTGCTGATCGCAGGCCTGCTCTACGTGATTGAGGCCTTATCGGTCGTGATACAGGTGGGTTATTTCAAGCTGACCCACGGCAAGCGCTTCTTTAAAATGGCGCCGATTCACCATCATTTTGAGCTGAAGGGCTGGAGTGAGACCCGGGTAGTCACCGTGTTCTGGATTGTTACGGCAGTCTTTGTGGCACTGGCATTTTTATGTTTATAATTTAGGAGGCGTAAGTACAATTGAGTGAAAAGATTTTAGTGATTGGGGCTGCCCGCAGCGGTGTGGCGGTTTCAAAGCTTTTAATGGATAACGGCAAAGCAGTGGTACTGACCGATAACCGTCCGGAGGACGTGGTTCTGGCAGAGTTTCCCCAGGTGCGGGAGACCTTGGCAGAGCTTGAGGAAAAGGGCATCGAAACGGTTTTTGGCCGTCAGATCGACACCGGGGTTATCAATGAGATTGACCGTGTGGTCACAAGCCCGGGCGTGCCGCTGACCATTCCCATCATCGCCGAGGCCTACCGCTGCGGCGTTCCTGTCATCGGCGAGGCTGAGCTGGCCTACTGTATGACAAAGGCGCCTTTTGTAGCCATCACCGGCACCAACGGCAAAACCACCACCACGACCCTCACAGGTGAAATCTTTAAGAACAGCGGCCGGAAAACCTATACGGTGGGCAACATTGGAGACCCCATCAGCAACTATGTGATGGAAGCAGCGCCTGAGGATGTTTTTGTGACAGAGATCAGCGCGTTTCAGCTGGAGACCATCAATAAATTCCGTCCAGCCGCTTCGGCCATTTTAAACCTGTCACCGGATCACATGGACCGGTACGGCACCATGGAAAACTACATTGCCGCCAAGGCCCGGATTTTTGAAAACCAGCGCGGCGAGGATTTTCTGGTGCTTAATGCCGATGACGAACAGGTCTGTGAGCTGGGCCGCCAGGCACAGTGCCGGAAGTACTATTTCAGCCTGGACAAAAAAGTGGCCCAGGGTGCCTACGCCATGGACGGCGGTATTTTTATCAATGACAATGAATCGGTCATTCCAATCTGCCGTATCGAGGAAATGGGTATCAAGGGCCCTCACAACGTACAGAACGCTCTTGCGGCCACAGTGCTCGCCTATTTTATGGGCGTGGACGTGGTCAGTATCGCGGAAACGCTGAAATCCTTTGGCGGGGTAGAACACCGCCAGGAATTTGTGGCGAACATCGGCGGCGTGGATTATATCAACGACTCCAAGGGCACGAACACCAACGCGGCCATCGTGGCATTGAACGCCATGACCAAACCGGTCATCCTCATCGCCGGGGGTTACGATAAAAAAGAAGACTACAGCGAATTTATCGAGGTGGTCAGGAAAAAGGTGAAACGGATGGTGCTGGTCGGAGCAACCGCGTCTCAGATTGAGGAGACAGCTGAGAGCCAGGGCTATTACAACACCGTGCGCGTGGGCGATTATGACGAGGCGGTCAAGGTTGCCTCTGAATGCGCGGCGCCTGGCGATGTGGTGCTGCTGTCACCAGCCTGTGCCAGCTGGGATATGTTTGATAATTTTGAAATCAGAGGACAGGTCTTTAAGGATTTAGTTAAACGAATCGGGAGTAACTGATGAAAAAAGGAAAAGTAGACAGGCCGTTTGTCATCGCTCTGTTGATTTTGGTAGGCTTTGGCCTCCTGATGGTCTTTAGCGCCAGCATGTATTCTTCAACAGTCGACGGCAGCAAGGGCTACTCGCTCTTTCTCAAGCAATTTGGGTTTGTAGCGCTGGGGCTCCTTGTAATGGGCTTTATGAGTAATATCGATTATCGCAAATACAACAATAAAAAAATCAGCATGATCCTGCTGGGCGTGACGGTCTTTCTGCTGCTCCTTGTATTGATACCGGGCATCGGGGTTAAGGTCAATGATGCCAGACGCTGGCTGAATGTCGGCATCGGTCAGTTTCAGCCCTCGGAGCTCGCAAAGGTCACAGGCATTCTTTATCTTTCCTCGCTGCTCACGCGGGAGCCGGAGGTGCTGAACGGCAGTACCTGGGAGTTTACCAAGCAGTGCATGATCCCTATTTTTCTGATCTGCGGTATCACAGCCATTGAGCCCTCGCTGAGCGCGGCCATGGCCATCGGCTTTGGCATGGTGGCAGTGCTCTATTTTGCAGGGGTGCGTTTTAAACGCTTTGCGCCCTATGCGGCTCTGGGCGCGGCGGGTGTCATTGGGCTGATGATCCTTGAGCCCTGGCGGCTGGAACGTTTTAACGTGTTCCTGGGCCGCGGGAGCTATGATTATCAGATCACCCAGTCGCTTTTAGCCATTGGGACCGGCGGAATCTTTGGCCAGGGGCTGGGCAACGGCAAGCAGAAATTTCTGTTCCTGCCCGAGCTTCAGAATGACTTTATTTTCGCCAATATCGGTGAGGAGTTCGGCCTCATCGGCTGTGTTTTTGTTTTGGGTCTTTTCGCCTTCATTATCTGGCGCGGCTTCAAAATTGCCAACACCTCGCCAGACCGGTTCGGCTACCTTTACACCAGCAGTGTCATGCTGCTGCTCGGCTTTCAGGTGTTTGTAAACGTGGGGGTCGCCACCTCGGTCATCCCGGTTACCGGTATGGCGCTCCCCTTTGTCAGCGCTGGCGGGACCTCGATGGTTGTGCTCTTTGCCATGCTGGGGCCCATCCTCAATATTTCAAGGCAGGCCGACCTGCGCAAAAGGAAAGGGAGAAGAAAATGAAAATTTTAGTAGCGGCCGGCGGCACCGGAGGACATATTTATCCGGGGCTGGCCATTGCAGATAAACTAAAGGAGCGCCTGCCCGACGCCGAGATCGTTTTTATCGGCTCACAGGTAGGCATGGAAAAAAATATTGTGCCCAAGGAGGGCTATCCTATTGAGTACATCCGCGTCCGCGGCTTTGAGCGTGAGCTGTCGCTGGAAACGCTGGCTGCGGTCAAGGGGATCTTTGACGGTATCTCAGACTCAAAGAAGGTCTTGAAAAGGCATCAGCCAGATCTGGTGGTTGGGACAGGCGGCTTCACCTGTGGCCCGCTGCTTCTCGAGGCAGCGAAGCGGGGCATCCCCACCATGATCCATGAGCAGAACGCCTACCCGGGCAAGACAAACCGGATGCTTGGGAAAAAGGTGGACCGCGTGGCCATCAGCTTTAAGGAGGCCGCCGAGTACTTTCCGGAGGACAAGACTTTTCTGGCTGGCAACCCAGTGCGCGACGTGTTTAAACAGACAGACCGCAAGGCCCTCAGAGATAAGCTTGGCCTGAAGGAAAGCCAGCGTCTGGTCGTCATCATGGGCGGCAGCCAGGGGGCTGGGAGCATCAACAATGCGGCCGCTTCGTTTATCGTCCGGAATGCAGATAATCCGGAGATTGTTGTCTATCACCTGACCGGGAGAGGACAGTATGATAAAGTCCTAGAAAAATTAAAGGAAAATGGTGTAAAATTAGATGATTGCCGTAATATAAATGTCTTAGCCTACAGCAATGACGTCCACACCCTTATCGGCGCAGGAGATTTAGTTGTCAGCCGTTCCGGCGCCATGTCGGTGGCTGAGATCGCGGCGGTGGGAATTCCATCCATTTTGGTCCCTTACCCCATGGCGGCAGGAAACCACCAGGAATTCAACGCCCGTGTTATCACCGATAACGGCGGCGGTATCCTGATCCATGACGCCGAGCTGACGCCGGACCTGCTGGCCGAAACTATTCCGGCGCTGCTCCGGGATGAAAAGGGGCTTGAAAAGATGCGGAAAGCTACGAAAGAACGGGCAATACTGGATGCAGGTGACCGGATTTGTGCAGAAGCTTTGAAGCTGATCAAATAAATTGAACAAAAACAAATAAAAAGGGTGACAAAAACCGGTAAATGGTGATAAAATGGATGAAAAGCTGCAAAGACGTAAAAAATTAAAAAAAAATAAAAGGAAAAGACTGCTAAAATATGTTACACTATTAGTGGTTGCTGTTTCTATTTTATTTGTCTTTATTTTTGTCATGGCAAGCGCCATTTCCGCCGGTGTGTTTAACATTAAGCATATTGAAGTAATTGGGAATGAAGTTGTCGATAGCGAAACAATTATAGAAACTTCAGGAATCAATGAAGGTGAGAGCATTTTTTGGGTAGATTTAAATAAGGCTCATTATAATATTGAGGAACTCATAAATGTTGAAAAGCTGGAGATTACAAAAGTCATGCCGGACAAAATCGTGATCAAGGTAAAGGAAGCGCCGGCAATCTGCGCGGTCAACTACGATGGCAAGATCAATTATATCAACCGTGAGGGCCTTCTGGTTGAGCGCAGTGAGTATCTGCGCAAAACGGATATTCCTATTGTGACGGGCTTCACGGATATTACCATTGATAAAATCGGACATCCGGTAACCTTTAATCCGGACTGGAAGTTTGACACAGTCATGGAGATTCTGAAGACCTTCCAGAATGATGGCAACCTTGCGAAGATTTCGGAAGTGGGTATTACGGAAAATAATACTTATCGGATCATTACAAAAAATAATGTGGTTATGACAGTGGCGGATCTGGATAACTTTAAGAGCTCTTATGATTATATCAATACGGTGTTTGCCGAAAACAAGAGCAATCTGGATATCAATCTGACCACTGGCGGTAACAAACCGATTCTGAAACCAAGATAAACTGAGGTGAAGGCTTGAAGCGAAAAGGCAGTTTGGCCATTGCGTTAATATGTATTTTTGTGGGCGTTTTGATTATCCTTCAGATGAAAACAGTCGACCAGCTGGGCGGGACGGTAGATTCCGAGCGCGCTGGCGACCTGGCTGCTGAAGTGAAAGCCCTTGAAAACAAAAATGACGAGCTGAACAATCAGCTCAAGGATCTCGAAAAACAGCTGGCTAACTATGAATCTGACGCCGCTGGAACCGATGATGTCATAAAGAAAAAACAGCAGGAGCTGGAGAAGGAACGCGTGCTTGCAGGTGTGACGGATGTGACGGGCTCAGGCCTGGTCATCACCATCGATACCGACAGCACAGATTACGACGCGTCTCTCTATTCCAAGAGCTCCGATCTGCTGCTCTCACTGGTAAACGAGCTGAACGCAGCAGGCGCAGAAGCCATTTCCATCAATGGCGAACGTTTGATTAATACCTCGGAGATCCGCCAGGCGGGCTCCTATATTAATATTAACCGTAACAAATACGGTGCACCCTTTGAGGTGAAAGTCATTGGCAATCCCCAGGATCTGTCCGCTGCCATCAAAATGCGGGCTGGTGTTGTGGATGTCATGCAGTCCAATAAACTGAAGGTTTCTATTTCACAGGAGGACAATGTTCTGGTAAAGGCCTACAGTGGTGTGATTGACCTTAAGTATGCAACGCCGGCCTCAGGCAGTGGGGCCGATGAGTAGCGGTGGGCTATGAAAAGTATAAGTGAAAAAACCATGAACCGGATACTGGTTTTGGTCTTTCTGGTGGTTGGCATTGGAATGGCTCTGATCGTTAAGGAAATTGGTTCAAAAGACATCCCGGCGCAGCGTACCTTTGTCAATGCGAAGACCTTATATAACCAGGAGCTTGAGGAGGATAACCTCAAGGTCAAAAATGAGGAGCTCGGCAAAAAAATAGAGGCTGAGCAGAAAAGGCTTGAAACCTACGAACAGGCCAGAAGGGCCATCGAGGATGAAGGGTCTGTGGTCGATACCGTCGGCCAATATCTGGACGCAGAGCTTGAAAACTATAAAATGGCGGACGGCTCTGTACCCATCCAGGGACCTGGCATTGTCATTACGCTGGAAGACAGTGACAAAGCCATCGAGCCTGGTGAAAACCCCAATAAATACCTGGTACACAACTCAGATGTGCTGGCGGTCATCAACGAACTGAAGGCAGCCGGGGCGGAGGGAATCCAGCTCAATAAGATGCGCGTGACAAACAGCAGCAACATCGACTGCGGCGGCGCGGTCATCAATGTAGATGATGAGATATCCTCACCGCCATTTGTGATTGAGGCCATTGGAGACCCAGAATCCATGTATATTTACTTAAATTCTGATGAAAGTGTTATTCAACTGTTGAAATATTGGGAAATAAAGGTTAATATAGAAAAGTCAGAATATTTACTACTCAACAAAAGTAATAAACTGTAATTTGATTTTTTGCAGAGAAACGAGGACAACGATGCTATATCCATTAATAGGGCTGCTTGCAGGGCTTTTAATCGGTGTTGTTTTGCCTTTTGAAATACCGCTGGCATATTCATCCTATCTCTCAATCGCAATACTCGCTTCGCTGAATTCAGTATTTGGCGGTATTCAGGCAGACCTGGAAGGAAAATTTGACCAAAAACTGTTTATTACCGGTTTTTTTGGCAACACCATTTTAGCGGCGCTGCTGACCTATATCGGTGACAGAGTAGGGATTCCAATTTATTACGCAGCAATCTTTTATTTTGGAACCAGCCTGTTTTCAAATTTTGCGAAGATCCGGCGTTATTATTTCCGGTCTGGCAGCAAAGAATCAGATCCTAAAGCGATTTCAAAGGAGCAGAAGCATGGTCATTCAACCGGCCATAAAGCTGAGCCTATAGAAATAATACATTCCACGACCGATGATTTGGACGAGACAGAGGACTATGAGGAAGAAGACTATGATGCCGTCGAGCTTGACGAGAACGGCTACCGCGGTGACGCTTCCGACGAGGATGAAGTCTTTGAAGATGATGAAGAACTGGATGAAGAACAAAAAAATGATGATAAAAAACAAACTAAGAGTTTCTTACGTGAAATAGAGGAGGAAGAAAAGTGATTGAATTAGATGGCTACAATGATAATTTTGCGAGAATTCGTGTAATTGGTGTTGGCGGCGGCGGGAACAATGCCGTTAACCGCATGATCGAATCCGGTCTGAAGGGTGTTGACTTCATATCCATCAATACCGATAATCAGGCGCTGGCCCTGACCCTGGCTGAAAAACGCCTTCAGATTGGTGAAAAGACCACCGGCGGTCTTGGTGCGGGCGGTAACCCTGAAATGGGTCAGAAGTCTGCGGAAGAAAGCCGTGACGCCATTGCAGATTTAATTCAGGAAACAGATCTGTTATTTATCACTGCTGGTATGGGCGGCGGAACCGGTTCCGGTGCTGCGCCGATCATTGCAAAAATTGCCCGTGAAATGGGAATCTTAACCATTGGTGTTGTCACCAAACCATTTTCTTTTGAAGGCCGAGTCCGTATGCGCAACGCTCAGATTGCCAGTGATTTCCTTCAGGATAATGTCGATGCGCTGGTCACCATTCCAAATGACCGTTTGTTAAGAATGGCTGACAAAACCACTTCTTTAAGAGACGCTTTCAAACTGGCAGATGATGTATTATTACAGGGTGTTAAGAGTATCTCTGACCTGATCTCCATGCCGGGTCTTGTAAGCCTTGACTTTGCCGATGTTAAGACCATCATGAAAGATGCCGGTCTGGCTCACATGGGCGTTGGCCGTGCTTCCGGTGAAAACCGTGCCGAAGAAGCTGCAAAAGAAGCCATCTTAAGCCCGCTCCTGGAAACTGAAATCGACGGCGCCACCGGCGTGCTTTTAAATATTACAGCTGGTGAAGACCTGTCGCTCTTTGAAGTCGACAGAGCCGCAACCATTGCGAGAGAAGCCTCTGACGAAGACGCTAACGTTATCTTTGGGGCGACCATTGACGAAAGCTTTGGCGATGAAATCCAGATTACGGTTATTGCGACCGGTTTCTTACCAGCAGAAGAAGTGGAAGCTAAAAAAGCTGCGATCTTAAACAGCGCAAATGCTGCTGCTGCAAATACAGCTGCTAAGCCTGAAACCAAAACAACCAGCGGTGCTGGCGAATTTGCGATTCCTGGATTTTTAAGCAACGAAGACTAAGGTGTCTGAATGAAGTGTCCCTTTTGTGATTATGACGAAAGCAAAGTAGTTGATTCACGACCTGTTGAAGAAGGCACTATGATTCGTAGAAGAAGGGAATGTATCCGGTGCGCCAAAAGGTTTACGACTTATGAGCGGATTGAAAACATTCCCTTGATCGTTGTTAAAAAAGGTGGGCAGCGTGTCCCCTTTGATAAAAATAAAATTTTGAATGGGATGATCAAGGCCTGTGAAAAACGTCCGGTTCCCATCGACAACATCCAGCGTGTTGTTGACTTAATGGAGAAGGAGCTTTATCAGGTTGAAGATAAAGAGGTGGAATCATCCTATATTGGAGAGCGCGTCATGGATGCGCTCAAGGATATCGATCAGGTGGCCTACGTTCGTTTTGCATCAGTTTATCGTGAGTTCAAGGATGTCGAATCCTTTATGGATGAACTGAACCGCCTTATGTCTGAACGCTGAAGGCGTGGAGTAGTGAATGAAATTTTTTGAAAAAACCATTGCGTCCAAAGAGATTTATAATGGACGCATCTTAAATTTAAAGGTCGACGAAGTCGAGCTTCCCGATGGAGGGACCTCTTTCCGGGAACTGGTAGACCACAAACAGGGCGTCGGTATTCTGCCTGTCAGAGGCAACCGGATTATTTTCGTGCGCCAGTTTAGAAAGGCCATCGAAAAAGTGATCCTGGAGATACCGGCAGGTCTGGTTGAAGCGGGTGAAGATCCTAAAGAGGCGGCAGTGCGGGAGCTGCAGGAGGAAATTGGCCTGAAGCCCCTGGATTTGCACTTTTTAGGAGAAATGTGGCCCTCACCGGGATTTACCAATGAAGTGACCACTTTATTTATGGCGTCTCAATTTGTTATTGAGCCGAGAAAACAGGATGATGATGAATTCATCGAAATTGTCGAAATGCCTATACGGACAGTCCGGGCGCTTTACCTTAAAGGAAAGTTTTCAGACGCAAAGACTGCCTGTGTTTTAGGTCGCTTTTTTTCTCTTATGTAAATAAAATCATCGAGGTGGTCTTTTATCATCTGTGTTACACACAGGATAATAGATCACTTTTCTTATTATTTGTGGTAAATAAATTAAAGCTTTTAAGGAGAAACTGAATGTCAGAAAATTTTATATTCTCTGGTCATGACACAGTGGCGTTAGCGCAGAAATACGGGACGCCGCTTTATGTGATGAGCGAAGATATTTTGAGAGCAAACATCAACCGCATTAAGGACGCCTTTGAATCGGCAGGTGCGGACTATGATGTGAACTATGCCGGCAAAACCTTTTTAAACATGGGAATGTGCCGGATCGTTGCAAGTGAGGGCGTCTCTCTGGATGTGGCCTCAGGCGGTGAACTCTATACGGCTGTGAAAAGTGGTTTTAATCCTGCCCGTATCTGCTTTCATGGCAGTAATAAAAATCAGGCAGAGCTGGAAATGGCTCTGGGCTATAAGGTAGGCCGTATTGTCATCGACAGCGAATGGGAGCTGGAACGGCTGCGTCTTTTGACCGAAGAACTCGAGCAGTCCGTCAAGGTGCTGTTTCGGGTATCTCCGGGCATAGAAGCCCACACGCACGAGCTCATACAGACAGGGAAGATTGATTCCAAGTTTGGCCTGCCATTGAGCCAGGCCCGTGAAATTATCGGCCGTACAAAAGAAATGGACTATGTGGAGGCTGTCGGCATTCATTGCCACATTGGCTCTCAGATCGCAGATGAAAAGCCTTTTTTACTGGCGTCAGAAGTGATGCTGGATCTTTATAAGGAACTGATCTCCGACGGGCTGAATCTGACGGAGATTAATCTGGGCGGCGGCTTTGGTATTCCTTATTTACCAAATGATCCAAGCTTTGACGTCACCAATTATATTCCTAAAATGGTTGACCATATGCGGGAGATGTCTGAGCAGAGACAGATTCCGATGCCTAAAATCGTGGTAGAGCCTGGCCGCTCTGTGGCGGCGCCGGCGGGCATTACGCTATATACTGTGGGCACCGTTAAACAGATTCCGGGACTGAAAAAGTACGTGAGTGTTGACGGAGGGATGGCGGATAATCCACGTCCGGCACTTTACGGTGCGGATTACGATGCTGTGATCTGCAATAAGCCTCAGGACGAGGCGCTGATGGAAGAGGTTACAGTCAGCGGTAAAGCGTGTGAGACAGATACCTTGATTAAATCCATTAAGCTGCCCTCACCTCAGCCTGGCGACACACTGGCAGTGCTTCATACAGGGGCCTATAATTACTCAATGGCCAGTAACTATAACCGTCTCAGGAGGCCGGCTGTTGTTCTTCTAAAGGGGGATCGGTCCGCAATTCTGGTGGAACGTGAAAGCTTTGAGGACCTGGTCAAGAATGACAGGATTCCTTCCTGGCTTGAGGACTGATTATGTTTAGCACGAGTTATTTTATCAATCTTCTGCTGAGCCTGCCCGGTATCCTGGTGGCCATTTCTTTTCATGAAATGGCCCACGGCTACGCGGCAGATGCAATGGGTGACCCAACCCCCAAGCTGGCAGGGCGCCTGACAGTCAATCCCCTTAAGCACATTGACCCCATCGGCTTTATCAGCATGCTGCTTTTTCGTTTTGGCTGGGCGAAGCCTGTGCCGGTTAATCCGAATAATTTTAAAAACCATCGGAAGGGAATCATCGTTGTCAGTCTGGCGGGCTGCTTCACAAACCTTTTGTTAGGATTTATTTCGCTCATTGCGATCTATGCGGTTTCACCCTTCGCCAATGTGTACCTGCTGCAGATTCTGCAGTATTTGTATCTGTATAACCTGATGTTCGCAGTTTTTAACCTCATTCCCATTCCACCCCTCGACGGGTCGCAGATTCTGGCTGAATTTTTTCCTTACAACGCAAAACAGAAATTCTATCAGTTCTCACGTTATGGGATGATTATCCTGCTGCTGCTGGTTGTATTTAATGTGTTCGGCCTGATTATCACACCCATCATCAACGGGATTGACGGGTTGTTCAGAATGATATTAAACCCACTTTTTTTAATGCTTTGGTCATAAAATGAATAGTTATGAAGTCAGTTTAGAGAAATTTGAAGGTCCTTTGGACCTTCTCATTCATTTAATTCAAAAAAACAAAATTGATATTTATGATATCCCCATCGCGGAAATCACGAATCAATACCTGGCCCATATCGAGAAATGGCGTGAACTGGATATGGAGGTTGCCAGTGAGTTTGTGGTCATGGCTTCCAAGCTTTTGGAGATCAAATCCAGAATGCTTCTGCCAAGAGCGAAGGACGAGGAAGAGGACGAAGAGGACCTGAAAGAAAAGCTGGTACGACAGCTTATTGAGTATAAAATCTTTAAAAATATCAGCAGTTATCTGGAGGAACGGGAGTGCGCCGAGCTTCATGCGGTTTACAAGGATCCGGAATATATTCCGGCTATGAACCAGGACGCAGAGGTGGAGATCAACCCAGAAGATATTTTTAAGGCATACTCTAATATATTTTCCCTATACAGCGATGAGATTGAGTTTAAGGATTTTTCTCAGGAGATTGTAAGGGAAGTTTTTACTGTGGAGGAAAAAATTGAATACATTGAGCAGCAATTTGAGCTCAACCGCTCTGGAGAGCTTCATTTTTCAGAGCTCTTCAGAAAAAAAGTCAGCCGGGGAGAGGTTGTGGTAACCTTTCTGGCGCTTTTGGAGATGTATAAAATCAATCACATCCGGCTTTTTCAGAACCGTGTATTTCAGGAAATAATCATCAGACAGAGGACAGAAAAATAAATGCAGGAACTTTCAAAAAGTAATAAAAAGCGTTTAAAGGGAATCATTGAAGGCATCCTTTTTGCAAGCGGTGAGCCCGTCGCGCTGCGTGAGCTTGAAAAGGCGATGGAGCTGGACGGGAACACCATTCAGTCGTTAATGGCAGAGCTTGAAAAGGACTATGGCAGTGTGGAGCGGGGACTTCGCCTGGTGCAGGTCAACAACACCTGGCAGCTGTCCACAAAACCTGAGCATTACGATTTTATCAGACAGGTTCTGGGGCAGCAGGAGGCCTCAGGGCTGTCCAAGGCAGCTCTGGAGACCCTCTCGATCATCGCTTATCGCCAGCCGATTACCCGTATCGATATTGACAATCTCAGAGGGGTCAGCTCCAACAGCTCGGTTCAGCGGCTCCTTGACCGGGGGCTGATCAAGGAAGCAGGCCGGATGGAAGCGCCAGGGCGGCCGATTCTCTATAAAACAACACCCGCCTTTTTAAAAACCGTTCATTTGAAGCATATTGAGGATTTGCCGGCCTTTGAGCAGTTTGCCGAGGGAGAACAGCAGAAAATTGATATCTCCGCTTCTATGGCGGAAAATATGGAAATAAACACAGTTGAGGAATTGAATTGAGATTACAGAAATATATGGCCCAGTGCGGCGTTGCTTCAAGACGTAAATCGGAGGAGCTGATTGCCGCAGGCAGGGTAAGTGTCAACGGTGAGGCAGTGCTGACACCAGGACTTCAGGTAGACCCGGAGGCTGATATTGTTAAAGTAGACGGCAAAGCCATCGCTGAGGATAAGAAAATTTATGTGCTGCTGAATAAGCCAAAAGGCGTGGTCTCCACCTCGGCAGACCGCCACGCAGACCAGACCGTGATGGATCTGCTGCCCATTAAGGAACGGCTGTTTACGGTGGGCCGGCTGGATAAGGATACAGAGGGCCTGCTGATTTTAACCAATGACGGAGACCTTACCTTTAGATTGACGCATCCCAGCCATGAGTTCAATAAAATTTATGAAGGGCTTGTAAAGGGGATTCCCAGCACCGAGGAGCTGGAGCTTTTTGCTGAGGGGGTCGAAATCGAGGATGACGACCATACGCGGCATACCACTGCACCCGCTTCTGTGCAGGTACTAAAGACCTACAGAAGCACAACCTTGCTTCAAATGACGATTCACGAGGGAAGGAAGCGCCAGATCCGCAAAATGTGCGCGGCTATCCACCATCCCGTCATTCACCTCAAGCGGACAGCCATTGGCAGCATTACTTTAAAGGGATTAAAAGCCGGTGAATGGCGTTATCTTACTGAGGAAGAAATACGTTATCTAAAGGGAGAAAAAGATGATTAAAATTGTGATTCCTAAAAATTTTGAGGTGGTCGCGCCTTATTTTAAAGAGCCAGAGCATAAACGAAGCCTTTATCTGACTGCCATGGATGGGGAAGAGCTTCTGGCTGTTGCCCGTTTTATGGTAAAAGGCGAGACAGCAGAGCTTTACGATATTATAAACATCATGCCAGAGGTACCCATGGCGGTGCTGGACGGCTTGATCCGCACGACCCTGTTCCAGGCGGCTGACCTGGGGTGCGAGGCCTGCAGGGTCTATAATGTGCCTGAGGCGTTGAAGGCTTATTTTGAAGGCCATCAATTTAAGGACTGCGGCGAATATATCAGCCATGACGCTTATGTCGATGAATTTTTCAAGCCGTGTCCGGGGTGTGCTGGTGCCGTCGATTAATGACTTCAGGAGAGTGACCTTACTGGCAGGGGCCCTGATGGCTGAACATTTACGCGAGGGAGACTCAGCCGTCGACGCGACAGCCGGGACTGGCGCGGACACCTGTCTGCTGGCCAAAAGTGTGGGCGCGCACGGAAGAGTCTATGCCTTTGATGTCCAGGAAGAAGCCCTGAAGGAAACAGAGCAGCGCCTGTCGGCTGAGGGTTTAAGAGACCGTGCTCTTCTTTTTCACAGGGGCCACGAAACAATGGGCAGTGTGCCAGAGCTTCGGCAGGACTCTAAAATAATGGGGATTATGTTTAATTTAGGGTATTTGCCTCATGGAGACAAAAAAATCGTTACAAAGACAGATACCACACTGGCAGCACTGGAAAGCAGTGTGACGCTGTTGGCGCCAAAGGGGCTGCTGACACTCTGCCTGTACCGGCACCCGGCCGGACTGGATGAGAGCAGAGCCGTTGAAAAATGGTGCGCGCAGCTTGGAGCAGGCTTTAATGTGCATAAACTTGAGACAATCAATAAAAATAATCCGCCCTATTTAATTCTGGCGGAAAAGACAAAATGAGGCAAACAACAGAAATGAATCAATCATCGGATACGAAACATGATAGTAAACCAGAACTACGGGATATTTTTGCAGAGATTAAGGAGCGCTATAAAAGCCTGAGCAAAAGCCATAAAAAAATTGCGGCCTTTGTGATGAAAAATTACGAGAAGGCTCCGGATATGTCAGCCATCAAGGTTGCACAGCACGTAAAAGTCAGCGAAGCCACAGTTGTGCGTTTTGCGCTGTCTTTAGGCTACGAAGGATACCCCGAGTTCAGAAAAGCGCTCAAAAACGAAATAAACAGTAAATTAACCACCATTGAGCGTATCAACATGACATTGGGTGATGAGGAAAAAGAAAAGCTGATGCAGCGCTCTGTGGCCGCGGTGCTCAAAAGCGACATAAACAGCATCAACGGAACCCTTGAATCTTTTGACTATGAAGCGCTCAGACAATGCGTGGACATTATCCGCAGTGCCGGCAAGGTAGTCATTATCGGCTTTAGAACGACCAGCCTGCTGACCGAGCATCTGGGCTATTATCTGAACCTGATTCTGGACGATGTCCGGGTGATTAACCACGGTGTAACAGACGTATATGAGCATTTGATTAAAATCGGCGAGGACGACGTGGTTATTGCCATGAGCTTCCCGCGCTATGCGCAGAAAACCTACGAGGCTGTGGAGTTTCTTAAAAACCGGGGCCCAAAAATAATCACCATATCGGATAATGAGCACGCACCCATCAATGAGTTTGCAGATTACAAGCTCATTGCAAAGAGCAATGTCTATTCTTTTGTGGACTCTCTTGTGGCGCCCTTAAGCCTGATTAATGCTTTGGTAGTGGCCGTTGGCTTTAAAAATATCAAGGAAACAAAGCAGACTTTTAACGAGCTCGAAGAAATCTGGAAAGAGCATTACATTTACACAGGCGACGAGTTCGTCAAGGATTTATAGGAGAAAGAATGAAAAAAACAGCCATTATCGGCGGCGGCCCCGCGGGGATGACCGCAGCCATCGCTGCGTTGAGCTCAGGCCAGCAGGTGGATCTTTATGACCAGAATGAAAAACTGGGCAAAAAGCTCTACATTACCGGAAAAGGCCGGTGCAACCTGACCAATCACTGCGACATCAGCGAATTCTTTGACAGCATTGTCACCAATAAGAATTTCCTTTATTCAGCCCTTTATACCTTTACCAATGATGCGCTCATGGATCTGATGGAAAAAAACGGCTGTCCCCTTAAAATTGAGCGGGGCGAGCGGGTTTTTCCCAAAAGCGACAAATCCAGCGACATCATCAAAACCTATAGAAAAATTCTGGAGCGCATGGGAGCGCAGATTTGCCTGAACCAGCGTATTGTGGCTGTCGAGACGAAAGAAGACAGCGATGGGACAAAGGTCACAGGGATCCGTCTGGAGAATGGAAGGGTAGAAAACTATGACCGGGTCATCCTGGCCACCGGCGGGAGAAGCTATATTTCAACAGGCTCTGACGGCTCAGGCTTTAAAATGGCCAGGGAGCTTGGGCACCGGGTAACGCCGCTGAGACCATCATTGGCAGGCGTCAATATCCAGGAGGCATGGGTGCCGGAGCTGCAGGGCCTTTCACTTCGCAATGTAGGCCTGACCATGAAAAAAGGAAAGAAAAAGGTCCGTTATGAAGCGGGGGAAATGCTCTTTACGCATTTTGGCGTTTCTGGCCCGCTGGTGCTTACCATGAGCGCCTTTATGAAGCCGCCATATGACGACTATAGTCTGATTATCGATTTGAAGCCTGCGCTCAGCATGGAACAGATGGATGCCCGGCTGCAGCGCGATTTTGAAAAATATCATAACAAGCATTTTATTAACAGTTTAGTGGATTTATTACCTTCAAAAATGATTCCAGTTATGGTAAAATGTTCAGGTATTCCAGAGGATAAAAAGGTGAACCAGATCACGCGGGAAGAACGCAGACATCTGGCCGAGGTTTTTAAGGGGCTGACACTTCACGTGATATCTCTTCAGGATATCAATACCGCCATTATCACTTCAGGCGGTGTGGATGTCAAGGAGATAGACCCGAGTACAATGGAATCAAAACTTGTCCGGGGGCTTTATTTTGCCGGCGAAATGATTGACGTCGACGCCCTGACCGGAGGATTTAACATACAGATTGCCGCCAGTACCGGATGGCTGGCAGGCTTATCGGAAGAAGGTTAAGGAGAGCTTTATGCAAATTGCGATTGACGGCCCCGCCGGGGCGGGAAAAAGTACCATTGCGAAAATAATTGCAAAGGAATTGGGTATTCTTTATTTAGATACCGGTGCCATGTACCGGGCCATTACCTACGGTGTCTGGAAAAACAAAATGGACTTCTCAGATCAGGAGGCCATCGCCGATTTCACGAGAGAGAATACCATTGATTTTAAAGGGACAGATGTTTACTTAAGCGGAGAGAAGGTTACAGAAGAAATCCGCCTGCCCATTGTCAGCAAGCACACGTCAGATGTGGCCTGTATCGGCGAAGTCCGCAGACTGCTGGTTAGGCAGCAGCAGAGCATCGCAGGCAGCCATTCGGTTATTATGGACGGCAGAGATATTGGATCTGTTGTACTTCCAGAAGCAGACTATAAGTTTTATCTGGATGCCAGCATCGATGAACGCGCCAGACGGCGTGCCATTGAACAGCAGGCTAAGGGAATCGATCAGGATTTTGACAGTATCCGTGAAAGCATTGCGGTTCGGGATTATAATGACAGCCACCGTGACGAGGGTCCGCTGGTCTGTACAGAGGATGCAGTCGTGGTTGATACCACAGGCAAAAGCATCGAGGAGGTCTGTCAGGTAATCTTAGAGAATATCCGGGGAGGAAAGGCCCATGTTTTATAGATTTGGAAGAGCCCTTATCAAGCTTTTAAACCTTATTTTGTATAACATCCATGTGGAGGGGGAAGAAAATATTCCAAAGACAGGCGGGGTTGTCCTTTGCCCCAATCATATCAGTAATTATGACCCTCTGGCAGTAGCGACCCATATGAAGCGGCAGGTGCATTTTATGGCCAAGGCCGAGCTTTATAAAAATTTTATTGTCAGAAAGGTGCTGCTTGCCGTGGGCACCATTCCTGTCGACAGGGGAAAGGTTTCACTGGAAACACTAAAGGAATCCTTAAGAGTTCTCAAAAACGGTGAGATTCTGGGGATTTTTCCGGAGGGGACGCGTGTAAAAAACGGAGAACGCAGGAAACCAATGGAGGGTTTCGTGGTGTTTGCCCTAAAAACCAAGTCTCCCATCCTGCCAGTACATATTGAAGGTGAATACAAATTTAGAGGTAAAATAAACATAAAATTTGGAAAACCCATTGAATTAAACGAATATTATGGAAAAAAAGTGAAACCTGAAGAAATGTCAAAAATAAGTGAAAAAATTATGGACATTGTCTATGATTTACAATAAAATAATGGAGATAGACTATGCAGATTATCATTGCCGATAAGGCAGGCTACTGCTTTGGAATTGAAAACGCCATGAAAATGGTCGAGGATACTCTGGCAAACCATCAGAATCAATCAATCTATACCCTGGGGGATATATCCCATAACCGTCAGGAAATGGACCGGCTGATTGACAGAGGGGTTGTCAAGGCGGAGACCATCGATGAAATAGACCACGGCTGCGTCATCATTCGTTCTCACGGTGTGGGGAAAGATGTGATTGATGCGGCTGAAGCCAAGGGCCTTGAAATTGTCAACGCCACATGCCCCTTTGTGAGGGCCATGCAGAAAAAGGTTGAGGATTACTACGAAAAGGGCTACCAGATTGTCATTGTCGGCAATCGGGATCATCCGGAGGTTGTTGGGGCTACAGGATGGTGCAATAATGAAGCAATTGTCATAAACGACATAAAAAGTGTAGAAAATTTAAAAAAATATGATAAAATATGTGTAGTGGCGCAGACGACCATCATTGAGGCTAATTTTAACAAAATTACAGAAGCCCTGAAGTCAAAAGCGGATGAAATTGTTATATTTAATACTATTTGCAGTGCAACAGCTGAAAGACAAGCGGCTGCGGCCAAAACTGCAAAGGTAGTAGAATATATGATCGTAATAGGCGGATATCATAGTTCCAATACCCAAAAATTATTAGATATCTGTAAGACCTATTGCAAAAACACTTGTCATATAGAAACAGCCGGAGAATTAGACCCTAATGAGATTAAGAAGTATCAAACCATCGGAATCACAGCGGGCGCATCAACACCGGATTGGATCGTTAAGGAGGTAACGGAAAGTATGGAAGAAAACAAATTGGAACAAGAACAAACTCAAGAGGTGGTTCAGGAAACAGAAGCTGCTAAAGTGCAGACAGCAAATGAAATTGCAGACGCTAATTTCGATTTCGCAGCTGAAATTGAAGAATCCCTCAAACCAATCAGAAAGGGTGCCCCAGTAGAAGGTGAAGTAATTCACATTGACAATGATGAAGTTATTTTGAATATTGGATACAAGGCAGATGCAGTCATTAAGAAGAATGACTTCACATGGAAACATGATGAAGAACTGGCAGACCTTGTCAAACTTGGTGATAAAGTCAATGCTATTGTGACCGACTTAAATGACGGTTCTGGCAGCGTTAAATTGTCTAAGATCAAATATGACAATCAGAAAGTTCAGCGTCAGTTAGCAGAAGCCTTTGAAAATAAAACTGTTTTAGAAGGTAAAGTAAAAGGCGTATCTGGCAGCGGTCTCATTGTTGATATCGGATTTACAGATATCTTCATGCCAGCATCCCAGTATCATGTGCGTTATGTCAAGGATCTTGAATCTTTAATCGGCGAAGACGTTAAAGGTATCATCATTGACTACAACGCAAAGAGAAGAAGAGCCATCTTATCACAGAAGGTTATTCTTGAAAAAGAAATCAAAGAAAAACAGGCAGCTTTAAGAGAAGCCAAGGAAAAACGTTTTGACGAGCTTGAAGTCGGCGATATCGTGGGCGGTACCGTTAAAACCATCACCAACTTTGGTATCTTCGTAGACTTAAACGGAATTGATGGCTTTGTTCATCGCTCGGATTTAACCTGGGAAAGAGCTAACGAACCAAAAGACCTGGTAGAAAAGGGTCAGGAAATCGAAGCTAAGGTTATTTCTAAGAACGACGAAGACAAGAAGATCAAGCTGAGCGTTAAGGCTCTTAAAGAAAGACCTTGGGAAGAATTCGTTAAAAACTATAAAGTGGATGACGAAGTTGAAGTTAAGATTACAAACGTACTGGATTTCGGTGCTTTCGCTGAAATTCTGCCAGGCGTTGAAGGCTTAATTCACGTTTCTGAAATCAGCTATGACCGTGTAGAATCTGTTGCAGCGGTTCTGAAACCAGGTGATGTTGTCAAGGTTAAAATCATTGGTATCAATACTGAAAAAGAAAAAATCAGCCTGAGCATCAAAGCAACCTTAGAAGCGCCTGAAAGACCTGCAAGACAGAAAAAATCAGATTCTTCTTATGAGAGATCCTCTGCACCAAGATCTGACGCCCCAAGAAGAAGACCACAACAGAATAAGAATAAAACTGTTTACGAAGAATCAGCTAATGTAACCTTAGGTGATGCTTTTGGTAATCTTTTTGAAGGTCTGTCATTCGATGATGAAGACGACGATAAATAAGCAATAAGAACATAAGCCTCTCTGGAAAACCGGAGAGGTTTTTTTCTGGTTAGGGCTTTTTATTAGCAGGGCCTTAGTATATAATAGTACTATGGAATTTTTTGATAACATGAATAAAGTGGAGGAAAAAGACTTTGGGAGGAATTTTTGGAGTTGTATCTAAAAAAGACTGTGTAGCAGATTTGTTTTTCGGGACAGATTATCATTCACATTTAGGAACACGTAGAGGAGGCATGGCCGTCTACGATAAAGAAGAAGGCTTTGACCGGGCAATTCATAATATAGAGAATTCACCCTTCCGTACAAAGTTTGAACGCGATGTACAGGAGATGAAAGGACAGATCGGTATCGGCTGTATCAGCGACAGCGATCCGCAGCCGCTCATTGTCCGCGCGCATTATGGCAATTTTGTACTCACCACGGTTTGCCGGATTAACAATGCCGATGACATTGTGGAACGGGTATTGTCAAAGCACCGCGCCCATTTTATGGAAATGAGCAGCGGAAAGGTAAATGCTACCGAGCTGGTCGCTTCGATTATTGCCGCCAGAGATAACCTTCTGGATGGAATTAAAGCAGCACAGGAAATGGTGGATGGCTCTCTAACCATGCTGATCATGACAAAGGATGGGATCTATGCGTCCAGAGACCGCCTGGGAAGAACCCCTTTGATTATTGGCAAAAAAGAAGACGGCTATTGTGCGTCTTTTGAATCCTTTGCCTATCAAAACCTGGGCTATAGTGACGCCTATGAGCTGGGCCCAAATGAAATAGTTTATATCACAGCTGACGGCTATGAGACGGTATCACCTGCGGGCAAGGAGATGAAAATCTGTGCCTTCCTGTGGACCTATTACGGTTACCCAACCTCGACCTATGAGGGGGTAAACGTGGAGGCAATGCGCTACCGCTGTGGCGAAGCCCTGGCGAAACGTGACACAGATGTACCGGTCGATTCAGTCGCCGGGGTTCCGGATTCCGGGATTGCACATGCCATTGGCTATGCCAATGAATCCGGTATCCCATTTTCAAGACCGCTGATTAAGTATACGCCCACCTGGCCAAGAAGCTTTATGCCGCCGACACAGAGCATGCGGCATCTTATTGCCAAGATGAAGCTCATTTCAGTCGATGCCCTGATCAAGGATAAAAAGCTTTTATTTATTGATGACTCCATTGTACGCGGGACTCAGATGAGTGATACCGCCAGCCATCTGTTTAACAATGGCGCCAAGGAGGTACATGTCCGGTCAGCCTGCCCGCCGATTATGTATGGCTGTAAATATCTGAACTTCTCGCGTTCCACTTCAGAGTATGATTTGATCACCCGTCGTATTATCCGCGAACGTGAGGGAGACAATGACGCGAATGTTGTAGCAGATTATGCAGACCAGAATTCTCAGAATCACAAGGAAATGGTCGACACGATCTGCGAGCGGCTTAAATTCACCTCGCTCAAATATCATGAGCTGGAGGATATGATCGAGTCGATTGGTATTGATCCCTGCAAGGTTTGCACCTATTGCTGGAACGGTAAGGAATAGCGGCGATGCTTTCCCAGATTTACAGCTGCAGTCTTTTAGGGATTGAAGGCCAGATCGTTACAGTAGAGATTGATGTATTAAACGGCCTGCCCTCCTATGTGCTGGTGGGCCTTCCGGATGCAGGCGTTAAGGAGTCTAAGGAGAGGGTATACTCCGCCCTGAAGAACAGCGGCTACAGCTACCCTATGAAAAAGATCACCATCAATCTGGCACCGGCAGACCTTAAAAAGGAAGGCCCGGCCTATGATCTGCCAATAGCCCTTGGGCTGCTGATGGCTTCGGAGCAGCTGGCGCCCGTTGACATTGAAAGCTATGTAATCCTGGGAGAGCTCTCTCTGAGCGGTGAGATCAAGCCGGTTAATGGCATTCTGCCAATGGTTCTGGCCGCCAGAGATCATGGTTTTAAAAGGATTATGATTCCTTCGGCCAATCGGTACGAGGCGGCTGTGGTTGATGGAATTGAAATTTTTCCGGTGGATAATGTTACAGAGGCGGCAGCGCACCTGTCCGGCGAATGCTGTAAGGTGCCCTGTGAGGTGGACATTGACGCTCTGTTCAAAAAGGCGCGTACGCATAGCTGCGAGACGGATTTTTCAGAAATACGGGGACAGGAACATGCCAAAAGAGCCTTTGAAATTGCCGCTGCAGGAGCCCATAATCTTTTGCTGAGCGGGCCGCCTGGAGCAGGAAAATCCATGATGGCAAAGGCGTTTCCGTCAATCCTGCCAGATATGACTGTGGAGGAAGCCCTGGAGGTAACAAAAATTTATTCAGTGGCGGGTCTTCTGCGTGATGCCCAGGTAATGACCGAAAGACCTTTCCGATCGCCGCACCACACCATTTCAAATATATCTCTGATTGGCGGGGGACGAATCCCTAAGCCGGGTGAAGTATCTCTGGCGCACCTTGGCGTATTGTTCCTGGATGAACTGCCAGAGTTTAAAAAAAGCGCACTGGAGGTCTTGAGACAGCCCATTGAAGACCAGCAGGTAACCATTTCGAGGGTCAACGCTTCGCTGACCTATCCGGCTTCTTTTATGATGATCGCCAGCATGAACCCCTGTCCTTGTGGCTATTACGGCGATCCAACCCATGAATGCCACTGCAGTACCAGTGAGATACACCGCTATGCCGGAAAAATATCCGGCCCTCTTTTAGATAGAATTGATATAAAAATTGAAGTGCCAGCCATGGACTTTGATGCGCTTGAAACAGCGCCAAAGGGTGAATGCTCTGCAGACATCAAGGTCCGGGTAAACGCAGCGCGCGCTGTTCAGAACAGGCGCTACGCGAAAGAAAAAGGCCTTTATTTTAATGCTCAGCTGTCACCGAGGTCCATTGAAAAGTATTGTAAGCTCGGATCGCGTGAAAAGCAGCTCATGGAAAAAATCTATAAGAAAATGAACCTCAGTGCCAGAGGTTATCACCGTATTCTCAAGCTGGCAAGGACCATTGCGGATTTGGAGGGCGCTGTGAATATAAACACTGCCCATCTATCAGAGGCAGTACAGTACCGTAGCTTTAGCCCCGAGGGATAATTAAAAAAAGGTGAGTGTCCAGAACCGTATTGGACGCTCACCTTTTTTATTGCACACTGTAAACCAGACAGGCAAAATCTTCGACAGGCATTGCTTTTGCGAAGTAGTAGCCCTGAATAATATCACAGCCGATCTTTTTCAAAAAGTCGATCTGGTCCTGTGTCTCGACACCCTCAGCTACCACTTTAATATCTAGCGAATGCGCCATTTGGATAACGCTTTCCACCACCTTTTCGCCTCTGCGCGATAAGGTCGTCTCGTTAAAAAATTCCTTATCCATTTTCAAGACATCTACGGGCAGCTCCTTTAGCAGATTCAATGAGGAGTATCCCGTTCCAAAGTCATCAATCGAGATTTTAACCCCAAAATCATTGAGTGCCTTAAAGACAGAAGCGAGCACATCGATATTGTCAAAAACCGCACTTTCAGTTACCTCAAGCTCCAAACAGTCAGGCGGCACGTCATACTTTTTTACAACAGCCATAAGGTTCTCGGCAAAATCCGAATGACTCAAATGCTTTCTGGAAAAATTAACCGAAATCAGCAGCGGTGACAGCCCCTGATCCATCCACATGCGCTGCTGTTTACAGATGGATTCAAACATAAAGAAGTCCAGCTTAATGACAAAATTGTTTTTTTCAAAGAGCGGAATAAACTCCGCGGGAGGTATAAGCCCCTTTTCCGGGTGGAGCCAGCGGACAAGCGCCTCAGCGCCAACCGGCTGTAAGGTTTTAAGGGAGTACTTTGGCTGAAGATAGACTTTAAACTGGTTTGAAGCCAGTGCCTCATCCATCTGATTTTCGATTTTTCTTTCCCGGAGAATTTGATTACGCATGACGGTGTCAAAGTAAGCAATACCATTCCCGTTGGCGCCTTTAATGGATTTGCGGGCCATGTCTGCCCGGTCATACATATGGTTAACCGTGAGATGGTCCTCCTGAACCAGATAAATGCCAAAGGATAAAGTAAAGGGAATGTCAAAATCCAGGCAGGCCAGATGTCCTCTTAAAGCCTCCAATCGGCCGGATAAGTCCCCTATGGTTTTATAATGAAGCAGAAGTGCAAAATCATCAGAGGCGACACGGCAAAAAGTTTCTTTGTCATCCAGAAAGCTGGCGATGGTTTCAGACATGGCGGCCAGAAGCTGATTGCCGCTTTGAAAACCATAAAGATCATTTATAGCCTTGAATTTATCAATGTCGAAGCTGACAATTGCGTATTGAAGCTCTTTCTTTCCGCCTAACCAGTGTTCACTGTCAAGGACAAATTTGTTGAAATTAGAAAAGCCTGTAATATCATCTGTATAGGCCATGCGCTTCAGCTCACGGCGGCTTTTTCGCTGGTGGATTTCAATGTACACGATCAGGGCAGTAAAGAAAAACAGAATAATACCCCAGGTTAGAAGGGTGGATTGAATAATCTGACTGGATTTTTCTGAAACGACGCTTTTGGGTGCTACAATTAGTACATTCCAGTTGTTTGTATCCACCGGGGCAATGCTGAAGTAGTAAAGCTCTCCATTATAATGGTATTCCCCAACACAGGTTTCACGGGCCTCCAGAGCCTTTATTACCTGACTGCGCGTTTTATCATTTGAGTAGCTGAGTTCTGTGATATTTTCAATATTCTGATTACTGCCGGGATGATTGGAACGGATGATGATGTCCCCGTTATCGTTTATGATATAGGAATAGCCCTTGCCGTTAAAGCTCGTTACAGAAAGGACTTTGCTGTATTGACTGATCGCATTGGTCGCGAAGAGTACGCCCAAAATCTTGTCGTTTGAACGGATTGGCGCTGCGTAGACAGTGATGGGTTCTCCGCCAAATTTATCAGTCAGAATACCGGAAACAACAGTTTTGCCCCCTAAGGCCTTATAAAAATAGTCCCGGTCAGAAAAATCCTCGTCATAGCCATCGGTGGTATGGGCGACACCATCGGGTGTGATGATTCCCATGCGCTTAAAAGAATTGCGGTTATTCTCCTGATCTAAAACAGGAAGAGTACCCAGAATATTATCCGGTGAAGCGTTGCCGATATAGGTGGCAATGGCGTCAAGCGTATTAAAGTCGCCCCTCAACCGGTTTTGGATGGTCGTAGCGGACTGCTGGGACAGTTCTTTTAAGGTGGTTTGCGTCTCCGACTCTAAAAAATGGTCCAGATAGGATGTGTAGACATAAGCGATAATGACGATTATAAATATCAGCAGCGACGCTGCAAGAATAGGCCGCCATACTCTTGATTTTAACCCACGGTCATTCATATAGTATCTCTTTTCTGTGCGATTGCTTTTTTATATTATACCATAGTCGAAGGGACTAAAGAAGCGGCCTGCAAAAAAAGAAAGACATGTAATAAAAAGAAATAGATATGAAAAAGATGGTGTTTTAAGAAGAAAGTTAAAAATACACAACATTAGTGTTAAAATATGTGTTATGATAAAGTATCATATTTTTTAAAAGGGGAATTGATATGGAAAGGGACTTATTCTGGATATGGTTGATGTCGTTGACCGAGCTTGGGAATCAGCGCAAGCTAAAGCTGTTAAAATATTTTGAGACGCCTGAAAAAATATATCTTGCTGATGAGAAAAGCCTTATGGCCTCTGGCGCAGTTCGGGAAAAGGACTGCAGGTATATCCGAAGCCAGCAGCACCTGTATCTTGCCACAAAGGCCAGGGGCTTTATGGAGCGCCATGGAATTGACCTTATAACCATAGAAAACAGTCTTTATCCGGCAAGGCTGAAAAATATTTATGACCCGCCGGTCGGCTTGTTTGCCAAGGGAAGCCTTGATTTGCTGGATCGTCCTATGTATTTGGGGATTGTAGGTTCTCGAAAAGCGTCGCCAACGGGCCTTAAGCAAGCCCGCAAGCTGGCCGAAACCTTTTCCGATATGGGGATCACCATTGTCAGCGGAATGGCAGAGGGTGTAGATGGTGAGAGCCATTTGGGCAGCTGTGGGCGGGTCGGATCGACCATTGCTGTCATGGGCACAGGTATCAATGTGTGCTATCCTGAGAAGCATAAGCCACTGTACAAAAAGATCGCCCACAGCGGGCTCATCCTCACAGAATTTTTTATGGATGAGCAACCATTGAAATTTCATTTTCCGAGAAGAAACAGGATCATCAGTGGTCTGTGCGATGGCCTGTTAGTGGTAGAGGCCAGGGAAAAGAGCGGTGCTCTGATCACAGCCGACTTTGCACTGGAGCAGGGAAAAAACGTTTATGCTGTCCCTGGTGATATCACCCGTTATCAGAGTGTTGGTAGCAACCAGCTCATCAAGGAAGGCGCAAAGGTCGTTACAGAGCCAGAGGATGTACTGGAGGACTATGTTGACATGCTGCCTCAGGATATTGAAAATTTTCATAATCCCATCAGTCTCGAGCGAGCCGCTGAGGGAATAGAGGACCCGGAACAGAAAAAAATATTAAACTATGTTGCCGAAGGCTACACGACAGTGGATGAGCTGGTGACAATGTCTGGAATGGAGATTCAGGCAGTCAACAGTACCCTTTCCATGCTGGAGCTTGACGACCGTGTTAAAGTAGAATATGGAAAGGTATATATTCTTTAGAGAGAAATCTTATGGATTTCTGTATTCAAAATTTGAAAAAAAAAGATTCCTTTGTTATAATGAAGCTTGTTTGACTTTTATCATACATAATAAAAACAAGTTATAAAGGTAAAATATATATTGAAGGAGGAATACAATGGCAAAAAATCTCGTCATTGTTGAATCACCCGCAAAAGCTAAGACGATAAAAAAATATCTGCCTAAGGGCTACGAGGTGCAGGCAACCATGGGCCATGTCATCGACCTGCCCAAAAGCCGTATCGGGATTGATATCGAAGACCACTTTAAACCTGACTATATTAAAATCAGAGGAAAAGGTGAGCTGCTGAAAAAAATTAAGAAGGAAGCCAACAAGGCAGATAATATCCTGCTGGCAACTGACCCCGACCGCGAGGGCGAGGCGATTTCATGGCATGTGGCCAACTTTTTGGGCATTGACCTGGATACCAAATGCCGGATCGAGTTTCATGAAATTACCAAGAGAGCAGTGAACGCCGCCATTGAAAACAAGCGCGCGGTGGACATGGATCTGGTAGATTCCCAGCAGGCAAGAAGAATACTTGACCGGCTTGTCGGCTATTCTTTGAGCCCGTTTTTGTGGAAAAAGGTTAAAAAAGGACTTAGCGGTGGCCGTGTCCAGTCGGTTGTCACCCGTATTATTGTGGACAGGGAAGAGGAAATTGCTGCTTTTGTCCCCGAAGAGTACTGGGGACTTGACCTGGAGCTTAAAAAAAATGAGGATAAAAATATCTTTTTATCCCGTTTCTATTCTGAAGATGGAAAAAAGAAAACCATCAAGAATGCCGAAGAGGCGGCACGTCTGGAGCAGGTTGTGCTGCATAACCCCATTACGGTTGCCGGAGTTAAAAAGCGTGTGCGCAAACAGAAGCCGCCGCTGCCTTTTACCACCAGTACTCTGCAGCAGGAGGCATACAAGGTTTTGGGCTTTACAACACAGCGCACCATGCGCATTGCCCAGCAGCTTTACGAAGGGGTTGAGGTCGCGGGCAAAGGCCTTGTCGGTTTGATTTCTTATATCCGTACCGACTCCACGCGTTTGGCGGATGAAGCCATCGCAGAAGCAAAAGATTTTATCGAAGCCAACTATGGCCCGGATTATCAGCAGAGCTCTGCGAAAAAGACTGTGAAGAAAAAAAATGTCCAGGATGCCCACGAAGGGATTCGTCCATCATCGGTTTTTAACCTGCCCGAGGAAGTGCGCGATTCCCTTGAGAAGGATCAGTATAAGCTGTACAAGCTTATCTGGGATCGTATGGTTGCCAGCCAGATGGCAGATGCCGAGTATTACGTAACAGATGTGGATGTAGCCTGCGCGAATCTGCTCTTTAAAACAAAGGGTGAGATCATGAAATTCAAAGGCTTTACAGCCGTATACCGCACAGCCAGCTCAGCAGAGAAGGAAGAGGCAAACCGCCTGCCCGAGTTCGAGGACAACGAGGAGCTCAACCTTGTTAAAATCAATAAAGAACAGAAATTCACGAAGCCGCCGGCACGCTACACAGAAGCCTCTCTGGTAAAAATTCTTGAAGAAAAAGGGATTGGCCGTCCAAGCACCTATGCGCCGACCATTGCCACCATTAAAAATCGAGATTATGTCGAGGTGGTGGAAAAGCACTTTGTGCCAACAGAGCTGGGGATCACCGTTACGCACCTTATGAAGGAATATTTTGAGGATATTGTCAATCTGACCTTTACCGCAGAAATGGAAGAGAAGCTGGATAAGGTAGCAGATGGCGAAACGGACTGGGTAAAGCTTCTGGAAAACTTTTACGGTGGGTTTAAGAAAGAGCTGGACCATGCTCAGGAGGCAGCGGCAGCGGTTACTATCGCAGACCCCGAATCCGATGAGGTTTGCGAGCTCTGCGGCCGAAGAATGGTCATTAAAAAAGGGAAATACGGTAAGTTTTTAGCCTGTCCCGGTTTTCCCGAATGTAAAAATACAAAGCCTTACTTTGAAAAAACTGGCGGTATCTGTCCTGAATGCGGCGGAGACCTTGTTAAGCGTACCTCTAAAAAGGGCCGTACCTTTTATTCCTGCTCCAATTATCCAAACTGCGAATATATGAGCTGGGATATGCCGGTACCCGAAAAATGTCCTGAATGCGGACAGACGATGTTCCAAAAAGGTCTGGGTAAACGTAAAAAGATTTACTGCGCCAAATGTGGTTTTGAAAAATCGCCGGATCAGCAATAGAAGATACGCATACGACTGATGACCGTCCGTTTCGGGCGGTCGTCATTTATATACAGATTTAAGTATTCATTGCTAAAATGACCTATTAGATTAAATATATAATGAAATGAGGAATAAAGAAATGTTTCATGCAACAACAATCGTTGGTGTAAGACACAATGGCGAGGTTGCCATTGCCGGTGACGGCCAGGTGACAATGGGTGAAACGACCATTATGAAGGCAACGGCCAAGAAAGTCAGAAAAATTTATAATGATCAGGTACTGGTTGGTTTTGCAGGATCAGTGGCCGATGCTTTTACACTGTGTGAACGCTTTGAACACAAAATTGAACAGTACAACGGGAACCTGCAGCGCGCAGCGGTTGAACTGGCTAAGGACTGGCGTCAGGATAAGGCGTTACGAAAGTTGGAAGCCCTGCTAATCGTGATGGATAAAAATGAAACGCTGGTGCTTTCCGGCAGCGGCGAGGTCATTGAACCGGACGACGACATCGCCGCCATTGGTTCTGGCGGAAACTATGCACTTTCTGCTGCCAGAGCTTTAAAACGCTATTCGAATTTAAGCGCAAAGGAAATCGCCCGCGAATCCCTTAAGATCGCATCTGAAATCTGTGTATACACGAATGATAATATCCGTGTCGAAGAATTAGAGTAAATTTGAGGTAAAATTTATGGAAATGAAAGATTTAACGCCTAAAAAAATTGTCGAAGAGCTAAACCGCTATATTATCGGCCAGGAACCGGCAAAAAAGGCTGTGGCTGTAGCCCTGAGAAACCGTTACCGCAGAAGCCTTCTGTCAGAGGAAATGCGGGATGAGTTTACACCAAAGAACATTATTATGATGGGACCCACCGGTGTAGGGAAGACCGAGATTGCAAGAAGGATCGCCAAGCTGGTGTCTGCTCCCTTTATTAAGGTAGAGGCCACTAAATTCACGGAAGTGGGATATGTCGGACGCGATGTGGAATCCATGGTGCGCGACCTGGTGACCACCTCCATCCGTAAGGTACAGCAGGAAAAAATGAAGGAAGTTTATGAGCAGGCTGAAGAACGGGCGAATAAACTGATCCTGGATATCCTGGTACCCATGAAAAAGAAAAAAGAAACCATCAAGACGCCCTTCGATATTTTTATGAAGAGTAATAAACAGCCGGCTCAGCCAGAAACACCAGATCCGGCTAAGGAAGCGGAAAAAGCTGAAAAAGAAAAAAATCTCCAGATTAAACGTGAAGCCATCGCCCAGGATTTGGCTGACGGCAGGATGGAGGACGAGGTTATCGAGATCGAGGTGGAGGATGACGGCTCCAAAACCATTGGCGTCATGGCAGGGATGAATGATGATATGAGCATTAACATCAATGACATTCTCGGTGACTTTCTGCCGTCCAAGAAGAAAAAACGTCATGTCAAGGTCAAGGACGCCCGCAAGATTTTCACAAATCAGGAAGCTCAAAAAATGATCGACATGGATGAGGTCAAGGAAATCGGCCTGCGCGAAGCAGAGCAGAACGGGATTATTTTTATTGATGAAATTGATAAAATCATCGGGAACGGCAACAATAACGGCCCGGATGTCTCACGCGAGGGTGTGCAGCGGGATATTCTGCCAATCGTTGAGGGCAGTACCATCACCACCAAATATGGTCCGGTGAAAACCGACTTTATTCTGTTTATCGGCGCAGGCGCTTTTCATGTGGCTAAAATATCCGATATGATTCCCGAGCTTCAGGGACGTTTCCCAATCACCGTTGAGCTGGACAGCCTGACAGAGGAAGACTTCAAACAGATTCTTACCCAGCCTGAAAACTCTGCCATCCGCCAATATCAGGAGCTCCTGAAAACGGAGGATGTCAATCTGGTTTTTGAGGACGATGCCATCGAAACATTGGCGCAGATTGCTTTTGCCCAGAATGAGGAACAGGAAAATATTGGCGCCAGACGGCTGCATACAGTTCTTGAAAAGCTGTTGGAAGAGGTATCCTTCTATGCGTCTGACTATGATGCGGACACCTTTGTGGTTAACAAAGAATACGTCAACTCTGTTTTTAAACCGACAGAGCGTGAACGCAGCTATTCCAGATTTTTGCTTTAAAAAATTTAAGAAAAGTACTTGCTACTGCCCTGTAATTATGTTATTATAGGGCAGTATGTTGTTATTACACACATTTTTTGAGGAGCGGCAGGTGCCTGCAGAGCAGGTGGCCGAATCCGGAGAGAAAAATGGAGGAAAAACCTAAGGAGGAATTATTATGGCAGCAGTAACAATGAAACAATTATTAGAAGCGGGTGTACACTTTGGTCACCAGACCAGAAGATGGAACCCTAAAATGGCCCCTTACATTTTCACTGAAAGAAACGGTATTTACATCATTGACTTACAGCAGACAGTGAAAAAAATCGATGTCGCCTGTAACTTCGTTAAAGAAGTAGCAGCAAACGGCGAAAGCATTTTATTTGTCGGCACCAAAAAACAGGCTCAGACCAGCATCGAAAAGGAAGCCAAAAGAAGTGGGAGCTTCTGTGTTAACCATCGTTGGTTAGGTGGTACCTTAACAAATTTCACCACCATCAGCAAACGTATCGAACGCTTAAAAGAATTAAAAGCGATGGAAGAAGACGGAACTTTTGAACTGTTACCGAAAAAAGAAGTTATCAAATTAAAAAGAGAACGTGAAAAACTGCAGAAATTCTTAGGCGGCATTGAAGACATGAAAGAAATGCCTGGCGCAATGATCGTTATCGACAGCAAGAAAGAAAGAATTGCCATTGCAGAAGCACATAAACTGGGTATTCCGATTGTTAGTATTGTCGATACCAACTGTGACCCGGACGAAATTGACTACGTTATTCCTGGAAACGACGATGCAATCCGTGCCGTTGCTTTAATCCTTGGTGTATTAGCAGATGCTATTATTGAAGGAAAACAGGGCGAACAGTTTGAAGAAGCTGTCGTAGAAGAAACTGTTGTAGCTGAAGATGCTTCCGGCGACGTAGTTGTGGAAGAAGTAGTAGAAGTAACTGCTGAATAAGCAGCTTGACATTTGATTAGAGGAGGATACAGACTTGGACGCTAAATTAGTTAAAGAATTAAGAGAAAAAAGCGGCGCAGGCATGATGGACTGCAAAAAAGCTTTGGTTGCAACCGATGGTGACATCCAAAAAGCAATGGAATACTTAAGAGAACAGGGCTTAGCTGCTACCACCAAAAAAGCTGGCCGTGTAGCTGCTGAAGGTGTTGTAGAATCTTACATCCATATGGGTGGTAAGATCGGTGTTTTAGTAGAAATCAACTGTGAAACAGATTTCGTTGCTAAAACCGATGGCTTCAAAGCTTTTGCTAAAGACGTTGCAATGCATATTGCGGCTGCTAACCCAACCTATGTTTCTAAAGAAGAAGTGCCGGAAGCAGAAGTTGAGCATGAAAAAGAAATCCTGAAACATCAGGCATTAAATGAAGGCAAACCCGAAAAAATTGTCGACAAAATGGTTGAAGGCCGTATCGGTAAATTTTACAAGGAAATCTGCCTGCTAGAACAGCCTTTTGTTAAAAACCCAGATATCACCATTGAAGATCTTGTGAAAGAACAAATCATGGCAATCGGTGAAAATGTAAAAATCAGACGCTTTGCCCGCTTCCAGTTAGGCGAAGGCATTGAAAAGAAACAGGAAAACTTTGCAGAAGAAGTAGCTGCGCAGATGAAATAAAGAAGATATCTGTTCACAAAAACCTTTAGTATTTATTTGAACTAAATATAGATATGGCAAACCGCCCAAAAACACTGTTTTACTTATGATAGTAAAGAACAGTACTGTTTTTGGACGGTTTTTTCTTTTAAAACAGTTTTTTTAGACATCGCATAAACCTGCATAAATTGGCATGAAGGTGCATATGTTTTTGTGTAGTACACAACAAAAAATTTGTGTAAAAGATGGAATCAAAACTTCGGCTATGTTACACAGAATACTAAGTGTTTTAATTTGTTTAAGTAAAGACAGTAAATGAAAAGGCGCCTTTTATATATTTAAGTGTGTGTATAAGGATGCAAATTGTTAATAAACTTTTAATAATTTCTTTATAAGCAGGTTAGAAAGTCTCGTTACAATAAGGACAGCAAAATAATGGAGGCTGTCAATGACTGAAAAAAATCTTATAAATGGGCTTTCTGAAAAAGAGGTAACACAGCGTGTGCAGGAGGGCAAGCAGAATCTGGCCCAAAGCGTCATGACAAAAACAACGGGTGAGATCATCAGGCGGAATGTTTTCACCTTGTTTAATCTTATGAATTTATTGATTGCTATTGCGCTTTTCTGTGTGGGTGCTTACAGCAATATGGTGTTTATTGGGATCATTATTTTAAACATGATCATTGGTATTGCACAGGAGATCAAGGCTAAGAAAACCGTCGAAAAACTATCGCTTCTATCGGTTCCTTCTGTTACTGTGCTGCGCGACGGAAAAGAAAAGACGATTGCGACTGATGAGGTTGTTCAAGAGGATGTTATGGTTTTGAGCGCAGGTCAGCAGATTTGCTGTGACGGGATAGTGCTCTCTGGCGACGCCGAGGTAAATGAGGCACTCCTGACAGGTGAGGCGGACGCTGTTGGAAAGAGAAACGGCGATGATCTGCTGTCTGGCAGCAGCCTGGTCAGCGGCCGGTGCCTGGCGAAGGTCACTCACGTTGGAGGAGATAATTATGCGTTTAAAATAGCGCGGGAGGCCAAACAGGTAAAGGAACAGAGTTCTGAGCTCATGCAGTCCATGCGTAAGGTAACCCGTATTACCAGTTTGTTTATTATTCCTTTAGGGATGATCTTGTTTCTGGAAGCATTTGTTTTGAGGAGCGATCCGCTTTTCATTTCGGTAGTATCCACTTCTGCTGGCCTGTTAGGAATGCTGCCAAAAGGGTTGGTGCTATTGATCAGCGTATCATTGGCCGGCGGCGTCATTAAGCTGGCAAAAAATAAAATATTGATTCAGGATATGTTTTCTTTAGAGACATTGTCCCATGTAGACGTACTATGCCTCGATAAAACCGGCACATTAACGGAAGGGAAAATGGAGGTAGAAAGGATACTGCCTTTTGAAAACACCATTGCAAAAAAGGTAAAACTTGAGCCGTTAATGGGTTCTTTTTTGAAGCACAGTATTGATAATAATGCGACCTTTCAGGCGTTAAAAGCATATTTTAAAGAGAGCAGCACTTATGCTGTATACTCAAGCGTCGCATTTTCCTCTGAACGAAAATGGGCTGCGATGACTTTTGAAAAGGGAGATACACTGGTTATCGGCGCACCGGAAAAAGTGTTACAGGGTGAAATACCCAATGCGTTGAAGACAGAAATAAAAAGAGGCAGGAGGGTGCTTGTCGTGAGTATTGCAAAGGGTACAATGACAAGCCAGACAAATTTATCTGAAACAAAGCTGACCCCCATAGCAGGGATCGTTATTCGGGACCGCATACGCCAGAGCGCACCAAAAATTTTAAACTATTTTAGAAAACAAGGCGTCACTGTTAAAGTAATATCCGGCGACAACCCAGTAACGGCATCCATGGTTGCGAAGGACGCCGGGCTAAAGAATTATGACAAAGCGATTGACATGATGTCTGTGGGTGAAAATGTAGATTTTAGAAAAATTGCAGAAAAATATACGGTGTTTGGAAGAACCACGCCCCAGCAGAAAAAGAAACTGGTTCAGGCATTAAAAGCTGAAGGGCATTCTGTCGCAATGACGGGCGACGGCGTCAATGACCTTTTGGCCTTGAAAGAGGCTGACTGCTCCATTGCTATGGGAAATGGAAGCGATGCGGCCAGGCAGGCTGCACAGGTGGTCTTGCTAGAATCAGACTTTTCGGCGCTGCCAGGACTTTTGTTGGAGGGGCGGCGTGTGGTGAATAATGTTACCCGTGCCGCGGGGGTTTTTTTTATCAAGACGATTTATTCGGTGGTCTTGACGTTCATTTGCGTTTTGACTAACATTGCGTTTCCTTTTCTGCCGATCCAGATTACACTGATCGATGCAGCGATAGAAGCTTATCCTTCATTTGTAACAGCCTTTGAAGCAGATGGACGGAGGATCAGAGAACGGTTTCTGCCATCAGCTTTGCGAAAAGCTCTGCCGAATGCAGTGGCCATTATCGCGGCGTTTTTGCTGATAAACTTCGCAGCAGTGTTGGGTGTGGTTCAAATCGGAATGGTCGAGAAAACAACCATACTTTATTTACTGGCAGGCTTACTCAGTATGCAGGCTGTCATAAAAAATAACATGCCTTTTACAAAGCTGCGTTTGTTTGTTGTGGTCACAATGGCGGCTGGTTATTTTGGAGCAGTCTTTTTATTCAGCCATCTGCTGGGATTGGAGATGGCTCTGAATACCGGGGCGCTTCTGCTATTTGGGGCAGTATTGGTGATTGCCTTTGGCATAGAGCGTATTTTAACAAAATGTGTCAGGAATGATAACGGAAAAAAGATGGCCATTGGTAAACGGCCTTTCTCATCTCGTTACAGTATTTTTCAAAAAGAACAGCGCTGATAAATGATGAAGCTGTTTTTGCTAATTTCTTGTGAAAGAAGCTTGACGCAAGCGCCTGCTTTAAGTTATAATATAAATGTTCATTATGACTGTATATTAGACAGTTTATGATTGTGTCGGCTCTTTGGCATAAAGGTAAGCCGATACAAACGGTACCTGAATAGATTTGTGATAAAGAGCACGAAAGTGTTCTTTTTTTACAGTTTGGGTTATTCTTGAGCCTGTCTTGAAAAAAAGGGGCTTCTGAGGTATAATCAAACTAAGAATAAAAGGGGGATTATATGGAGACGAAATATAAAAGAATTATTATCAAGCTGAGCGGCGAAGCCCTGTCTGGTAAGGTTGGCTTTGGCATTGATCCACCGACGGTACAGCGTATCTGTGAATCTGTAAAAGAGGTTTTTGAGCAGGATGTTGAGATCGCGATTGTTGTAGGCGGCGGCAATTTCTGGAGAGGCCGTTTTGGCGAGGGAATGGATAAATCGACTGCCGATTATATGGGAATGCTTTCCACTGTTATCAACGCGCTGGCACTTCAGGATGTTTTGGAACAGATGGGTGTGCCGGTAAGGGTACAGACCGCCATCGAAATGAAAGAAGTAGCTGAACCTTATATACGCCGCAAAGCAGTCAGACATCTGGAAAAAAAACGCGTGGTTATTTTTGCAGCCGGAACAGGCAATCCATTCTTTACAACAGACACTACAGCGGCGTTGCGAGCAGCCGAGGTAGATGCAGAGATGATTCTTTTGGCCAAAAGTGTGGACGCAGTCTATGACTCCGATCCGGAAGTGAATCCAGACGCTAAAAAATATGATCGTCTGACTTATATTGACGTTATTAACCAGGGATTAAAGGTTATGGATTCCACAGCCATTACCCTGTGTATGGATAATAAAATACCAATCCTTGTTTTCGGCTTGGACCAGCCGGAAAATATTTTAAAAGCCGTTCGCGGCGAAACCATCGGAACAATTATCGAGGAGGCAGAATAATGTTAAACGAAATTAAAGACAGAGCCAATGATAAAATGCAGAAAGCCCTGAATAACTTAAATGAGAGTTTAGGAGGTCTGAGAGCAGGCCGTGCGAACCCTCATATTCTTGATAAAGTTACGGTTGATTATTATGGAGCGGCGACAGCCATCAACCAGCTGGCAAGCGTGGCAGTGCCTGAAGCGCGTATGATCACCATTCAGCCCTATGACAGCACCTCGATCTCTGCGATCGAAAAAGCTATTTTGACTGCGGATCTGGGCTTTAACCCATCGAATGACGGTAAAATCATTCGTCTGATTGTGCCGGAACTGACAGAAGAACGCCGTAAAGAGCTGGTTAAATTAACCAAGAAATATGGTGAAGAATGTAAGGTTGCCATGCGTAATATACGCCGTAAAGCCGTACAGGATCTGAAAGACGCTGAAAAGGAAGGCCTGATCAGTGAGGATGAGCTGCACCAGGGCGAAAAGGAAATTCAGAAGCTAACCGATGATGAAGTGAAAAACATCGAGGGTGTGCTGAAGGAAAAAGAAGCGGAGATCATGGCAGTTTAGCCAGAAGTGATTTGATTGTCAACTGAAACCATCTTGGTTTTATTTGTGAAACTAAATAAGTCTTTCACAAGAGTGGGGAAACCCACTCTTGTGTGTTTTCTGAAGCTTATTAAAATTTAGGAGAATATATGAAAAAACAATCCAAGGAATCAATGCTGGAGGAACTCATTGCACCGGTGGTGGAAGCTGAGGGCTATGAGTGCGTTGATGTTACCTTTGAAAAGGCCGGAAAAGACTGGGTGTTAACTGCCTACATAGATGGGCCGAACGGCATTGGGCTGGATGACTGCGAAGCGGTCAGCCGTAAGCTCAGTGACCTGATGGATGAAAAAGACCCCATTGAGCAGAGCTACCTGTTGGAGGTTTCGTCTCCGGGAATTGACCGTCCCTTAAAAAAGGAGAAGGATTTTGTCCGCAATATGGATAAACGCATTGTGGTCAATTTCTATGCGCCGGTGAATGGCAGTAAACAGTTAAGCGGTATCCTCAAAGGTTACAATGGTGCAACGCTGACCCTACAGCTTGACTCTGAAGAAATGATGGAGCTGGAAATGTCTGCTGTTTCCAAGGTTGCTCCGGAAATTGAATTTTAGGAAGGCGAATAATTATGAATGCAGAGTTTATGAGAGCTCTTGATGCTTTAGAAGCAGAAAAGAACATCGACAAGGAGGAACTGATCGACGCCATTGAGGTATCCATCGAATCCGCCTACAAAAAAAATTATGGCAATGTGCAGGATGTGGATGTAAAGCTCGACCGTGATACGGGAGAAATTACCGTTTATGCAACCCGCGATATTGTCCAAGATGTCGAAAATCTGGAAACACAGATATCCCTCGAAGAGGCGCGTGAGATTGATCCGACCTATGAAGTTGGAGATGTCTACCGTAAGGTTATCACCCCAAGAGATTTTGGACGAATTGCAGCTCAGAATGCAAAGCAGCTCATTGTTCAGCGAATAAAGGAAGCTGAACGCAATATGGTTTATAATGAATACCTGGAACGCCAGGATGAGGTAATGACCGGGATCATCAACCGTATTGAGCGTGGCAATGTATTTGTAGATATTGGAAACAGTGAAGGCTGTATGCCGCCAATGGAACAGGTTCCTGGAGAAAAATACTACCCAGGACAGCGTCTGAAGGTTTATCTGCTCATGGTACGCAAGACCACTAAAGGGCCGCAGCTCAGATTGTCGAGAACACACCCGGGTCTGGTCAAGCGGCTTTTTGAGACCGAAGTGCCGGAAATTTATGATGGGATTGTAGACATTGTGTCTATTTCCAGAGAAGCAGGCTCGAGAACCAAGATTGCCGTTAAAGCCAATGATTCGTCGGTTGATCCGGTTGGGGCCTGTGTTGGACAAAAGGGAATCCGGGTTCAGAACATTATTAATGAGCTGAACGGTGAAAAGATTGATATTATTAAATACAGCGATGATGTACGTGAATACCTGTCTAACGCCCTGAGTCCTGCAAAGATTTACCGGATTCTGCCGAATAAAACCGAAAAAACCGCTATTGCTGTTGTTGATGATTTTCAATTATCACTGGCCATTGGCAAAGAGGGGCAAAACGTGCGGCTGGCGGCAAAGCTGGCATCCTGGAAAATTGATATCAAGAGCAAAAGTGATTATGAGCGTATGCTGGCAGAAAACCCTGACTTTGACGCGGATTATACACACGTGGGAGAAGAAGAGGATATTCTGGATGAGCTGAAAAATGAATTGGACGAGGTACTGGACATTCAGATTGATGAAGATAATGCCGAAAGCCTCGATAATGTACTGGACGATCTGGTAATGACGGACGAATTAGAGGATTTGGATGACTTTTTTGAATAAGTAAAGATTTATCCCATATCTCTGTGATATAATATTATAATGTGTGCAGGAGGAAGCAATGAAAAAAATGCCCGTAAGAACCTGCGTGGTTTGTCATTCAAAAATTGAGAAGAAAAATCTATTGCGTATTGTCTGCAATAAAGACAATGAAATATTCTATGATCCAACGGGAAAAGCCAACGGGCGGGGTGCCTATATCTGTGATGACCCCAAATGTCTGGACGCTTTTCTGAGTAAAAATATTCTTGAAAAAGCTTTTAAACGGCCAATCGACAAAGATACCGTCGAAGAAGTGCGTCAAAAAATAAAAGAACAGCTGTCATAGGCCATAACGGCAGATGAAAAATACAGCTATGGAGAGATCTATGAACAAATAAAAACAATTGAAGGGAGGAATTATATGTCAAAGTTAAGAGTTTATCAATTAGCAAGCGAATACGACGTTCCCAGTAAGGAATTTGTCGATATCTTAAATAAGCATAATATTCCCGTAAAAAATCACATGAGTGTGTTAACAGAACAACAGGTAACTGATTTCAGAAAAGAATACAAAAAAGGTGAAGATACTAAGGAACAGCCAAAAGCAGCACCTAAAGCAGCAGCGCCGAAACAGGAAGCAAAGGCCCAGAAGCCTCAGCAGTCAAAGCAGGACAACAAGTCCCAGCCTAAAGCGCAGCCGCAGTCCAAGCCTCAGCAGCAAGAGCGCAAACCTCAGCAGGGAAAGCCTCAGCAGCAGGAAAGAAAGCCTCAGCAAAGGGACAACAATGCACCTCAGAACCGCCGTCCGTCAGATGGCCAGAGAAATGGGAATAACGGCCAGAACCAGCAAAAGAGAAATACCAGCGGACAGGGAAACAACGGAAGCAATAATAACAATCGTCCCAATAATGCCAAAGGCCAGACTGTGCCCAATAACAGCAAGCCAGACCGCAAAAATAAAAACCAGAAAAGAAATAATAACAATAATAATCAGCCCGCTAAAGTAAGAGATCACAGCAAAAAAGGGAAAACGGCCCGCAGTGTTTACAAAAAGATGAAGGATGAGAAGAAGACTGAAAAGATGAAGAATCAGGTCTTTGAGATTCCTGAATTGGTAACCGTTGGAGAGCTGGCAGAAATTCTGGATGTTGGCGCGACCGAAATTATTAAAATTTTAATGATGGCAGGTACCATGGCGACCATTAATCAGCAGATTGATTATGAAACCGCTGAAATTGTGGCGTCTGAGCTGGGCTATGAAGTTAAAGCTGTTAAAATGGAGGATGTCGTCACCAAAATTCTGGAAGAATACGACGAAGAAGATACCGGAAACGAAGTTAAGCGTCCGCCGGTTGTTACTGTTATGGGTCACGTTGACCATGGTAAGACCTCCCTCTTAGACCGTATCCGTAAAGCAAATGTTACAGCCGGTGAAGCTGGCGGGATTACTCAGCATATTGGTGCATATACGGTTACCATCAATGGTGAATCCATCACTTTTATCGATACACCAGGCCATGAGGCCTTTACCGCCATGCGTTCCAGAGGGGCGCAGATGACCGATATCGCCATTCTGGTGGTAGCAGCTGACGATGGCGTCATGCCGCAGACTGTGGAAGCCATTAACCATGCCAAGGCGGCCGGCGTTCCGATCATTGTTGCGATTAACAAAATTGATAAAGAAGGCGCCAATCCTGAGCGTGTTAAACAGGAATTAACAGAGCATAATCTGGTAGTCGAAGAATGGGGCGGTGATGTTATCGCTGTGCCGGTTTCAGCCAAAAAAGGCGAAAATATCGATACGCTGCTGGAAATGGTACTGTTAGTTTCCGAAATGGGCGAGTTGACAGCAGATCCTAAGCGTGCAGCCCGTGGAAGCGTTATTGAGGCTCAGGTTAAAAAAGGAAAGGGCGCAACTGCCAGTCTTCTGGTACAGCAGGGGACACTGCACGTGGGAGACTCCATTATCTCAGGTATGACCTATGGTAAAGTTCGTACTATGATCGATGATAAGGGCAAGCGCATTAAAAAAGCTGGTCCATCCACTCCGGTTGAAATTTCCGGTTTGTCGGATATTCCTGTGGCAGGGGATGACTTTATCGTGCTCGAAAATGAAAAAGAAGCACGACAGCTGGCAGAAAAACGCCGTGAAATGGAAAAGGATGCCCGTCAGGCTAAGATGCGCCTGTCTCTGGATGACCTGTTTACAAAGATTCAGGAAGGGCAGATTCAGGATATCAATATCATTATCAAGGCGGATGTTCAGGGTTCCATTGAAGCGATCAAGCAGTCGCTTGAAAAACTGAACACAGATGATGTACGTATTAATGTGATCCATGGTGCAGTTGGCGCGGTTAACGAGACAGACGTTATGCTGGCGTCTACCTCCAATGCAATTATCATTGGCTTTAACGTGCGTCCTGATAAAAATGCGCTGGCGGCGGCAGAAACCGAAGAAGTGGATATCCGTTTATATCGTGTCATCTACGATGCGATCGAAGATGTCAAAAAAGCCATGGAAGGGATGCTGGCACCGGAATTTGTTGAAAAAGTTACCGGGAATGCCGAAGTCCGAGAAGTGTTTAAGATACCTAATGGCAGCATGATTGCCGGTTCCTATGTCACGGATGGTAAGATATCCAGAAACGATGAGGTTCGGATTATTCGCGATGGTATCGTCGTGTTTGAAGGCGAAATCGCGTCCTTAAGACGTTTTAAGGATGATGTCAAAGAGGTTGCCAGTGGGTACGAATGTGGTATCGGCATTGATAAATACAATGATATCAAGATCGGTGATGTTATCGAAACTTTTGTCATGGAAGCCGTGGCAAGAGAACTGTAAAATAAAGGGGGTGCTATTATGGCATCACATCGTATAGAAAAAATTAATGGTCAGATTCAACGTGAGCTGAGTCTGATCATTCAACAAAAAATGAAGGACAGCCGTTTTAATCGTGATACGCTTAGTATTACAAATGTTAAGGCGGCGCCTGATCTCAAAACTGCAACGGTTTATGTCAGTATTTTCGGAACGCCCGAAGAAAAAGAAGAAGTCCTGGGACTCTTAGATAATGCAAAAGGCTTTTTGCGGGCAAACCTTGGGAAAGTGCTTAAGGTTCACTCCATTCCGGCGCTTACTTTCAAATTAGATGATTCTGTAGAATATGGCATGCATATCGACAGTATTTTAGCAAGTCTAAAAAAAGATAAAGGAGCATCTGAGGATGAAGAAGGTACCGACAGAGATTCTTGATTGTATAAAAGAGAATCAGAGCTTTTTGATTCTCGTGCATAATAAACCCGATGGCGATGCCATCGGGTCTGCTATTGCCTTTGGAAAAGGCCTTAAAGCCCTGGGGAAGAATGTCGATTATTACATCGAAACGCCTTTAGAGGATAAGCTTCAGTTTTTCAGTGAAAGCCGCTATTTTGAAGATGAGCTTCGGGATGAATATGACGTTGTAACTTTTCTGGATTGTTCAACAATAGAATATGCGTTTAAGCCAGTCCCGATGGTGGATGCGCGGACGACCATGGTCATAGACCATCACGCCACCAATCAGGGGTATGGCGACATTAATTTTTTAGAGATAACTGCCGCTACTGCTGAACTGGTCTTTCGTATTTTAGATGCTCTGGGCGTTGAACTGGATCCTGAGATGGTTGAGGCTGTTTTTACTGGTATCTCTACCGACACCGGCAGCTTTCAGTTTGCCAATGTTACTGCCGAGACCCATCAGATTTTAAGCCGTCTTTATGAAAAGCGGGATAATTTCGCGGTGTTGTCCAAACGGCTTCACAGCGAGAAAAATTATGCCCAAATGAAGCTGTATGGCAAGGCGGTAGACTCGTTACAGTTGTATGAAGACAATACCCTGGCATGGATCTTTTTAAGCTATGCTGATATTTGTAAATATGGGGGCCCTGTCCAGATAACGGACGATGTTGCCAATATTGGTATGAATGTTATCGGCGTTCAGCTGTCTGCGACAGTAAAAGAAGTAGAATGCGGTATTTACCGTGTTTCACTCCGCTCAAAGACGCCATTTAAAATTGATGTTTCATTGATTGCCCGTAAATACGGAGGCGGAGGCCACATGCGCGCCGCGGGATTTACCTTTAAAGGAGACCTGAAAGCGCTGAAAAAAGAACTGATCGAAGTGATCGAGTACTACAGGAAGCATGAAGAAGATATATGAGTGAGCTAAACGGTTATCTCAATATTTATAAGGAAAAAGGAATGACATCACACGATGTTGTTTTTAAGGCCCGGCAGATATTACACACTAAAAAAATCGGACATACGGGGACGCTGGACCCTAATGCCCAGGGAGTGCTTGTTTTATGTGTGGGTAAAGCCACTAAAGCAGTAGAATATTTAAATGATCTTGATAAGGTTTATGAGGCGGAAATTTTGTTCGGTCAGGAAACGGATACCTGTGACTGCACAGGGACGGTGACCGCAGAGGAGCCGGTACACTTCACCAAAGAAGAATTTTTAAAAGTACTTAAATCTTTTGAGGGAGACAGTATGCAGGTACCGCCCATTTATTCAGCCTTAAAAATCAATGGGCGTAAGCTTTATGACTATGCAAGAGCGGGCGAGAAGGTTGAAATACCGCCGCGGTCTATCCATATCAGCCGGATAGAAGCAATAGAGATGGGTGAACTGCCTTATAAGGCACGTTTTGTTGTAGAATGCTCTAAAGGTACATATATCCGTTCTCTTTGCCGCGATATCGGTAAAAAATTGGGGACGGCAGCCTGTATGGGAGACCTTTACCGTAAAAGGGTTGGGGATTTTAGAATAGAGAATGCACTGCACTTATCCCAGCTTAAAAATTTAATGCTGGTCGGCCGTGCCCAGTGCTTTTTTCATGAGCCAGAGTATGCGCTGGAAAAGTTCAGAATGGTAGCGGCCAACGAACGGGGCGGCCGTTTTCTGAGGAGCGGCAACCGTTTGTATCAGTGGAATGCTGTAGAAAATTTTGCGGACTTTGAAGACAGTGAAATTCTGCGTCTCTATGACCAGGAAGAATTTGTAGGTATTGGCCGGTTTTGTGCTGGCGAGGAACCCTATGTTCAGCCAATTAAAATGTTTTAGGGAGAATAACCATGAATACCGAAATTAATCCAAATGAAAAAATTGTATTGGCTCTTGGCTTCTTTGATGGTGTGCACTTGGGGCATCAGGAGCTTATTAATGCCACCATCAAAAAAGCAAAAGAACTGAATTGTGCCAGTGGTGTCATGACCTTTGCAGAGCATCCGCTGACCCATATTTTCCCAGCATACTCACCGTGGCTTATTACCACGAATGAAGAAAAAGTCCGGATTATGAAAGACTTGGGAATTGATTATGTTTTTTTGAATCCTTTTAATGATCAGCTGATGTGCTACAGTCCAAAAGCTTTTATACGGGACTATTTGCTGCAAAAGTATAATGTTGTTCATATTGTGGTCGGTTTTAACTATAGCTTTGGCTTTAAAGGCGAAGGGGATATCCAGATGCTCACAGAGTTTGGAAAGCGTTTTAACTTTGGGGTGACCGTTATTCCGCCGTGTATTATCGACGGACAATCAGTTAGCAGCACCCTGATTCGGGAGCTCATCGGCACGGGAAAAGTAAATGAAGTATCGACCTTTTTAGGCCGGGATTACAGCATTGAGGGGACCATTGTAAAAGGGAAAGGTCTTGGGCATACCTTTGATATTCCTACTGCCAATTTGAAAATGAAAGAAAAAGTCATTCTTCCCAGCAGTGGTGTTTACTATACAAAGATAAGGGTTCGTGGCCAGGAACACGATGGGCTTACTAATTTAGGGTTTAATCCCACTTTTGAAAAGCATCCCTATAGTATTGAAACCTACATTTATGATTTTGATGAGAATATTTACGGTGATTACGTTACCTTGACTTTTAAGGAGAGAGTGCGTGGTGAAATTAAATTTGATAATCTCGGCGATCTGGTAGCCCAAATTAAAAGTGATATCCGTAATATCCATACGCGTTACAGGAAGTAGCGATAAAAGGGTGACCGCCCGTTTCGGGCGGTCACCCTTTTATGTTGTAAAAAATTATTCACTTTTCATACGGTCCAGAATCTGTGCACAAGCATAATCGGTAATCAGCACATTAATATAACCGCCGTTAATGGCGCCGGAAATGGCAACCGGCTTGTCAACCCCGCCGCAGACACCGATAGAGTATTTCGTGTTTTTGAGCACGCCTAGGTCAATGGACATCATTTTTTCATTATATTCAAATTTATCGATATTACCGTTTTCGTCATAGAAAACCATACAGATATCACCGCACATTTTCTGTTCGCGAATCTCTTCAAACATTTCTGGGGTAAAGTAACCGGTTTTTATAATGGTAGAATTGCTGGTAGGTGCGCCAATACCTAAAATCGCGATGTCCATGCGCTTAGCCTTTTTAAAAACGCGTTGAATACTGTTTTCTTTCATCAACTCAATTTTCGTGTTTTTTCTGGAGATCATGGCAGGAGCATGAAGCGGATAATAAATACCTCCAAATGCGCGGGCCATGGATTCAGCAATATAGTTGCTGTGTAGTTCAGTGGCGACAGTGCCAATGCCTCCAATCAAAGGGACAAAGGTAAGGTTAGAGTGGTAGGAATTATTGGCGTGAGGCGCAATCTGCGCGACTGTAGTCCCCATGGTAACGCCAATAACATCGCCGTCACGTATAATTCGTGAAAGATATTGAGCGGCGGCTTTGCCCATAAGCGCTTTGGTTTCGGCTGTGTCCTCTAGGGTTTCTACAATGAAAACCTCTTTCAATCCATATTTTTCTTCTAATAGCTGTTCCAGCTGAAAGTATTTACGTCCAGTGGTGTCCGATACGGTAATGGTAACAATACCGTGTTCTCTGGCAGCGCTTAACAGTTTGGAAATGGTAGGACGGGAAATGGATAGCTTATTGGCAATATCCTGCTGGCTCATGTTTTTATTGTAGTACATATCGCTGACGCGCAGCATCATACGTTCATCCTCAATAATGTTTTTTTTCATTGAAAACTCCTCGATTCTATGTATCAGTTCATTTGAATTTTAACACAGCTTCCTTAGAAAAACCATTGTTTTTAATTGTAATTTAACAAATGTTTTAAATAGAATAAACGATAAAAAGAAAATAAAGAAAAGTTAAAATAATTTAAAAACGTAAAAATAAAAACTAAAAATATTTTACAAACGTTCTGATTGCTAATAAAGATATATTTTTTATTTTTAAAGAAAAAACATATTTGTTTGAAAATCGGCTTATATAAAAGGAAAATCAGGTGTTTGATTAGAAAAAAAGAAATATCAAAAAATAAATAAATAAACAAATGTAAAAAATAGATGTCACTTCTTAAAATAATTATTAATTGGAGTTTAAAATTTGACAAAAAATAAAAAACACATATAATCATAAGTAGGCAAGAACAAAAAAGACTTACAGGAACATATGTTATAAAAAAGGAGAGCTCACCTTTTGCCTGTTTAGCGGCGGATATCGCCAGCTTTTATTCTATGGAGGGATTAATTATGTTAGTAACATCAAAGGAATTGTTTAAAAAAGCTCAAGAGAAGCATTTTGCAATACCAGCAGCTAATTTTATTGATTTAGAATCGTTGAAATGGCATGTGGAGGTAGCGGAAAAACTAGGCTTTCCTCTTATTCTGGCTTTGGCGGAAAGCCATCTGGGAGAAGACATTAATCTGGAGGATGCAGCCCTTGTTGGCAAAAAATATGCCGAAGCTGCAAGTATTCCGGTGGTTTTACATCTGGATCACGGTGCGACACCGGAATTAATTAAAAAAGCGATTGATCTGGGTTTTTCTTCAGTTATGATTGATGCTTCGATGGAAAGCTTTGATATCAATGTTGCAAGAACGAAGGAGATTATTGATTACGCGCACCCGAGAGGTGTGGTAGTAGAGGCAGAAATCGGACATGTAGGCGCTGGAGAAAACTATGAGAATCATGATGAAACAGACTCAAAATATACCACGGTAGAGGATGCTGAAAACTTTATTAAAGCGACAAATGTTGATTCCCTGGCGATTTCGATCGGGACAGCCCACGGCATGTATAAAGGAATTCCTGAGATTAACTTCGGCCGTTTAAAAGAAATAGCTGCGGCAGTAAGCACACCCCTGGTTCTTCATGGCGGTTCCTCGTCTGGCGATGATAATTTGAACAAGTGCGCCGTAAGCGGCATTTCTAAGATTAACATTTTTTCTGACTTTCTGGCCGGCGCTATGGAAAACCTGAATAAACAAAAACCTGATAATTATCTGGATGTTAAAAGGGCTTCCAAAGAGGGCATGCAGAAGACCCTTGAGCATTATTATGGTGTTTTTGAGACTAAAACAGTGGAGGTATAGATAATGAGAAAAGTAAGAACGCCTTTTTTGATCGTGAACCCAAAATCCTACCTTTATGGTGAAAAAAGCTTAGAATTGGCCAAAGCCGCCGACAAGGTGGCAGAGGATACCGGAGTTGAAATTTTCTTTACCTGTCCCTTTGCGGATATTCGCTATATTGCAGAAAATACCAAAAATATTATTGTGACAGCTCAGCATATGGAGTCACTGCGTCCGGGAAGAGGTATGGGACATGTGCTGCCAGAATCTTTAAAAGCTGCGGGAGCAGAAGCTGTTTTTTTGAATCACGCAGAGAACAGCTGTACAGTGGCAGAGCTCTACGCTGCAATGAACCGTGCAAAAGAACTTGAGATGCTCACGGTTGTCTGTGCGGACTCGGTTGTAGAATCAAGGGCGATTGCGGAAATGAAGCCTGATATTTTATTGTCTGAACCAACAGACCTTATCGGCACTGGAGAAACGGCGGATGACAGCTATGTGCTGGAAACAACTGAACAAATTCATGCCGTGAATCCGGAAATTATGATCATGATCGCCTCAGGCGTTAATTCTCCAGAGGATGTTTACAATATTATTAAGCTGGGCGCGGATGGTACCGGTGCGACTTCTGGGATTATCGGCGCGCCAGATCCGGCCCGGATGGTACGCGATATGGCAGAAGCCATGGCAAAGGCCGATAAAGAGAAGAAAGGGGAACAATGCAATGAAGATGTATAAAGAACAAATTGAACTGGAATCTCACGGTGGCAGACCAACTTATTTTGACATTACGCCACAACTAAAAAAAATTATTCAGGAGAGTGGTATTCAGGACGGTATCTGTGCTGTCTCCTCACCGCATACAACCTGTGCCGTTTTTTTTGAGGAGTTTGTCCACGATTATACCGAAGAAGGGGATGAATTTTTGCAGGTCGATCTGAATAACGGGCTTAATAAAATTTTTCCGAAGCATGAAACAGCGGACCAGTATCTTTATCCGGGTGAAGAACATTATCGAGAGGTTGAATCCTGGCCGAATGCTGAAACTTATCTTCCGGGGGGTGACCGAACACAGCTTTTCAATTGTGATGCTCATCTGAAGGCGACGATTATTGGCTCAAGTGAGGTTTTTGATGTGGAAAAAGGAAATCTTGGCGTTGGTGTGACGGGATATGCTTATTTTGTTGATTTTGACTGCTCGCGCCCAAGACCAAGAAAATGTAAGGTCTGCGTGATTGGCGAATAGCTATTAATAAAATATAAGAGGTGCCACGTTCTCTGTTTTGATGAGAATGTGGCGCTTTTTTTCTTCCTAAAACAGTTAAGAACAAAATTTATATAAAGTGTTTTTTGTTTTTGTAAATTATCGATGATTGTTAAATAAATAACATCTTTAAATTATCATTTGTAAATTATAAAACACTAATCTAAAATGACGTTATTTTAACAAATAAGACAAATAATGCGAAAGAAAACGAGTACATTCGGCTAAATTAAGCCAAAATTATATAAATTTTGATAAATAAAGATACTGTCAAAAACAAAATAACTGATTGACATTTACAAATGTGCATTATATAATTCAACTAAAGCCAGGAACAAAAGACAAAAATAAAGGCATTTGGACTTAAAAAACAAAAAAGGGGTAAAGGAAAATGCAAAGAAATTTATTGTTTTTAGTTGTATTTGCGTTGATGGCACTTCAGATGATACTCAGTCTATTTCAGATAAAGCGCTATCAACGGGAACTGGGTAAGCTAAGAGGGACCGGTACCATTGGTATTGGGCATACGAAAGGAGGGCTGAAGGCAGGACAAATTTTGATTGTGTCTTATAGCAGGCGTAAAGACCAGGTGGTAGCTTACCGTCAGATGAAGGGGATTACAATCTTTGCAGGGTTTAAAACAAAAGAAATCATGCTCGGAAAGAGTCTGTCAGATTTAAAAAGAATTGGTCTGGAAGAAGATGCTAAAGAATTTCGGCGTAGAAGACGGAGACATCCCTATGATCCGGAAGAAATGACTAAAAAAAAGGGAGCCCTGATTCAGGCTGTAGAGTCTATCGAGAAAAGACTTGCTGTAGAAGATACACAAACGGAGAATAAAAAACGAATGCTTGAATGTACTGGACAACTTACGGCTAAAGAGTCAATGTAAATAATGAGCTGTATGTAGATTGCGGTAGTTCCGCTTACATAACAGCGATTATTAAAAAAGAAAAGAACGAGGAGGTAATTATGGAATTCTTATCAAATTTAGCGACTTCATTCATTGGGCTGTTTCAAATCGGGGGTGAACAGTTTGTTGGCTACATCACCGGAATCATTCCAACGCTTGTTTGTCTGATCACAGCGGTTAATGCTCTGATCGCGATCATCGGCCAGGACAAGGTTGATAAGCTGGGAATTATCTGCAGTAAAAACTTTTTACTCAGGTATACGCTGCTGCCAATCCTGTCAATGTTTTTCCTGTGTAACCCAATGGCTTACACAATGGGGCGTTTCCTGGATGAAAAATACAAGCCTGCATTTTATGATGCGGCAGTGTCCTTCTGTCATCCAATCACAGGTCTGTTCCCCCATGCAAACGCTGGTGAATACTTTGTTTACGGCGGGATTGCGGCAGGGCTCACAACCTTAGGCAAAGATCTTGGACCATTGGCGATTCGCTACTTTATCGTTGGTGTTATCGTAATACTGATCCGCGGGATTATCTGCGAAAGATTGACCATTAAATTTATGAAAAAGGGGGAAAACGCAAATGTATAAAGCCGTTAAAGTATCAAAGGGTTCTTCAGGCTGGGGTGGCCCGCTGGTTATCCAGCCAACCGAAAAGCGCAGTAAGATCGTTTCTGTTACAGGCGGCGGTATTGACCCGCTTACGAAGAGAATTGCGGAGCTAACCGGAGCGACGGCAGTTGACGGCTTCTCGACCGGTGTTCCTGATGATGAATTCGCCTGCGTGGTCATTGACTGTGGTGGTACGGCACGATGCGGTGTTTACCCTAAAAAGCAGATACCGACTATTAACATTACTTCAGTAGGTCAGAGCGGCCCATTAGCTAAGTTTATCACTGAGGATATTTATGTGTCGGGCGTAAAGCCGGACAATATTCAGCTGGCAGATGGCTCTGAAGCACCCATCGCCACAGAAAAAACAATCCAGCAGGAAAAACAGGAAAAAGAAGAAAGCAAAAAGAAGGAAAGCGCTAAAGGAGAAAAGAAAGAAAGCATTATCGTGCGGCTTGGTAAAGGCGTTGGCGGCGTCGTAGGTAAGTTCTTCCAGGCAGGCCGCGATACCATCGATATGGTCATCCGTAATATTCTC